>JADGOH010000011.1 GCA_017883025.1 Acidimicrobiales bacterium
AGGCACCGCTGACCCAGTACGAGAACTACCTGGCCGAGCAGCTGCCGGTCATCTTCCAGCCCAACACGGTGACGGCGCTGACCGAGGTCGCCAAGGGCCTCAGCGGTGCCACGCCGCAGAGTCCGCTGTGGGCCATCAACCCGGAGAACTGGCGCTTCAACGGCTGACGGGTGACGATGGGCGCACGCCGCCCGTCGAGCCGGCAGCAATGCAGTGAGGCAGGGCCCCCGGCCCCGGAGTGTGATCCGGGCCGGGGGTCCTCCCACATGGAGGCCACCTGCAGATGACCGAGGACTGAGGACGAGGGACTGAGGACGAGGGACTGATGATCGGGTACATCATCCGGCGGATCGGACAGGCGCTGATCGTCATCCTGGGTGTTCTCGTGCTGACCTTCCTGCTGGCCCAGCTCATCCCCGGCGGCGAGGCCCGCGCCGTGCTCGGCAGCAAGGCCACCCCGCAGGGCATCCTCCAGTTCAACCAGCGAAACGGTCTCAACGAACCGGTCTGGGTGCAGTTCTGGCACTACCTCCTCGGGGTCTTCCAGGGGAACCTCGGCTACTCCTACAAATACAACCAGGGCGTGACCCAGGTCATCACGGAGCGGCTCCCGAAGACGCTCACCCTGGTGACTGCGTCCGTCGCCCTGTCATTGGTGATCGCCATTCCACTCGGGATCCTCCAGGTGGTCCGGCGCAACAAGCCGGTCGACTACGCCATCACGGGCGCCTCGTTCTTCTTCTACGCCATGCCCGACTTCCTGGTCGGGACCCTGCTCATCATCTTCTTCGCCTTCGACCTCAAGTGGTTCCCCGTCGCCCCGCCGTCGGACGCGTCGGCGTGGGCCGTGTTCACCCAGCCACAGGCCTTCGTGCTCCCGATCGTGACCCTGGCGGTCACCTCGATCGCGTCGTTCAGTCGCTACATGCGGTCGTCGATGATGGACGCCATGGCCGAGGACTACGTGCGCACGGCCCGCGCCAAGGGCGCGGGCAACCAGCGCGTCCTCTACGGCCACGCGTTGCGCAATGCGCTGATCCCGATCCTCACCCTGCTCGGCCTGTCGCTGCCCGCCATCGTCAGCGGTGCCCTCATCGTCGAGAACGTCTTCAACTACCCGGGCATGGGTCTCCTGACCGTGCAGTCGGCCTTCAACGACGACATCCCCGTGGTCCTCGGGACCACGCTGGTGATCACCATCGCCACGGTGATCGGCTCGTTGCTCGCCGACATTCTCTATGCAGTGGCCGATCCTCGGATCCGCCTCGGAGGTGAGTGACGTGCCCGAACACGGCGACGGACGGCTGGACCCGGTCTTCAACGACTTCGAGGCCGAGACGGCGATCCCGATCGGCGGCGGCGAGACCATGCGGGTCGGGGGCATGGACCTGGTCGCCGAGCCCATACCCGAGGGCGGCGAGGCCCGCTCGGCCGGGGGGAACCTCCGTCAGATGGGCCGGGTCTTCGCCGAAAACAAGCTCGCCGTCGTCAGCGTGGGCGTGATCGTCTTCATGGTGCTGTTCTGCTTCCTCGGGCCGCACCTGTACCCGACAAACCAGACCAACTCGCAGCTCGCGCTCCAGAACTCGACGCAGAACGCGCCGCCCGGGAACGGCAACCCGCTCGGGACCGACGAGTCCGGGTTCAACATCCTCGGCCGCCTGATGTTCGGCGGGCAGGCCTCGCTCATCGTGGGTCTCGCCTCGGCCCTCGTGGCAACGATCATCGGGACCCTCTACGGTGCCATCTCGGGTTTCTTCGGCGGCTGGCTCGACTCACTGCTCATGCGGGTCGTCGACATCCTGCTGTCGATCCCTGTCCTGTTCCTCCTGATCGCCCTCGTCACCATCTACCACTCGTCGGAGACGCTGCTCATCCTGGTGATCGCCTTCGTGAGCTGGCTGGTGCCGGCGCGGCTCATACGCGGGGAGACGCTCACCCTGCGGACGCGCGAGTACGTGCAGGCGGTGCGAGTGATGGGCGGAAGCAACGGGCGCATCATCAACCGCCACATCATCCCCAACGCCGTGGGGACGATCGTGGTCTTCGCCACCTTCCAGGTAGCCGACTCGATCCTCCTGCTGGCGGCGCTCGGCTATCTGGGCCTGGGGGTGCCGTCGCCACAGACCGACTGGGGCACCATGCTCTCCAACGGGGTCAATGCGGCGGGCAACGGCTACTGGTGGCAGATCTACCCGGTGGGCCTCTGCATCGTGCTCGTGGTGATCGCCTTCAACTACGTGGGCGACGCCCTGCGTGACTCGCTCGAGGTGCGACTCCAGCAACGCTGACCGGTGCTCAGCCGGCGGCGGAACCGCGGGCTGCCGACAGCGTCACCGGCGTCCGGAGCGGGTAGTGGCAGGCGGCGAGGTGGCCGTCGCCGAAGGTCTGCATCGGCGGCTCCTCGGTGAAGCAGACCGACTGGGCGGCCGGGCAGCGGGAGTTGAACCGGCACCCTGTGGGCGGGAACATCGCCGAGGGGAGCTCGCCCTGGACCCGTACCCGGGCGGTCGCCCTGGCCCGGGCGCCCTCGACGTCGGCCACCGGCACGGCGTTCAGGAGGCCCAGGGTGTAGTGATGGGCCGAACTCCCGTAGACGGCCTGGGCCGGGCCGAGCTCGACCAGCTTCCCGAGGTACATGACCCCGATGGTGTCCGCCATGTACCGGACCACGGCCAGGTCGTGGGAGATCATGAGGTAGGTCAGGCCGTGACGCGCCTGCAGGTCCTTCATCAGGTTGAGGATCTGCGCCTGGATCGACACGTCGAGTGCCGAGACGGGCTCGTCGGCCACGATCAGCTTGGGGTCGAGGGCGAGCGCCCGGGCCAGGCCGATGCGCTGGCGCTGCCCACCGGAGAACTCGTGCGGGTAGCGGTCGACGGCCCCCCGGCTGAGGCCGACCTCGTCGAGGAGCGAGCCCACCTTGTGGTCCTGTTCGTCCGCCGTGCCCACCTTGTTGACCTTGAGCGGCTCCCGGATGGTCGTCCCGACGCGCATGCGCGGGTCGAGGGAGGCGTAGGGATCCTGGAACATGAGCTGCAGGTCGCGGCGCCGGCCCTGCAGGGCGCGCGAGCCCATGGTGGCGATGTCATCCCCCTCGAAGCGGATCGACCCCGCGTTGGCCCGGTCCAGCGCTACCAGGAGGCGCCCGATGGTGGTCTTCCCGCAACCCGACTCGCCCACGAGTCCGAAGGTCTCGCCCCGGCGGATGGCGAAGCTCACGTCGGAGACGGCCTTGACCGATCCGATCTGGCGACGGAAGACGCCGCCGGCCATGACCGGGAACTCCTTGACCAGGCCGGCCACCTCGAGGATGTGGTCCGGGGGCCCGTCCTCCACGAGCACCGGGTTGGCCGTGGCGGGAGCGGCCACCGGGGTGGTCACTGGGGCGGGCGCCGTGTCGGTGGCGATCGGATGGAAGCAGGCGAACCGGTGGGCGTGCGGGCCCCGGACCGCCGTGTCGTCGGTGAGCGGGGGCTCGATGGCCCGGCACTCGTCGGTGGCGAACTGGCAACGGGGGGCGAACCGGCAGCCGACGATCTCCTTGGACAGGTCGGGCGGGAGCCCGGGGATCGAGAGCAGGCGCTCGTCGCGACGCTGATCGAGCTTGGGCACCGATGCCAGGAGGGCCTGCGAATAGGGGTGTCGGATACGGCCGAAGAGCTCGAAGGTCTCGGCTTCCTCGGCCACCTTGCCCGCGTACATCACCACGACCCGGTCGGTGCGGCCGGCGATGACCCCCATGTCATGGGTGATCAGGACGACGGCCATCGACAGGCGTTGGCGCAGCTCGTCGATGAGGTCGAGGATCTGCGCCTGGATGGTCACGTCGAGCGCAGTGGTCGGCTCGTCGGCGATCAGGAGCTTCGGTTCGCACACCAGGGCCATGGCGATCATGACCCGCTGGCGGAGTCCGCCCGACAGCTCGTGGGGGTACTGGGCGAGCCGTTCCTCGGGCTGGGGCATCTCCACCTGGCGCAGCACCTCGAGCGCGCGGGCCCGTGCCTGGTCCCGGCTCACGTCGCGGTGCAGCAGCACGCCCTCCGCGATCTGGCGCCCGATCGTCATCGTCGGGTTGAGGGAGGTCATCGGGTCCTGGGGGATGAGGGCGACCTCGTCACCCCGGACCTTGCGCATCTCCTTCTCGTCGAGCGCGGCCAGGTCGCGTCCGAGGAGTGTGACCGAGCCGCCGGTCAGGTGGCCGTTGTTGGGCAGGAGCCGCATGATCGACAGGCCGGTCGTGCTCTTGCCGCAGCCGGACTCGCCGACGACCCCCACGCACTCGCCCTCGTCGACGTCGAACGAGACCCCGTCGACGGCCACCACCGAGCCCTCGCGCAGATGGAATTCGGTGCGCAGGTCCTGGAGCCGGAGCACGGGGGTCATCGCAGGAGTCTAGCGAACGCCCCCGGTTGACCGGGGTGCCCGGTGCCCCCGATGGCAGGCGCCCGACGTGCCGTCCGCCGGGCCCCACCGGTGCCGCCGGTCAGACGGTGACCTCGGCCTGGAGCCGCTCGGTCGCCTCGATGAACTCCTCGACCATCGAGAACACGACGTCCTTGGCCTTGCGCACCGTCGTCGCCCTGCCGATCACCTGGCCGCAGGGGTTGAAGTTCACGTCGCGGGCCTGCTCGGGGTAGCGGTGCCCGCGCGAGACGGCCTCGATGGCCACCATCATCTGGAGGGGCATGGGGAGCGGATCCGGCGTGTCCTCGGCCTCCCACGCGTCGGTCCAGTCGTTGCGCAGCATCCGGCACGGCTTGCCGGTGAACGAGCGGGACCGGACCGTGTCGCGGCTGGAGGCGGCCAGGTAGGTCTCCATCTGCTTCGGCGGGATGTCGGCCTCCTCGACGGTGAGCCACAAGGTCCCCGACCACACGCCCTGGGCGCCGAGGGCGAGCGCCGCGGCCATCTGCCGGCCGCTGCCGACTCCGCCGGCGGCGAGCACCGGGATGGGGGAGACGGCGTCGATGACCTCGGGCCACAGCACGATGCTCCCGACGTCGCCGGTGTGGCCGCCGCCCTCGGACCCCTGGCAGATGATGAAGTCGAGCCCGGCCGCCTTGTGGTTGAGCGCGTGCTTGACCGACCCAGCCAGCGCCCCGATCAGCAGGCCGGCACCCTGCACCTTCTCGATGACGTCTGCGGGCGGCGTGCCCAGAGCGTTGGCGATCAGCTTCACGTTCGGGTGACGCAGGGCGACGTCGATGAGCCCGGCGGCGTGGGCCGCGGTCCAGCCGATCATCCCGTTGGAGGTCCGCTCGTCCTCCGGGATCTCCGGCACGCCGTGGTCGGCCAGGATCTTCATGGCGAACTCCTTGTGCTGGGCGGGCACCAGGCCGCGGATCTGGGCCTCGAGCTTGTCGGGGTCCATCTCGTCCATGCCCTCGTACTTGGCGGGGATCACGATGTCGACCCCGTACGGCTTGTCGCCCACATGCTCGTCGATCCAGGTCAACTCGACCTCGAGCTGCTCGGGGGTGAAGGCGATGGCCCCGAGGACGCCGATCCCGCCGGCGTTGGTGACCGCGGCGACGACGTCGCGGCAGTGGGTGAAGGCGAAGATGGGGAATTCGATGCCGAGTCGGTCGCAGATCTCGGTGTGCATGGCGGGTCTCCTAGTTGCTGGGTGGTCGGTCGGGACGGGTGGAGGTGCTGCGGTCGGATGCGCGGTGGTCGTCGGCGGTCGGCAGGCCCACCAGGGCGGCCAGCCCACGGAGTGCGAGGTCGTCGGGGACGGTGTCGGGGTCGAGCCGCTTCTGCAGGGCGAGCCCGGTCAGCAACGCCTTGATGAGCACGGCCAACTCCTCGGGCGGGGCCGCCGGGGTCGCGCCGACCGACGAGGTCCAGGCGTCGATACGCCGGGCGCTGTAGCGAAGGGCCTCGGCATTGCGGACCCGGACGACGTCGGCCACCTCGGGATCGCGCGCGGCGCGCAGCCACAGCTCGTGCTCGAGCACCGGCCACCGAGCGGATTCCCGGTCGGAGGTGTCGGACACGTTGGCCCACACGGCGCCGAGCTGGCCGGCGGGGGAGTCCGTCACGGCCACCTCGGCCAGGAGCACGGTGAGTACGGAGTCCTTCCACAAGTCCAGCAGGGCGAGCAGCAGGCCCTGCTTGGACCCGAAGTGGGCATAGACGGCGCCCGACGTGCGCCCGGCGGCCTCGGCCACGGCGTCGACCGACACGGCGTCGACGCCCTGGTCGGCGAAGAGCTCGGCGGCCGCGGCCAGCAGGCGTGCTCGCGTCTCCGCCTTCCGTTCCCCCTGCGTCCTGGCCATGCGCTCCATCCGTGCTCTGCTCGTCGGCTGCGGGGGTGAACCTACTTATATCGGAAGCGTTATGCAACTGGTCCGAACGTCGGGATCAGCCGTCGGGCCGGGGCGGGATGCACGAATCCACTTCCCGGAACGAACTGATCAGGAGAATCATCATCAGAACCCGCCACCGCCTGCATCCGACTGCCCGGTGCCGGCCCGGTCACGGCCCGGCACCGGGCAGCCACTCGGCGCGGCCCCTACAGTGGACTGGTCCCCGGAATTTCCGACCTGCAAGGGAGCACCATGGCCACGCACGAGACCACCCGCGATTCGCTCTACATCGACGGGGCCTGGGTGCCCTCCGACGGCTCCGGCGCGATCAGCGTCATCGATTCGACCACCGAAGCCGTCATGGGAACGGTGCCCGAAGGGACGTCCGGCGACGTCGACCGGGCCGTCGCTGCGGCCCAGGCCGCCTTCCCGGCGTGGTCGGCGCTTCCGGTGGCCGAGCGCACCGCCTACCTGAGCAAGGTGGCCGAGGCCCTGGGCGCCCGCATGGACTCCCTCGCCGACCTCATCACCCACGAGGTGGGCATGCCGAAGGTGCTGTCCCAGCTCGTCCAGGTCGGCCTGCCGCTCAACTCGTTCGCGACGGCCGCTCAGGTGGCGACCGACTTCACCTGGGAGCAGGAGGTGGGCAACTCGCTCATCGTCCGCGAGCCCATCGGGGTGGTCGGCTGCATCACCCCGTGGAACTACCCGCTCCATCAGATCGCCGCCAAGGTCGCCCCGGCGCTCGCCGCCGGCTGCACCGTCGTGGTGAAGCCCAGTGAGGTGGCGCCGCTCAACGCCTTCGTGCTGGCCGACATCATGGACGAGGTCGGCCTGCCTGCCGGTGTCTTCAACCTGGTCACCGGGTTCGGTCCCGTCGTTGGCGAGGCCATCGCCGCCCACCCGGACGTCGACATGGTCTCCTTCACCGGTTCGACCCGGGCCGGCAAGCGGGTCACCGAGGTGGCAGCGGGCACGGTCAAGCGGGTGGCCCTCGAGCTCGGTGGCAAGTCGGCCAACGTGATCCTGCCCGACGCCGACCTGGCCACCGCAGTTCCCGATGGCGTGGGCAAGTGCTACCTCAACTCCGGCCAGACCTGCAGCGCCCTGACCCGCATGCTCGTGCCGCGGGAGCGCCTGGCCGAGGCCGAGGAGCTGGCTCGCACTGCAGCGGAGTCCTTCACCCCCGGCGACCCGTTCGACCCGGCCACCCGGCTCGGCCCCCTGGTGTCGGCCGCCCAGCGCGATCGGGTGCGCATGTTCATCGACAAGGGACTGGGCGAGGGAGCCAGGCTGGTGACCGGCGGCGCCGAGTCCCCCGAGGGCCTGGAGTCCGGCTTCTTCGTGGCTCCGACGGTGTTCTCCGGCGTCACCCGCGACATGACCATCGCCCGTGAGGAAATCTTCGGCCCCGTCCTGGTGATCATGCCCTACGACTCGGAGGAGGAGGCGGTCGAGATCGCCAACGACACCGACTACGGGCTGGCCGGCGGCGTGTGGTCGGGCGACCCCGAGCACGCAAAGGCCGTCGCCCGCAAGCTCCGCACCGGTCAGGTCGAGGTGAACGGGGGATCGTTCAACCCGATGGCGCCGTTCGGCGGCTACAAGCAGTCGGGGAACGGTCGCGAGTTCGGTTCCTTCGGCCTCGAGGAGTTCCTCGAGGTGAAGGCCATGCAGCTCTGACCGGACCGAGACTCCGGGCGGCACCGCACCGGACCCGCTCGCGGCGTCGTCCTGTGGGGCGCCGTCAGAAGCCGAACTGGTCCTCGGCCAGGCCGAGGTAGATCCGTGCCGCGTCGGTGTAGGTCTTCTCGCCGATGAAGACGTGCTGGGTGCCCGTGTAGAGGTCCCGGAACGCCCGTTCGAGCCGCGTCCCCTCGCGGATGGCCGACGTGCCGGCGGCCAGGTGCGCCCACTGGACGACCTCGCGGCTGGCCTCGGTGGCGTAGGTGGCGGCGACCCGCAGGTCGGCCCGCATCGTCGGGGTCAGGTCGCCCCCGTCGAGGACGAACCGCTCGGCCCCGGCGAAGGCGTCGAGTACGAGGAGTCGGGCCGCCTTCCACATGGCGGTGTGGTGGGACAGGCCGCGCTGAAAGGTGGCCCGGTTGGCCAGCGCCCCGTCGTCGCCCATCCGGACCTTGGTCATGGCCAGTTCGCTCACATCGTCGAGCATGCTCTTCGCCACGCCCAGCGCCCACGAGGCGTGCCCGGCTGCTGTCATCGGGATCAGGCCCATGCGGAACGCAGCGGAGCGGCCCCGCTCGGGGGACCGGGTGAACAGTTGGAAGGTCCGCGCCTCGGGCACGAGCACGTCGGCCACGTTGTAGTCGTAGCTGCCGGTGCCCTTCAGACCTTGCACGTGCCAGCCGTCGGTGAAGGTGATCTCCTCACGGGGGATCACGGCGACGAGCAGCGGCGGTATGCCGTCGTCGCCGATGACCAGCTCACCGTCGACCGTGGGCATGAACCCGGCGGCCACGTACTCGGCGTGCCCGGTGCCCGACCCGAAGTTCCAGGCCCCGGTGATCCGGTAGCCGCCGTCGACGGTCTCGCCGAGCCCGTTCGGGAAGAACTGGCCCCCGACGGTCACCCGGTTGCCGTGGTCGGTGAACACCTCGGCGAACCCATCGGCCGGGAGGTAGGCGGCGCAGGCGGCGGCCGACGGCAGGTTGGCGATGCCGATCCAGCCCAGCGAGCCGTCCTGCCACGCCAGCTCGATCCACGTGTCGATCATCTCAGCGAACGTCGGCTCCGACCCGCCGGCCTCGACCGGGTTGAACAGCTGCATCAGGCCGCTGTCCCAGAGTGCGGTCACCGTGCGGTCGGTCATCGTGCGGTCGGCCTCGCACGCCGAGGCCTCCTGGGCGGAGAGCTCCCGCAACGTGCGGGCCACATCGGGCCCGTGCAGTGCCGTGGTGGTCACATCAGCCCGATCTGCTCGAGCAGGCCAACCCGCAGGCCTGCGGTGAAGCCGCCGTCGACGACGAGGGCGTGTCCGGTGACGAACGACGCGTCCTCGGAGGCGAGGAAGGCTGCGGCTGCGGCGATCTCCTCCGGCCGCCCGAAGCGGCCGAGGAGGTGCTCGTCACGCAGTGCGGTGCGGTAGAGCTCGAGCCCGTCGGCATCGGTCACGTCACGCAGCAGCGGTGTGTCGATGCCGCCCGGGCAGATGCAGTTGACCCGGATGCCGCGCCGCCCGTAGTCGATGGCCATCGACTTGGTCAGCATGACCACGCCGCCCTTGGAGGCGTTGTAGGCGCTCCCGCCCTCGGTCCCCTCGATGCCCTCGATGCTGGCGATGTTGACGATGGACCCGCTGCCCTGGGCGAGCATGTGGATGGAGGCGTACTTGTCGACGATGAAGGTGCCCTTCATGTTGACGTCGACGACCCGGTCCCACTCGTCGGCGTCGAGGAGGTGGACCGGGCCGCCTCCGGCGACGCCGGCACAGTGGACGACCGAGTCGAGGCGGCCGTGCCGGGCGACCACGTCGGCAAAGGCGTCGCGGACCGCCGGCTCGTCCCGCACGTCGAGGACATAGTCCACGCCCTCGGTCACGTCCATGGTGGCGACGGTGGCACCCTCCTCGGCCAGCCGGACGGCGGTGGCCGCACCGATGCCCGACGCACCTCCCGTCACCACAGCGACCGTGCCGTCGAGTCGTCCCATCGATACTCCCCCTTGCGGTCAGCGCCGGGCGTCGTCGCCCGGCTCCGGTCGTCCGAACCTACGAGGGGGCGGTCACACCGGTCAAGGGAGGATGGCCGGACCGACCGCGCTCCGCCGGACCCGACTCAGTCCCCGTCACTGTCGCTGTTGGTGTCGGGCAGCCCGGTCAGCAGGTGCTGGCTGAGGTCGCCCACCAGGTCGATGAGGAAGCGCCGCTCGGCGAAGCGCCAGACGCCGTCCTCGCGGACGAAGGCGTCCCGGTACCGGCCGGCGATGACCGGTTGGAGTGGGAGCGCCGGCACCTGCTGCAGCACCGTGAAGTAGGACCGGCCGGTGGCCGTGCCGGCCTCTTCGTCGACCTCGATGATGAGGTTGGTGGTGACGTGCTTGGTGCGGGGCGTGCCGTCGGGGTAGCGGCGCGTCGTCGAGGTGAACATCGCCACCACGGCGTCGTGGCCGGACAGCGATAGCGGGCTGTCGGCCGAGCCGACATCGGCTCGGGCCAGCAGGGCGCCCAGGCCGTCGAAGTCGCCGCCGTCGATCAGCTCGGCGTAGCGGTGGACGAGGTTCTGGATCTGGACGGCGGCATCTGTCACGGGTCGCTCCTGGTTGGTGGCCGGTCCGGGTCGATCAGGCGAACGAGACGTCGGCGTCGTCCCAGTACGCATGGGCCGACGCGAACCGGCCGTCGTCGGCTGCCTCGAACACCTCGATGCCGGAGATCTGCATCGTGCCCCCGCCGAGTGACACGCTGATCACGAAGTCGATGGCGACCGTGGACGCGCAGGTGTGGATGTCGACCGCCTGGAAGTGCCACCCCTCACTGGCGGCGATGCCGTCGGCAAAGAACGTGGCGATCGCGTGGCGCCCCACGTTGGGCGGCGCCGAGGCCGGGTCGGCCTGGACGGCATCCTCGGTGAACAGGGCGGCGATGGCGGAAGGGTCCCGGCCGTTGATCGTCTCCACGTAGTGGTCGATGGCCATGCGGAGCTCGTCGGGGGTGGGCACGGTGCCTCCAGGCGTTCGGGTGCGGGTGGGTGCGGGTCGGTGCGCCGGCTCAGGCGCCCATGGCGTGGACGCCGCCGTCGACGTGGAGGATCTCACCGGTGGTCATCGGCAGCAGTTCGGAGAGCAGCGCCAGACAGGCCCGGGCCACGACGTCGGTGTCGAGCACGTCCCAGCCCAGCGGCGCCCGCTCGGCCCAGGTGTCCTCGAAGGCGGCGAACCCCGGGATCGACTTGGCCGCCATGGTCTTGACCGGCCCCGCCGCCACCAGGTTCACCCGGACCCGGTCGGACCCGAGGTCACGTGCAAGGTACCGGGCCAATGACTCGAGGGCGGCCTTGGACACGCCCATCCAGTCGTAGGCGGGCCATGCCACCGTGGCGTCGAAGTCGAGACCGACCACCGAGGCGCCGGGCCGGCCGTCGGCGCCCGCGGCCACCAGCATCGGACGGAAGGCCTCGACCAAGGCCTTCAGTGAGTACGCCGACACATGGAGGGCGACCTGGACCTGCTCCCAGTCGGCCTGGAAGATGTCGCCGCCGAGGCACTCGGGCGGGGCGTAGCCGATTGCGTGGACCAGGCCGTCGAGGCGGTCCCACCGTTCGCCGAGGGCCGCCGCCGCCGCGGCCACCTGCGCGGGCTCGGTGACGTCGATCTCGAGCACCTCGGCCTCGACCGGCAGCTTGCGGGACGTGCGGCGGGTGAGCGACAGACCCCGCCCGGCACCGCTCAGCACGACCTCGGCACCTTCCTGCTGGGCCGTCCGGGCCACGGCGAAGGCGAGCGAGGCGTCGGTCAGCACGCCGGTCACGAGGATGCGCTTGCCGTCGAGGAGTCCCATGCGCCGACAGGGTACTGCCGGCGCCGGCCGGGGGTGGCGACACCTGTGGCACCAGGGAGTGGGGCGGAGCCGCTGTGTCGGGGTCAGGGGGTGGTGCGCGTAGGGTAGCGGCCATGCGAATCGGAATCCTTGGTGGAACGGGCCCTGCCGGACGGGGACTGGCCGTTCGCCTGGCCGCTGCCGGCGATGTCGTGGTCCTCGGGTCACGTGACGCCGAGCGCGCCGCAGGAGTGGCCGCGGGACTGGTCGATGCCTGGCCCCATCGGGCGCTCGCCATCACCGGGGCGTCCAACGAGCACTGTGCGAGCGCCGACCTGGTGGTCATGGCCACCCCGTGGGACGGCGCCGTGGCCACGGTCAAGCCGCTGGCCGACGCGCTAGCCGGCAAGGTCGTGGTCTCGATGGCGAACGCGCTGGTCAAGGAGGGCAAGGAGTTCCTGGCGCTGGTGCCCCCCCGGGGGTCGGTGGCCGCCACCCTGCAGGCCGTACTCCCCAAGTCGCTGGTGTCGGCGTCGTTCCACCACCTGCCCGCCTCGGAGATGGAGAAGTTGGACGCGCCCATGGCGGCCGACGTCCTGGTCTGTTCGGACCACGCCGAGGCGAGCGAGGCCACGGTGGCGCTGGTCGACCGGATCGAGGGCCTCCGGGGGATCGACGCCGGGAGCCTGTCCCAGGCGGCGGCCATCGAGGCGTTCACGGCGGTGCTCATCACCGTGAACATCCGCCACAAGGTCCACGCCGCGGTGCAGTTGGCCGGGTTCCCCGAGGCGTGAGCGACCGGACCGTCGTCGCGTGATCCATCTCTACGACACCGCCCGACGGGCGGTCGTCCCGTTCGAGCCCGGTGAGACGGTAACGCTCTACTCGTGCGGGATCACCCCGTACGACTCGGCGCACCTCGGCCACGCCCAGGTGTACCTCACCTTCGACATCCTCCAGCGACGGCTGCGCGACCTCGGCCACGAGACGCGGTGCGTCCGCAACGTCACCGACGTCGACGACGACATCCTCCGCAAAGCGCGTGAGCTCGGGGTCCACTACCTCGACCTGGCGGCAGAGGAGATCGCCCGGTTCGACCGGGACATGGACGCGCTCGGTCTGATTCCGGCGTGGTCCGAGCCCCGGGCGACCTCGGCAATCGCCGAGATCCTGACCCTGATCGGCGCCGTGCTCGACTCCGGCAACGCCTACCAGGCGGCCGGTGCCGTCTACTTCGATGTCACCACGTTCCCCCGCTTCGGCGAGGTGAGCCACTTCGACCACTCCACCATGCTGGCCATGGCCGCCGAGCATGGCGGCAACCCGAACGACCCGAACAAGCGCAATCCGCTCGACTTCGTGCTGTGGCAGCCATCCCTGTCCGACGAGCCGTCGTGGGAGTCGCGCTGGGGCCCAGGCCGGCCCGGTTGGCATATCGAGTGCTCGGCGCTGGTGCTGCGCGAGCTTGGCGAGACCATCGACGTCCACGGCGGGGGGCGCGACCTGGTCTTCCCCCACCACGAATGTGAGACAGCGCAGTCCGAGGCGGCCACCGGGGCCCCGTTCGTGCGCCAGTGGCTCCATGTCGGCCTGGTGGGCCTGGACGGCACCAAGATGTCCAAGTCGCTCGGCAACCTCGTGTTCGTCGGCGACCTGCTGCAGGCGTGGGAGCCCGCCGTGGTCCGGCTCGCCCTGCTGTCGCACCACTACCGCCCCGACTGGGAGTGGTCGCACCAGGACCTCCTCGACGCCGCTTCCCGTCTGGCCGCCTGGCGCGCCGTGAGCGGACCCGCCGACCCGGACGGGCCGACGGCACTTCTCGGGTCGGACGAGGACGGGCTCTGGCGGGTACGTGGGTTCCTCGACGACGACCTCGACACGCCCGGCGCCCTGGCCGCCCTCGACGACGAGGCCACCCTCGGCCGATCCGTGGTCCAGGGGGCCTCACTGCTGGGCGTTACCCTGTAGGCGGGACGTTCCGCCACGGTAGGCCCGTCGGGCCGAGGCCCGGCTGCGGCGCCCGGGGCCGGCACCGTCCACGGCTCGGCGTCAACCGACTGCGTCCACCTACTGCGTCAA
Source organism: Acidimicrobiales bacterium (assembly GCA_017883025.1). GTDB lineage: Bacteria > Actinomycetota > Acidimicrobiia > Acidimicrobiales > RAAP-2 > Bog-756. Next base: position 13,885 of record JADGOH010000011.1, read on the forward strand.
CGAAAGGCACCACCCATGGCAGGCGTCACCGTCCGACTCCCCGACGGCAGCACCAAGGAGTTCGAGCCGGGCACCTCGGCCCTGCAGTTCGCCCAGTCGATCGGCCCCCGCCTGGCCAAGGCGGCCGTGGCGGCCACATTCGACGGGGAGCCGGTCGACCTGTCGCGCACCCTGCCGGACGGCGCCGAGGTGACCGTGGTGACGGCCACCACGCCGCTCGGCCGTGAGATCCTGCGCCACTCGACGGCCCACGTACTGGCCCAGGCAGTGCTGCGACTGTGGCCGGGCGCCCACTTCGCCATCGGCCCGGTCATCGAGGACGGCTTCTACTACGACTTCGAGCTGCCCGGCGGGGTCCACTTCACCGACGACGACCTGGACCGGATCGCCACGGAGATGCGCGCCATCATGGCCGAGGACCAGCCGTTCGTCCGCCACGAGCACTCCATCGCCGAGGGCCTCGAGCTCTTCGGCGACCAGCCGTTCAAGCGCGAGATCATCGAGGCCGTCGGGGCCGGCCAGGACGAGGTGGACGTGGCGGCCGAGGGAGCGGGCGAACACGGGGTGTCGACGTACTGGAATTCGCCGGCCTTCACCGACCTGTGCCGCGGGCCCCATGTGCCCTCGACCGGCGCCCTCGGCCATTTCGCCCTGATGCGGGTGGCCGGCGCCTATTGGCGGGGTGACGAGAAGCGCCAGCAGCTGCAGCGCGTGTACGGCACGGCGTGGGAGACCGACGAGGCCGTCGCCGAGCACCTGCACCGCCTGGCCGAAGCGGAAAAGCGCGACCACCGGAAGCTCGGCGTCGAGCTCGACCTGTTCAGCTTTCCCCACGAGCTCGGCGGCGGGCTGGCGGTGTGGCACCCGAAGGGCGGCATCGTCCGCAAACTGATGGAGGACTACAGCCGCGAGCGGCACGCCGCCGGCGGGTACGAGTTCGTCGTGACCCCGCACCTGGCCAACGCCAACCTGTTCGAGACCTCTGGCCACCTGGGCTTCTACAAGGACGGGATGTACCCGCCCATGGAGATGGACAACGGGACGTACTACCCGAAGCCCATGAACTGCCCGATCCACTGCCTGATCTACGCCAGCCGCCAGCGGAGCTACCGCGAGCTGCCGCTCCGGCTGTTCGAGCTCGGCACGGTGTACCGGTACGAGCGGGCCGGCACCCTCCACGGCCTCATGCGGATCCGGGGCTTCACCCAGGACGACAGCCACATCTACTGCACCGAGGACCAGCTCCAGGAGGAGATCGGCTCGCTGCTCGACTTCGTGATGAGTGTGCTGACCGCCTTCGGGTTCACCGAGTTCACCGCCAACCTGTCGACCAAGGACCCCGACAAGTACGTCGGCAGTGACGAGATCTGGGACAAGGCGACCGACGCGCTGCGCCTCGCCCTCGACCACAGTGGCCTGCCGTACGAGACCAAGGAGGGCGACGCCGCCTTCTACGGCCCGAAGATCGACATCGACGTCCGCGACGCCATCGGTCGGACGTGGCAGCTGAGCACCATCCAGTGCGACTTCAACCACCCGGAGCGCTTCGGGCTCGAGTACGTCGGGGCCGACAATGCCCGTCACCGGCCGATCATGTTGCACCGGGCGCTGTTCGGTTCGATCGAGCGGTTCTTCGCCATTCTTGTCGAGCACTACGCCGGCGCCCTGCCGGCGTGGCTGTCGCCCGAGCAGGTGCGCGTCCTCGGCGTCCGGAACGACCACCAGGGCTATGCCGAGGAGGTGGCCGCCGGCCTGCGCGGCCGAGGCGTGCGAGTCAGCGTCGATCCTGCAGACGAGCCACTCAACGCCCGGATCCGACGGGCCAAGCTCGAGAAGCTGCCCTACATTCTCGTCGTCGGCGACGACGATGTGGCGGCAGGCACCGTCGGGGTGAACCGGCGGGGGGGCGAGCGCCCCGAGCGCGGCGTGCCCCTCGTCGACTTCACCGCGGCGCTGCAGCGCGAGATCGACGAGCGGATCGTTCCCGAGCCGGTCGCCGACGCATGACCGGGGCCCACCGGTGAGCCTGGAGCGGATGTGGGCCGGTTGGCGCTCGGCCTATGTTGCCGGGGCCACCGGCGACCCACACGACCTCGGGCCGACCCCGGTCGCGAAGTCGACCGACGACCCGGACCACTGCGTCTTCTGTCGGATCGCGGCCAGCGGACCGCCGTCGGCGTCCACCGGGGTCCTGTGGGTCGGTCGCACGGTCCTGGTGGTGCTCAACGCCTATCCGTACGCCAGCGGGCACCTGATGGCCGTCCCCCTGCGCCACGTGGGCGCGCTGGGCGCGCTGACCGACGAGGAGGCCACCGAGCTGTGGTCGGCCACCCGCACCGGTGTCGCCGCCCTCGAGGCGGCGTACCGGCCGGAAGGGGTCAACCTCGGGGCGAACCTCGGCGAGGCGGCGGGGGCGGGGATCCCGCGACACCTGCACCTCCACGCCGTGCCCCGCTGGCGGGGCGACACCAACTTCATGACGGCGGTGGCCGACACCCGGGTCCTGCCCGAGACCCTCGCCTCGAGCTGGGAGCGACTCAGCGCCGTCTGGCCCACGGGCGCCGCCGGGTGAGCGCGGACCCAGCCGCCGTCGGATCCGGCGGGGTGCGTGCCGGCGGAACGTGATGGACCGGGGAACGTGTCCCGGCACAACCGTGCGCTGTAGTGGAATCGGAGTCATTGTGGGAACGATCGGTTGTGCAGAGCCGAACGAACGACCTGCGACGCGGAAGCACACCACGGCGACGAGGAGGACGACATGCCGGTGATGGAACTGGGGCACCTGGTGCTGTACGTGCGCGACCTGGAACGGTCGGCGGCGTTCTACCGTGACGTGCTCGGGTGGGACGTGGCCTTTCCGGTCACGCTCGGGATCCCGGCCGCGGCGTTCTCGTCGGGGCGGACCCACCACGAGCTGCTGCTGATCGAGGTCGGCGAGGACGCCATGTCCGTGCCCGCCGGCCGCCGGCTCGGCCTGTACCACTTCGGGCTGAAGGTGGGGGACTCCGACGACGAGCTGCGGACCATGGTGGCCCGGCTGCAGGAGTCCGGCGTCACCATCGTCGGCGCCAGCGACCACACGGTGACCCACAGCTTGTACATCCTCGACCCCGACGGCAACGAAGTCGAACTGTATATCGACGTGCCCGGCGTCGACTGGCGCTCGGACCCGGACCTGATCATGGCCCCCATCCGCCCCCTCGCCCTCTGAGCGCCTGCGCACGACCCTCCTGACCAGGGAGTTCGCCGCTCCGGGTGCAACCGCTTCCTGGAGTTAGCAGGTGGTAGTCTTGAGGCGGAACCTCTCAAGGAGCGTGCATGTTCGACGGGCGATGGCGCGACACGGTGGACCGGGGGACCGGGCCGGTCGGTCGCAAACTGCAGCAGATCGGCGTCTCTGCCGACGTGTTGACGGCCACCGGCCTCGTCTCGGCGGCGGCCACGGCGCTGGCGGTCGCCACCGGGCACCTCCACCTGGCCATCGTGCTGCTGATCCTGACCGGCATGCACGACCTGCTCGACGGTCCGGTCGCCAAGGCCTCGGGCACGTCTTCGATCCGCGGTGCCTTCTTCGACTCGGTCACCGACCGTGTGGCGGACGCCCTGATCCTCGGTGGTATCGCGTGGTATCTCGCGTCCACCCACCCCGGGCACCTGGTGATGCTGCCGTTCGCCGTCCTCGCCGTGACGTCGCTCGTCTCGTACCAGCGTGCGAAGGCCGAGTCCCTCGGGATCTCGGCGAAGGGCGGGCTGATGGAACGGGCCGAGCGGATGATCCTGCTGGGCATCGCGTTCTTGTCGGCGGCCTTCCTCGTGCCGGTCCTCTGGGTGATGCTCGTCCTCACCACGCTGACCGCCGCCGGGCGCTTCGCCAAGGTGTGGCGCCTCGCCGAAGCCCCCGCATCGAGCACGGCCCGCCGGGAACGGCGGACCCGCAGCGGCGTCCGGGTGTCCAGCCGCAGCGCGGCCCGCTCGTCCGGCCGCACCGGTGCCATGTCGGCGTCGCGCTGGCGTGCCCGCCGCCAGGGTGAGCTCTCGAGTCGGTCCGGCAGGACCTGGAGGGCCCGTCAGGCCCGAACCGGGACCCGCCAGCGTGCCGGCCGCCGCCATGGCTGAGCCGAACACCAACGTCGGCAGGGGCTGACGACCGGTGGACAGGGGGCAGGCACAGTTTCGGACCTACACGACGCTCGCCCGTGGTATCGCCGCGCTCCCCGAGCCCGTGGCCATGGGGCTCGGCAACCTGGTGGGCGAGGTGCTCTTCCACGTCCGACGCGGTCAACGCGCCCAGGTCACGGCCAATCTCGCCAGGGTCCTGGGGGCGGACGGCGACGACGCCGTCCTGCTCGATCGCTGGGCCCGCCGGGCGTTCCGCGAGTACGCCCGCTACTGGGTCGAGGGGGCCCGCCTGCCCGGGATCACGCCCGAGACGGTGGCCCAGCATGTCCAGGTGGAGGGGTTGCACCACCTCCACGACGCCGCGGCGTCGGGCACCGGCTGCATCCTGGCGCTGCCCCATGTCGGCAGTTGGGAGTACGGGGGCGCCTTCCTGGCCACCCAGGGGCTTCCGATGACGGCCGTGGCCGAGCGAGTCGAGCCACCCGAGCTGTTCGACTACTTCGTGGAGCAGCGGGCGGCCATGGGGCTCACGATCGTGCCCCTCGACCGGCACTCGGGCGGCACGCTGCTGGCGACGCTGCGGGCCGGCAGACTGGTCGGGCTCCTGTGCGATCGGGACATCGAGGGCACAGGCATCGAGGTCGAGTTCTTCGGCGAGCGGACGACGATGCCGGCGGGCCCGGCCACCCTCGCCCTGCGAACCGGCGCCACCCTGTGCACCGGCGCCGTGTACAGCGGCCCGGGGCGTCAGCACCGGGCACTGGTCGAGGCGCCCCTCGACACCACGCGCACCGGCGGGCTGCGGGTTGACGTCGCCCGGTTGACCCAGGAGATCGCCGGCCGTCTGGAGGGCCTGATCCGGCGCGCGCCCGATCAGTGGCACGTCTTCCAGCCCTTGTGGCTGGCCGACCGCCCCGCTGTCGCGGACGACCGGTTGGTGCCGCTGGCCGCCGACCCGGTGAGCGAGGCGGTGGCATGAGCTGGGTCCCCCGCACGCGTCGGGCCCGTCGCCTGGAGCGCGACGCGGCGGAGGCCAGCCGTCCGGCCGCCCCCGGCCAGACTCGCTCGCTCCCGGTGCCCGAACTCGACCTCGACGCGTACGCCCCGGACGCCGACGGTCGGGTCAACGGCAACGGCAACGGCAAGGGCAACGGCACGCGCGTCCGGTCGGACGGGCGCGTGCCCGGGCCGGCCCCCGACGGTCATCCGGTGCTCCCGTTCGGCACGGCCCCACGCCTGCGGACGACGGCCCTGCACGAGGCCGACGTGGTCGCCGTGGTCTCCGCCGAGGGGCGGTTCGTGTACGTCAGCGCGTCGGCGGAGCGGCTCTTCGGTGCCGACGTGCGCGACGTCGTCGGACGGGTTGCCTTCGAGGTGTTCGACGACGAGAGCGCACCGGGCGTCCGCGCCCTCTTCGACGACCTGGTCGCCCGGCGACGGCTGTCGGTCGCACTCGAGGTGCGCACCGCGCGGACGGACGGGCGCACATTCGACCTGGAGCTGACCGCCGCCAACCATCTGGGCGACCCGATGGGCGGCGTCGTGGTGGTGCTGCGCGACATCACGGCGCGCAAGGTCCTGGAGCAGCGGGCCGGCGAAGTCGACCGCCGCCAGGACGCCCTCATCGAGTCCTTGGCCGACGGGATCCTCATGGTCGACGTCGACGGGCGGATCGTTCGTATGAACGAGGCCTTCGAGGTGATGTTCCGCTCGCCCCGGGTCCGCCTCCTCGGCCGCGACTACGCCGAGTTGCTCGCCTCGGTCCGCCGGCGCGGGGTCGAGGTGTTCGACGAGACCGGCAAGGACCTCGACTTCGACGACGACCCTGTGCTGACGGCCCTGCGGCACGGGCGCCGCGTCGTCGGCACCGTCGTCGGGCACCGCACGGGTGGCGTGGCCGCCGAGTGGGTGCGGGTCAACGCTCAGCCCATCTTCGGGCCCGACGGATACGTCGTGGGGGCGGTCGGCTCGTTCGGCGACATCACCGAGTCCCGGCGGGCCGCCTACGCGCTCCGTCAGGAGGAGGAGTTCCTGCGCGTCCTGCTCGACACCCTCGACGAGGGGATCGTGGCGTGTGACGCCGAGGGCAGGATGACGATCTTCAATCCCGCCGCCCGCCGACTCCACGGCCTCGACCCGACGGTCGAGCCGGTTGGGCGCGTTCCCTCGAGCCGCATGCTCCGGCGACCCGACGGCACGCCGATCGAACACGAGGAGAACCCGCTCCTGCTGGCCATGGGGGGCGAACGCCTCCACAACGTCGAGATCATCCTGGACCCCCGCGAAGGCGAGCCCCGCAAGGTGAGCGTCAACGGCCAGGCTCTGGTCGACGAGGACGGATGGAAGCTCGGTGCCGTGGTCGCGTTGCACGACGTGACCGAGCAGAAGCGCAACGAGGAGCGTCTGGCCGACCTGGCACACCACGACCCGCTCACCGGGTTGGCCAACCGCACCCTTCTGGCCGTCCGCATGCGCGAGGCGGTGGACGGTCTCGGCGACCTGGACCCCTGGTCGGACGACGGCATCGCCGTCGGCCCCGACGGTTCCCGGGCCCATCCCGAGCACCCGGGGATCGCCGTGTACCTGCTCGACCTCGACGACTTCAAGAACGTGAACGACGAGTTCGGCCACGACACGGGCGACGACCTCCTGGTGGCGGTGGCCCGTCGACTGTCCGCCATCGTGCGGCCGACCGACACGGTGGCACGCCTGGGAGGCGACGAGTTCGTCGTGGTGTGCAAGATCGAGAGCGGCGAGCAGGAGATGCTCCGGATCTCGAGGCGGATCTCGGCGGCGCTGGCCCGCCCCTATCGCATCGAGGGCCGGACGCTGGTCGCCGAGGCGTCGGTCGGCGGCGTGTTCGTGGACGACCCGGACACCGACCCGTCCAAGTTGCTCAGCCTGGCCGACGACGCCATGTACGGCGTCAAGTGGAGCCGGCGCCGACAGCGCCGCTCCATGGCGGACTGACCCGGGAGTGGAGGGAGGTCCCGGGGGAGTCGGGCGGCTACGTGTCGCCCTCGTGTGCCCGTACAGCCTGTCGCGGCCGGGCGGCGTACAGGGCCAGGTACTCGGCCTCGCCCGCACGTTGACCGCCCGCGGCCATGCCGTCGCCGTCTTCGCGCCGGCTGACGGGTCGGTCGTCCCGCCCGACGGGGTGGAACTGGTGACCACCGGGCACTCGACCGCGCTACGGGCCAACGGATCGGTTGCGCCGGTGTCGGTGTCGCCGGGGGCGGTCCGCCGGGCGCTGGCCGAGCTGCGGGCGTGGGCCCCCGATGTCGTCCACGTCCACGAGCCGTTCGCCCCGGGGCTGGCCTACGCCCTCCTGGCCGCACACGGCCTGCCACCGATCGTCGCCACCTTCCACCGGAGCGGGGGAAGCGTGCTCTACCGGCTGTTGGGCCCGGTGGCCCGCCGGTTCGCCGGCCGGCTGGCCGCCCGGGTGGCGGTGTCGGAGGCGGCGGCGTCCACGGCCCGCCAGGCGCTCGGGGGCACCTACGAGGTGCTGTTCAACGGGATCGAGGTGGACCGGTTCACCGCGGTGGCGCCCTGGCCGACCACCGGTCGGGCCGTGCTGTTCCTCGGACGCCACGAGGAGCGCAAGGGCCTCGCCGTACTGCTCGCTGCCTGGCGGCAGTTCGTCACCGCCGGGCCGGTCGCAGGCACACTCGGCCGCTCGCCGGTCCTGTGGGTGGCGGGCGACGGGCCCGAGACGGCGGCCCTGCGTCGCAGCTTCCCCCCGTCGGACTCGGTGCACTGGCTCGGGATCGTGGACGAGGAGGAGAAGGTCCGGCGCCTCCTGGCGGCCGAGGTGCTCGTCGCTCCCGCCCTGGGCGGCGAGTCGTTCGGCCTGGTCCTGCTCGAGGGCATGGCGGCACGGGCGGTCGTGGTGGCCAGCGACATCGACGGGTACCGGGATGCTGCCGGTGGTTGCGCCGTGCTCGTCCCGCCGGGCGACGCCCACGCCCTGGCGGGGGCGGTGCGAGGCGTGCTCGACGGCGACCTGGCCCATGCCGGCACCCTCGCTCAGGACGAGGACTGCGCTACCCACGAGGACTGCGCTACCCGCGAGCACTGGCTCGATGCCGGGGTCGCGCGGGCGGACGCCTGGTCGATGGCGTCCCTGGCCGGACGGTACGAGGACCTCTACCGGCGCGTGGTGGTCGGAGACCGCCCGTGACCGGTCGTACACTGCTCGGACGATGACTGACGCCTCCGACCGACCTGCACCGTCCGGCCCGTCCGGCTCCCCCAGTGGCGGATCGCCTGCGGGCGGCACCAGCGCGAGCGGCACGGGTTCGGGCGGCAACCGGTCCGGGGGATCGCGCAACCGGCGGCGGCGCAGCGGTGCCGGCGGCGGGGGTGGCGGGGGAGCGACGTCCTCGTCCGGGTCGTCCTCGGGTGCCGCGCGATCCGGCGGCAGTTCGGGTGGCAACCGGTCCGGCCAGTCCCGGAGCGGTGGCGGCAACGGCGGCAGCCGCGGTGGCCAGCAGCGCTCGTCCGGGGGACGCCGGCCGTCGGGCCAGGGCGGCGGCAACCGCCACGGCCAGGGCGGCGGCAACCGGGGCGGCTCCTCACGTGGCGGATCCGAACGCCAGGCCCCTGCCCCTGCCCCCGCGCCGATGGTCCGGGTCGACCGCACCGTCGAACTGGCCGAAGAGGCGGCGGCGACTGCGAACCGCCGACGGGCCCTTCTGCTCTGCCTGATCCCCGGCGGTGTGCTCGGACTGCTGGCCGGCGTCGTCCTGGTCGTGCTCGGCCTGCCCCTGGTGGCGTTGGCCGTCCTGGTCGTGGTGACCGCTGCCGGTGCTGCCTGGATGTGGAGCACGGCACCGGGTACGGTGCTCGGCGCGTTGGGGGCCACCCCGAGCCACCAGGCCGACCGGCCCCGGCTGCACAACCTGGTCGACGGCCTGTGCGCCACCATGGGCCTCGATCGACCTGCCATCGCCGTCGTCGACAGCGACGTGCCCAACGCGCTGGCACTCGGCCGCGACCCCAGGTCGGCGACCCTCGTGGTCACGTCGGGACTCGACCGGGCCCTCACCCTGGTGGAGCTGGAGGGCGTCCTGGCCCACGAACTGGTTCACATCAAGCGCAACGACACCGTCCTGTCGGCGGTCGCCGTACTGGTCGCCATGCCGTGGGCGTTCGTGCGGGGCACACCGGTCGGCGTCGACTCCGTGCACGGGCTGGTCGGCCGGGGCCGTGAGTTCTCGGCAGACCAGCGGGCAGCGCTCATCGTCCGCTACCCGTCGGGCATCGGCTCCGCCCTCGGGACGATGGTCGGGGAGCCGATGGTCGACGCCGTGTGGCCCCCGGCGCCGGGACGGGTTGCCGCCCTCACCCGTTGGCTGTGGGTCGATCCCATGGCCGGCCCCACGTCGGGCGAGCAGCCCGAGGGGAACCTCGACGACACCCGGGTCCGGGCCGCCGCCCTCGCCCTCGACTGAGCTGTCCCGCCCGGGTCGGGCAGGGACGGTCGTCGCGGGGAGCAGTCAGACCTCGGCGCAGGTGGGTGCGGACTCCTCGAGTCCCGGGCAGCCGCTCGACGCGTTCCGCTCGAGCGTGTAGTCGCGGAGTCGGCGAAGCATGGCCGAGAACTCGGCCTCCTCGGCCGGCGTGAAGACCTCGTCGAGGACCCGGTCGATCTGGGCCACGTGCACGGGGATGGCATCGGCCATCAGCTGACGGCCGGCCGGGGTCAGCTGGGCGAACGAGCCCCGGCGGTCCTCGGGGCAGGTGCGCCGGGCGACCAGGCCCTGGTCCTGCAGGCGGTCCACGGCGCGGGTCAGCCCGCTCGGGGTCAAGGACGCCTGGGCGGCCAGCTCGCTCATGCGCAGCTCCGTCCCCTCGCTGCGGGCCAGCCGGATCAGGATGTCGAAGGACTGCTGGGTATTGGCGCCCGCATCCTCGAGCTGGCGGCTGAACAGGCGCCGGAGGCCGGCGGCCGACTCGAACAGCAGACCGACGGTGGTGAGGCGCTCGTCGACGGACTCGGAGGTTGTGGATGTCGCCATGGACGCAGTCTATCGGTCGGGAAAGGTAGTTGCGAGGGCAAATACCAGTGCTATAGTTGTTTGTACAAACAAGTCGGCGTCCTCATCCGGGGGCCGGCGCCCCCAATCCAGCACCCATCCGCAAGACCTTAAGGAGCAGACATGACTGAGACCACCGTTTCCAGCAGGACCGTCCAGGGGGTCGAGTACCCGGCCGTGGGGACGTTCGCCATCGACACGTCGCACACCCGGCTCGGGTTCGCCGTACGCCACATGGCCGTGTCCAAGGTCCGTGGCGACTTCAAGGACTTCGCAGGCACGCTCGAGCTGGCCGAGAACCCGGTCGACTCCAAGGTGTCGGTGACCATCCAGGCGGGCAGCGTCGACACGCACGACGAGAACCGTGACAACCACCTCCGCACCAATGACTTCTTCGACGTGGAGAACCACCCGACCTGGACGTTCACCAGCACGGCCATCCGGCCGATCAGCGCCAGCGAGTGGAACGTGGACGGCGACCTCACCATCCGCGGCGTCACCAAGCAGGTGACCCTGGACGCCACCCTCGAGGGTGTCGTGCAGGACCCGTACGGCATGCACCGGGTGGGCTTCAGCGCCAAGACCAGCATCGAGCGGGAGGACTTCGGCGTCTCGTTCAACGGCGTCATGGAGGCCGGCGGTGTGGTGGTCGGCAAGAAGGTCGACATCGACATCGAGGCCGAGGCCACGTTCCAGGCCTGAGCTCCCCCGAGCAGCACGCAGCACCCGGCACGGCCGCCCCTCCGGGGGCGGCCGTGGTCGCGCCCCGAGGCGAACGCGCCAGGTCCCCGGTCTGCGGTCCCCGGGGGCGGCCCGGGGTGGCGGAGGGCCAGGTCACGGCCACGGATAGAATGCTCACATGACCGACTCGTCCAGCACCGACCGTCCGACCGGCACGTTCACCGTCAAGCGGGGCCTCGCCGAAATGCTGCGTGGCGGCGTGATCATGGACGTGGTCGACGCAGAGCAGGCGAAGGTGGCCGAGGACGCCGGCGCGGTGGCCGTCATGGCCCTCGAGCGGGTGCCCTCGGACATCCGCCGTGACGGCGGGGTGGCCCGGATGAGCGACCCGGCCATGATCGAGGGGATCAAGGCGGCGGTGACCGTCCCCGTGATGGCGAAGGCCCGCATCGGCCACTTCGCCGAGGCCCAGGTGCTGGCCGCGCTCGGGGTGGACTTCATCGACGAGAGCGAGGTCCTCACTCCGGCCGACGAGGCGCACCACATCGACAAGTGGGCCTACGGGGTCCCCTTCGTGTGCGGCGCCACCAACCTGGGCGAGGCCCTCCGTCGGATCTCCGAGGGCGCGGCCATGATCCGTTCGAAGGGCGAGGCCGGCACCGGCAACATCGTCGAGGCCGTCCGCCACCTCCGCTCCATCCTGGGCGACATCCGCAAGATCACCGAAGCCGACTCGGCCGAGCTCTACGGGTGGGCAAAGGAGCTCGTCGCCCCGATCGGACTGGTCCAGGAGATCGCCACCACCGGCCGCCTGCCCGTCCCGCTGTTCTGCGCCGGTGGCATCGCCACCCCCGCCGACGCCTCGCTCGTGATGCAGCTCGGCGCCGAGGCCGTGTTCGTCGGCTCGGGCATCTTCAAGAGCTCCAACCCGTCGCTCATGGCCCGCGCCGTGGTCGAGGCCACCGCCCACTACACGGACGCCGAGTTGGTGGCCAAGGTCTCGACCGGCCTGGGCGACGCCATGCCGGGCCAGGAGATCGGCACGCTCGACGTGCACCTGGCCGACCGTGGCTGGTAGCAGCACCTCCGCCGGACCCGGCCGGGCCGCGGTCCGTTGAGCATCGGGGTCCTCGCCCTGCAGGGCGGCGTCCGCGAGCACGCCTCCGCCTTTGCCGACCTGGGCGAGCCCGTCACCGAGGTGCGGCGCCCGGACGACCTCGACGGACTGACCGGCCTGGTGGTGCCCGGTGGTGAGTCGACGACCCTGTCGCTCCTGCTCGGTTCGGCCGGCCTGGCCGGCCCGCTGGCCGAGGCCCTGGACGCCGGACTGCCGGCGTTCGGCACGTGCGCCGGGATGATCCTCCTGGCCACCACGGTGCTCGACGGTCGGGACGACCAGCTCAACTTCGGAGTGATCGACCTGACCATCCGCCGCAACGGCTACGGGCGCCAGGTCGCCTCGTTCGAGGGGACGGTCGACGTCCCGGTCCTGGGCGACGAGCCGCTCCCCGCGGTCTTCATCCGGGCCCCGGTCGTCGAGGCGGCCGGCCCCGGGGTTGAGGTCCTGGCTACGCTGCCGGGCGAGGGAGGGGCACCTGACCGCCCGGTCGTGTGCCGGCAGGGGACGGTCCTCGTGGCGTCCTTCCATCCGGAGCTCACCGCGGACCGTAGGCTGCAACGGCTGTTCGTGGAGATGATGAAAGAGGAGAGGCGCTAAGGCATGTCGGGACACTCCAAGTGGGCGACCACCAAGCACCAGAAGGGTGCCAAGGACGCGGCCCGGGCCAAGGTGTTCGCCAAGCTCATCCGCCAGATCGAGGTGGCGGCCCGTGAAGGCGGCAGTGACATGACCGCCAACGCCAGCCTGCGCACCATGTACACGAAGGCCCGGGAGGCCTCGGTGCCGCTCGACACCATCGAGCGGGCCATCAAGCGCGGTTCGGGCGAACTCGAGGGCGTGCGCTACGAGTCCATCGCCTACGAGGGCTATGCCCCGGACGGCGTGGCCGTCATCGTCGAGTGCCTGTCGGACAACCGGAACCGGACGGGAGCGGAAATCCGCAACCTCTTCTCCAAGAGCGGTGGGGCCATGGCCGAACCCGGCTCGGTCAGTTGGCAGTTCGAGCGCAAGGGCGCCATCGCCGTGCCGCGGGCCCACGACGAGGAACGCATCCTGGAGGTCGCCATGGAGGCCGGCGCCGAGGACCTGGCCGACGAGGGCGAGCGGTGGCTGGTCACGAGCGACCCGAACGACCTGATGGCGGTGCGCACCGCGCTGGAGGAGGCCGGGCTGGAGCCCGGTGCGCCCGAGCTGACCATGCACCCGACGTCGACCGTCGAGGTGGCGACCGAGGCCGAGGCCAAGCGGGTGCTGCGGTTGCTCGAGGCGCTCGACGACCACGACGACGTCCAGAACGTCTACGCCAACTTCGACATCCCCGACGAGATCATGGCGGCCTACGAGGGCTGACCGCCCCGGACGCACGGGGGACCACCGCCCGTCCGCGGGGGATCACCGCGTGCCGCCACGACCCCGGCTACGATCGAACGCATGTTCGTCCTCGGGATCGACCCCGGACTGTCGCGCTGTGGCTACGGCGTGGTGACCCGGAGAGGCGGCTCCCTGGCCGCGGTGGCCGGGGGCGTCATCTCGTCGCCACCGACCATGCCGCTTCCCGACCGGCTGCGCACGCTGTCCGACGAGCTCCGGGCGCTCGTCGCCGAGTTCCGTCCGGACGCCGTGGTGGTCGAGCGGGTCTTCTTCCAGGTGAACGCCCGTACGGCCATGGCCACCGGGCAGGCGGCCGGTGTGGCGCTCGTTGCCGCAGCCGAGGCCGGGTGCGAGGTCGCCCAGTACACGGCGAACGAGGTAAAGCAGGCGCTCGTCGGCTACGGGGGTGCCACCAAGGACCAGGTGCAGCGCATGGTGGCCTCGGTGCTCGGCCTGCCCGAACCGCCCCGTCCGCCCGACGTTGCCGACGCACTGGCGCTGGCCGCCTGCCACCTGACGGCGCAGGGGCTGCGGCGTGCCGTCGACGCGGCGACGGCCGCGACGGGCGTGGCGCCGGACCCGACGACACGCAAGGCCGCCGGGTGATCGGGTCGCTGCGGGGCACCCTGCTCGACCGTCCCTCGACCGGCGAGGTGATCGTCGAGGTCCACGGTGTCGGCTACCGGGCGTCGGTGCCGGCCAACGTGCTGGCCGGACTGGGAGCGCCGGGTTCCGAAGTCTTCCTCCACGTGCACACCCACGTGCGCGAGGACGCCATCGTGCTCTACGGCTTCGCCCACGCCGACGAGCGCCGCTGCTTCGAGGCCCTGCTCGGGGCCCACGGGGTGGGGCCGTCGCTGGCGCTGGCCATCCTGTCGGCCCTGTCGCCCGCTGCACTGTCGACCGCCGTGCTCGAGGACGATGTCGAGACCCTCTGCCTGGTGCCCGGCGTCGGCAAGAAGACCGCCGCCCGACTGCTGCTCGAGCTGAAGGCCCGTCTCGACCTGCCCACCCTCGACGGTGGGTCGTCCGTGCCGTCCACCCACGGCTCGGCCAAGGGCGAGGCGCGCGCCGCCCTGGCCGAGCTCGGCTACGGCCCCGACGAGATCGCCGGCGCCCTCGACGGCGTCGAGGCCGATGTGCCGGTCGAGGACATGGTCCGCGCCGCCTTGCGCGAGCTGGTGCGCAACCGTTGACCCCGGACGCCCGCAAGGAGGTGCTGGCCGGTCAAGGCGTCGACGCCGGGGTGGAGCGCGACCCGCAGCGCCCGGTCGACCCGGTGGCCGCGCCGGCCGAGGAGGCGGACGAGGCAGGGCTCCGACCACGGGCCCTGGCGGAGTTCGTGGGCCAGGGACAGCTGACCGAGCACCTCCGGATCGTCATCGAGGCGGCCCTGAAGCGCGACCAGCCCGCCGACCACCTCCTCTTTGCCGGACCGCCGGGATTGGGCAAGACCTCGCTCGCCGGGATCGTCGCCGCCGAACTGGGAGTGGGGCTGCGGGTCACCTCCGGACCCGTGCTGGTCCGCTCGGGTGACCTGGCCGCGCTCCTGACCGACCTGCAGGAAGGCGACGTCCTCTTCATCGACGAGATCCACCGGATGCACCGGTCGGTCGAGGAGATCCTCTATCCGGCCATGGAGGACTTCAAGCTCGACATCCTGATCGGCAAGGGGCCGACGGCCCGCAGCATCCGCCTCGACCTGCCCCGCTTCACCCTGGTCGGGGCCACGACGCGTACCGGTCTGGTTGCGGGCCCGCTGCGGGACCGGTTCGGGTTCGTCGGCCGGCTCGACCTGTACGACCCGGTCGAGCTCGAGGCCATCGTGCTGCGCTCCGCGGGGATCCTCGGCGTGCCGATCGACCCCGACGGGGCCCGGCGGATCGCCGAACGGTCCCGAGGTACGCCCCGCATCGCCAACCGCCTCCTGCGCCGGGTGCGCGACTACGTCGAGGTCCGGGCCGAGGGCACCATCACCGGGGACGCGGCAGTCGCCGGCCTCGACGTGTTCGGCGTCGACGAGCTCGGGCTCGACAAGGTCGACCGGGCCATCCTCGACGTGCTGTGCCGGCGGTTCTCGGGCCGACCGGTGGGCCTCACCACGCTCGCCCAGTGCATCGGCGAGGAGACCGACACCATCGAGGACGCGTACGAGCCCTATCTGCTCCAGCAGGGCCTGCTCCAGCGGACCAGCCGGGGCCGGATGGCCGGACCGCGGGCCTGGGCCCATCTCGGTCTGCCGCCGATGGATGCCACGCTGCTCTGAGTGGCCCGGGGCGGCGACCGGCCGGCCTCCCTTGGGCATGCCGCGGGCGGTCCGGTCGGTGGCGTCTGGCACCATGGGGGCGTGTCCGGCACGTCAGACCCCACGGTGCACGACGTCTCGGCGGGCACCCCGATGTCGGCCTACGACTACAGCCTGCCCGAGTCGGCCATCGCCCAGGAGCCGGTCGAGCCGAGGAGCGCGGCCCGCCTGCTGATCGGCCCCGGCCTCGCCGACGGCACCGACTGCGTGCCTCCGCCCGGCGACGGCACCATGGCCGACCTTCCCGGACTGCTCGGGCCCGGTGACGTGGTGGTGGTCAACGACACCCGGGTGCTGGCCGCCCGGCTGCGCCTGTCCAAGGGCAGCGGCGGACGGGCCGAGGTGCTGCTGGTCGAGCCGCTCGGGCCGTCGGCCGTCGACGGGGTGACCGAGTGGGCCGCCCTGGTGCGGCCCGGACGGCGCCTACCGCCGGGGACGCTGCTCGTCGAGCACGGCGCCGGCGCGCCCGTGGTGGAGGTCGGGGAGCCGATCGACCCCGGCCCGGACGGGCCCGGGACCCGGCGGGTCCGCCTGCTCGACCCCTCAGTGGTGTCCCGTGCGGGCTCGATGCCGCTGCCGCCGTACATCCACCACCTGCTCGCAGATCCGGACCGCTACCAGACCGTGTACTCCGAAGAACGCGACCTGGTGGACCGCTCGGCGGCCGCCCCCACGGCCGGGCTCCACTTCACCCCCGACCTGCTGGCCGCATGCGAGGCCGCCGGGGCCCGGCTGGCCAGGGTCGACCTGGCGATCGGTCTGGACACGTTCCGGCCGGTGACGGCCGACACGGCGGAGGCCCACGTGATCCACAGTGAGCGCTACCGCGTGCCGCCGTCGACCGTGGCGGCGTGCGCCTCGGCCCGGCGGGTGGTGGCGGTCGGCACCACGGCCGTCCGGGCGCTCGAGTCGGCGGCGGCCACGGGCGTGCTGT
The DNA here is from genome assembly GCA_017883025.1 of Acidimicrobiales bacterium. Lineage (GTDB taxonomy): Bacteria > Actinomycetota > Acidimicrobiia > Acidimicrobiales > RAAP-2 > Bog-756. The sequence goes on from JADGOH010000011.1 coordinate 30,456, forward strand.
CCGGCCGCACCGACCTCTACATCCACGGGGTGTACGAGTTCCGGGTGGTCGATGTACTCGTGACCAACTTCCATCTGCCCCGTTCCAGCCTTCTCCTGCTGGTCGAGGCGTTCTGCGGACCCGTGTGGCGTGAGCTGTACGCGGAGGCGCTGGCCGACGGCTACCGGTTCCTCTCCTTCGGCGACGCCATGGTCGTGGCCCGTGCCGGCACCAGGGGCGACGCGGCCTGGTCTGTTCCCGGGGGGTCGGACCGGTGAACCCGCTCGTCGTCGAAGTGTCCGCCACCGACGGGGCCGCCCGCACCGGGCGGGTGGTGACCCCGCGTGGCGCCTATCGGATCCCGGCGTTCATGCCGGTGGGCACGCGGGGCGCGGTCAAGGGGTTGGACAGCACCGACCTCGAGGCGCTGGGGGCCGAGGTCGTGCTGGCCAACACCTATCACCTGATGCTGCGGCCCGGGGCCGACGTCGTCGCCGACCTGGGCGGCCTGCACCGGTTCACCGGGTGGACGGGCCACACCCTCACCGACTCGGGTGGATTCCAGATCCATTCGCTGCGGCCGCAGGTGGACGACGAGGGCGTCACGTTCGCGTCCGTCTACGACGGGGCCCCGACCCGCCTGACCCCCGAGTCGGCCGTCGAGGTCCAGGGGCTGCTGGGCGCAGACATCCAGATGGTCCTGGACGTGTGTGCCACGCTGCCGGCCACCCCGGAGGTGCTGCGGCTCGCCGTCGACCGCACGTCGGCATGGGCGGCCCGGGCGCGGGCCCACTTCGACCGGGTCGAAGTGCGGCCGGAGGGCCAGGCCCTCTTCGGCATCGTCCAGGGCGGCACCGACGCCGGGCTGCGCGCCGAGAGCGCGGCGCGCACCGTCGGGCTCGACTTCGACGGCTACGGCATCGGCGGCCTGTCGGTGGGGGAGCCCCGGGCCGAGATGCTCGACGCGCTTGGCGCCACTGTTCCGCTCCTTCCGGTCGACCGGCCCCGGTACCTGATGGGGGTGGGGGACCCGGTGGGCATGCTCGAGGCGGTGGCGCTCGGCGTCGACCAGTTCGACTGCGTGGCGCCGACCCGGGCCGCCCGGCACGGCTCGCTGTGGACCACGAACGGGCGGATGAACCTCCGCAACGCCGTCCACGCCCGCGACGACGGGCCGATCGACCCGGTGTGCCCGTGCCCGACGTGTGCCCGCTGGTCCCGCGGCTACCTGCGCCACCTGTTGTCGGTGGGGGAGCCCACGGCATGGCGGCTGCTCAGCATCCACAACCTCACGCACGTGCTCGGACTCATGGACCAGGCCCGGGTGGCCGTGGCCGAAGGGACGCTGACCGCGCTCCGGGCTCGCACTGCTGCGGTCTGGGGTGCCTGAGGCCCCGGCCCGAACCGGCGCCGGCGCCCGTCACCGTGTCGCGTAGGCCCTGGGCTACAGTCGGAGGGCTGTGACGACCCCCACCCCCGTTTCCGACGCTCGATGACGCACGCCCTCGGGGCGGTCGCCCTGCTCCTCGCCAATGCGCCGGCGCCCAAGAAGTCGTCGGGATCACCGTTCCTGCTGATCCTCGTCGCCATCGGGGCCGGGTTCTACTTCTTCATCTACCGGCCACAGCAGAAGAAGCAGCGGGCGGCCCAGGCCCAGTCGAAGACCTGGGAGGTCGGCGACGAGGTGGTGACCGCCGGGGGCATCGTCGGGCGGGTCCTCGACGTCACGGACGACCGGGTGACGCTCGAGACGAGCGTCGGCGCCTCGTTCACGGTGCTACGCCCCTATGTCCTGCGCAAGCTCGAACCGGTGGAGCCTCCGACCGACGTGGTGGACGAGTCGGACGC
>JADGOH010000092.1 GCA_017883025.1 Acidimicrobiales bacterium
GGGACGCCGTTCACTCCGGCGCAGTGGCAAGCCGGCCTGGAGGCCACGCTCCGAGACGTCACGGCCCCCGCTACCAAGAAGGTGGTCCTCGGGGACATCACCACCCTGCCCCAATCCGGGCCCGACTGCCTGGCCCGGCATGTCTCGGACGTCCAGGCCTGTTCGGCTCGCCCTGACCGGCTGCTCGCCCGGTACGACCGCGCCGAGCAGGCCGGGGCTGCTGCGCGTGGAGCCGACTACATCAACGTGATCCCCTGGTTCTGCAGCAGCACGTGTACGGCAATTGTCGGCCACTACGAGGTCTATGTGGACCGGTACCACGTGACCAATACCTACGCTCGATTCCTGGAGGGAGTACTGGCCGGCTCGCTGCACCTCCCGACGCTTCAACCGATTCAGCGACCGGTCTCCGCGCTCCGCACGGAGGTCCTCATCCCTGCCGACCGGACGACCTTGACGGGTACCCAGGTGCTCGACGCCGGCGCCACGGACGACAAGCAGCTGACCAGGGTCGAGTTCCGCCTGAGCGGTGGGACGCTGCGCGACAAGACGATCGGGGTCGGCAAGGCGTCTCTCGATGGGGAGATCGCGGCCTTCGACACGGTCACGATCCCCAATGGGGTCTACACGTTGGAATCCGTCGCCTTCGACGTCGCCGGCAACGTGGCCCGCAGCGCGCCCGTCACGGTCATCGTCAAGAACTAGCGGTTCCGCCGCACCACGGTCGCACCGTCGCCGGGAAGGACGGTGCGGTGCTCCGCTGGTCCGGGCGGGACCGGGTCAGGAAGCCACCGTCGATTCCTCGAGGTGGGGGGTGTGGAAGGTGCCCCCTCCCGGTCCTCGGCCGGGCGGGACACCCGTCGACGCGGTGTGGCTCCCCCACCGGCCACCAAGGTCGCCACGATCTCGGATGCACGGCGGTCGAGGCCCGCGTGCGATCGCAGACGGTGGACGTGCCTGACCACCATGTCGGGCAGCGATCCGGACGTCCCGGAGCAGGATCCCGGCATGCCCAGGGACGGTGGCGCCACGACGTCGGACGGTCAGACGTTGAAGCGGAACTCGACGACGTCGCCGTCCTGCATCACGTACTCCTTGCCCTCCACCCGGGCCTTGCCGGCCGACCGCACGGCGGCCATGGAGCCCGCCTCGACCAGGTCGTCGAAGCTCACCACCTCGGCCTTGATGAACCCCCGCTCGAAGTCGGTGTGGATGGTGCCGGCCGCCTGCGGCGCGGTGTCACCGATGTGGATCGTCCACGCCCGGGTCTCCTTCGGGCCAGCGGTCAGGAACGTCTGCAGGCCCAGCGTGTGGAACCCGACGTGGACCAGCTGCACCAGGCCGGACTCGTCCTGGCCGTAGCCGGCCAGCAGCTCGGCGGCATCCTCCGGCTCGAGGGCGGCCACCTCGGCCTCGATCTGTGCGCACACCACGACCGCCTCGGCCGGCGCGACCAGCGCCTCGAGCCGGGCCGCCAGGTCGTCGTCGCCGAGTGAGGCCTCGTCCACGTTGAACACGTAGATGAACGGCTTGGCGCTCAGCAGGTGGAGGTCGGCGACCAGCGCCGGGTCGATCTCGCCGCCGGCCACGGCCGAGGCCACCGTGCGGCCGGCGTCCAGGATCTCCCGCGCCTGCTCGGCGGCGCGCAGCTGGGGCACCAGTTCGGGTTGCTTGCGCGACTCCTTGGCCAGCTTCGTGATCCGGTTGTCGACCGTCTGGAGGTCGGCCAGGATCAGCTCGGTGTTGATCGTCTCGATGTCGCCGCCGGGCTCGATCCGGCCGTCCACGTGGATCACGTCGGGGTCCTCGAACACGCGGACGACCTGGCAGATGGCGTCGCTCTCGCGAATGGCGGCCAGGAACTTGTTGCCCAGGCCCTCCCCCTCCGAGGCACCCTTAACGATCCCGGCGATGTCCACGAAGGTGACCATGGCCGGCAGGATGGCCTGCGACCCGAAGATCCCGGCCAGCTCCGCCAGTCGGGCGTCCGGCACCGCCACCACGCCCACATTGGGCTCGATCGTGGCGAACGGGTAGTTGGCGGCCAGGACCTCGTTGCGAGTCAGGGCGTTGAACAGGGTGGACTTCCCCACGTTGGGGAGACCGACGATGCCGATGGACAGTCCCACGGGTGCTTCCTCCGATGTCGCCGCCGGCCGGGACCGGCGCTGGGCCAGACAGCGAGCGTAGGTGATGCCCGCACCCAGTCGTGCAGGGCTGCCCGGGACGGGATGCCGAGGACGGGGGATCCCGGGCAGGACGCCGGTCAGTGCAGGGGGGCCACCAGGTACTCGCTCATGGTCGAGCTGCGCAGCCGGCCGAGATCGAGGCAGGCCGAGACGCTGTCGAGCATGCGGGTCACGTTGGCCCCGAGCTCCTCGTCGGTCGACGCGTTGAAGAACAGCTTGGGGTCGACCACGTGGTCGACCGACGGCCAGCCCTCCTCGACGATGCCGTCGATCCCGGGAGCGCCTCCGGTCAGGGACCGGACCACCTCGTTGCGGACATAGCGGGTGCGGGGCTGCAGCTCGCCGGACACCGGGGACTGGGTCCCGTGCCACCGGGTGATCCACTCCCGGTAGTCGAGTCCCTCGGGCCGGTGGATGAGCGCCACCGTCAGCACGCCCGGCGAGCGCTCACCGTCGGGCCAGTCGCGGGGCGCCGCGTACGGGGTGGTGCCGTAGTCGTCGTAGAGGGACTCGACCACCAGGTACGAGGCGGTCGGGAGGCGGAGTGCGGCCAGGGCGGCGTCGGCCTCGGACGTCCGCTCGTAGCAGTCGAGCCACATCGAGATCTGGGCCACGTGGGGCTGCTCGCCCTCGGGGGCGGGCGCCGGCGACGGCGCCGGGTCGGCGGCCGAGTCGTGGACGTTGAACGTCACCCCGCGGGCACCTCCCCGCCGGAGCCGGGGCACGGTCTCCTCGATCAGCTGGTGGCGCAGGGCGTCACCCGACCCGGCGTCGCCCGGGCCCCAGACCAGCGCGATGACCTTCTCCATCGATGCTCCTCGGTACTCAGTCGCCCGAAGGGCGGCCGGAAGGCGTGGTGTGAGCGGGGACCCGGCAGGCGCCGTCGATGTCGAACACCTGGTTGAACCGACCGAGCGCGAGCCACGAGCCGACGCACAGGGCCAGGTCCACCAACTCGTCGTCGGAGAAGGCGGCGTGCAGCCGGTCCCAGAACCCCGGGTCCATGCTCCGGTGGTCGATGGCGTAACGCTCGGCGAACTCGGCGGCCAGGCGTTCACGCTCGGTCAAGCCGGTCCCGTCCTGTGACCCAACGGCGAGGTAGAAGGCTTCCGGCACCTCGTCGGGGGCCACACCCCGCGACGGCACGTCACGGGCGGTGCGCCAGTCCAGGCACAGGGCGCAGTCGTTGATCCGGGCCATCGTGATCCGGGCCGCCTCGAACTCGCGCAACGCCAGCGACGAGTGCTCGTACACGGCACTCGAGTAGCCGCCGGCGGCCGAGGTGAGCTTCGGGGCCAGTGCGGTCCATACGTGGATCAGCGGGTCGGCCCCGGCGGGCACGTCGACGTTGGGCACGGTTCCTCCTCTGCGGGGCGTCGGGCGATCAGGACACGGGAAGGGCCGGCAACCGCCGGATCACCCGTCCGGCCAGGCCGGTGACGTACTGCTCCCACCGCCGGTCGCCCAGGAGCCAGAGCCACAGCTCGCGGCGGTTGGCGACGACGATCTCGACGAAGTCCTCGCGCGAGCAGCCGCCGGGCTCCAATACGGGCTGCCAGCGGCTCCACAGCCACACCCCGATGCAGATGTCGTCGGAGAACCCCTCGCGCCAGTCGCCGCCCGCCAGCAGTGCGTCGCGCAGCCCGACCCGCAGGTCCTCGGGCTCGGGTGGGAACTCGAGCAGCGGCGCGGCGTCGTCGAGCGTCTCCTCGTCGAGGGTGGTCACGACGTCCACGCTAGCCAACCCAACCGTGCCCACGCCCGGCTCATCGCTCGGCGACGACCGGGGCCCGGTCGGTCCCCTCGTAGTGGGACACGTGCTCGACGTAGTCGATGAACAGGGGTGCGTCCGGGTCGAAGGGGCGTCGCAGGCTGTCGAAGGCCACCCGCTTGTCGAAGGCGTCCAGCTTCACCAGGGCCTCGGGGCTGTCGAGGTCGCGGAAGTCGAGCCGTCCCCGGGCGTTGTCCAGGGCACGGCGACCCCGCTCGGTGCGGACCAGCACGCTGCTCCACCCGTCGGAGGACCCGACACTGCCGACCGAGAGGTCGGCGCTGCGGCCGAGGAAGTCAGCGCATTCGTCGCACCCCTTGAGCGCGGCACCGTGGAAGTTCTTGACCGGCTCGTCGACGGCCAGCTCGCCGTCCCGGTACTCCACGATCATCCGGCCCCGGATGACGTCGACCTTGCTGACCCGGTCGATATCGATCCCCCGGTCCTTGCGCAGGAGGTCGAGCATGAGGCCGCGGTAGTCGAAGCTCTTGGTGCACAGCAGGGCGATGGTGAGCACGACGGCGTCGATGCGGTGCGCCCCGGATGGCCACCGACGGGACTGCATGGCCCGGATGCCCTGGATCTCACACGGGGTCCCGACCACGGCGATGCGGGGCTTGGCCGGCAGGCTGTAGCGGGAGAGGTCGAGTTCGGCCAGCGCCATGGTCTGGTTGTAGAAGCTGCCCGAGGCGTCGATGATCTCCTGCGCCGTGGTGGCCAGGTGGGAGACGCCCTTCCACGGCTGCTCGGGGTCGTCGCTGGGCCGGGTCACCACCGCGCCGTCGATGTCGCCGGCGGCCAGTGCCGCGACCAGCAGGGCGGAGACGACCCCGCCGTCCTGGGCGCCGTCGGGACGGGCACCCGCCCGCACCGCGTAGGCGTCCATGACGGCACCGAGCCCGTCGCCGGGGGGCCCGCCGGTGATCTTCCAGTAGGTGTCGCTGGCGTCGGCCCGCTCGACCGAGGCGGCGGCGACTTCGTCAGCGTTCGCCCCGGGGAGCACCGTCGACGGGGGCCACAGCGCCTCGTAGCGGAGTCCGCCCCGCGGACAGAAGTCCCAGCACAGCGAGCAGCCGGTGCACATCTTCACCAATTCGGGCAGGTCGGTGTCGGGGTCGACGCCCAGCGAGTTCGACGGGCAGGCGGCCACGCACGTGCCGCACTGGATGCAGCGGCCGGCGTCGATCACCCCGGCCTGCAACTCGAAGAACCACGTCTTGCCGGGCGGCTCCTCGATCCCGTTGAGCTCGTCGCGGATCCGGTAGGCCTTCATGACGCGCCCCCGGGTCCGCTCGTGATCGTCACCGGGGTTCCGGTGCCCTCGGCGCCCAGCGTGGCCCGCAGATCGTCGTTCGGGACCCGGCGCGCCCAGTTGTAGAAGGGCTCGTCCGGTCGGCGCTCGGCCTGGTACCGCCGGACGACCCGCAGCAGTGCGTCGGGCACGTCGTTGACGGGCCGGGCGTTCTCGATCCAGTCGATGAAGCCGGCGTCGGTGCCGAGCGAACCACCCATGCCGATGTCGACCGCCTCAGCCAGATGGTTGCCGACCTTGGCCACGTCCCCCCGGAAGCCGATGTCGGCGATCTGGGGCTGGGCGCAGCTGGCGGAGCAACCCGAGAAGTGCATCCGGATGATGCCGGCGTCCTCACCCTTGGGCGAGTGCGCGCCCGGAACCGGCGCCGCACCGACCGGCTCGCCGGCCAGCTGCTCGTCGAGGAACCGGGCCCACTTGACGGCGCGCTCCTTGGTTTCGACGATGGCGTACCGGCAGAATTCGGACCCGGTGCAGGCCACCACGCCCCGACTGAAGGGGCCGGGGAACGGCGAGTACTTGGCCAGCAGGTCCTCGGCCAGCAGGGCGTCGACACGGTCGCCGTGGACCCCGGTGAACGTGAGGTTCTGATCGGTGCCCACGCGCAGCGTGCCGTCGCCGTAGGTCGCGGCGAGCCGGGCCGCCTCGACCAGCTCGATGCCCTGCATCCGGCCCACGGGGACCGAGCAACCGACGTAGAAGTAGCCGTCCTGCTTCTGGGGGTGGACGCCGACGTGGTCGCCCCGGTAACGGCGGGTGAGCTCCTCGCCCGCCGGCACGAGGTCGAAATGAGCGCGTTTCTCGAGCTCCTCGCGGAAGCCCTCGGGACCCAGCTCCTGGACGAGGTAGCGCATGCGGGCCAGCCCGCGGTTCTCCCGGTTGCCGAGCTCGCCGAACAGCTGGGCGATGGCCCGGGTGACCTCGACCGCCTGGTCCTGGGCCACGAAGACGTCGATGTCCGACGCCATCCGCTCGCCGTCCGAGAGACCCCCGCCGACGAGGAGGTTGAACCCGAGGGAGCCGTCCGAGGCCCGTGCCGGCCAGAGCCCGATGTCGTTGATCTCGGCCTGGGCGCAGTCCTCGACACAGCCCGACACCGACATCTTGAACTTGCGCGGCAGGTTGGCGTACTCGCGGTTCCCGGTGAAGAAGTCGGAGACGGCGGTGGCGATGGGGAGCGCGTCGAACGCCTCGTCGGCGTCCACGCCGGACACCGGGCAGCTGAGCACGTTCCGGGCCGAGTCACCGCACGCCTGGACCGTTGTCAGCCCGACCGCCGCGAAGCGTCGCCAGATCCGGGGGATGTCCTCGATCCGCAGCCAGTGGATCTGTACCGTCTGGCGGGTGGTCAGGTCCGCGTAGCGCGACCCGAACATGCGGGACTCGGTCCCGTCGGGTCCCTCGCCGAACGCGTCTGCGGCCACGCCGATCTCGCGGGCCTGGTCGGCGGTCAGGAACCCGCCGGGCACCTTGACCCGCATCATGAACGCGTCGCCGCCCTGCTTCTGGGGGTAGATCCCGGCCCACTTCAGGCGCTCCACCTCACCGGGGACCTTGGCGATGCCGGCCGGGCCCTCCTTGGAGTAGGTGTCGATGATGGCGTCGGCGATCTCGAGCGGGTGGCGCTCGAGCTTGAACAGCTCGATCTCGTTCAGTTCGCCCGTCTTGCGGTACGGGTTCACGAACGGCATGGGCCGGTCCGACCCGCGCAGGTGCAGCCCGTACAGCTCGTCGCGGTCCTTGGTCATCTCACTGTCCGGTCATCTCAGAGGTGGAGCCCGCACTCGGTCTTGTCGGAGTCGGCCCACCGGCCGGCGCGCAGGTCCTCACCCTCCGCGACCGGGAGCGTCGTCGGCGCGCAGCCGATCGACACGTAGCCCTGGGACCGCAGCGGGTGCTGTGGGATGTCGTGGTCCCGGGCGTAGCTGACCAGATCCCGGTGGGTCCAGATGGCGAGCGGGTTGATCTTGACCATGCCCCAGCTGTCGTCGTAGGCGACGATCGGGGCGTGGCGCCGGGTCGCGGCGTCGGCGCGCTTCAGACCGGTCACCCAGCCGTCCTTGCCGGCCAGGGCCTGTCGCAGCGGGCGCACCTTGCGGAACTCGCAGCACTGGGCGGTGCCGCAGGGATGGTTCTCGGCGCCGGCCACCGGGTGGACCACCCGGAGGTTGAGGTCGTAGCGGGCGCGGATGGACTCGACATACTCGAGCGTCTCGGGGAAGTGGGAGCCGGTGTCGAGGAACACGACCTCGATCGAAGGGTCGACCGCTACGGCGATGTCGATGAGGACCGACTCCTGGAAGGAGCAGGACAGGGCCAGCTTCGGCCCGAACCGCTCGACCGCCCAGGCCATGATGAGGCCGGCTGGCGCCGTCTCGAAGGCGGCCGACTGCTCGGCCAGCTCGCGGCGCAGGCGCGTGACGGCAGGATCGATGGCCAGTTCGGCCAGCCTCGTCCGATTGTCCACCACGCTCAGCTTCACGTCGACTTGTCCTCTCCCGTCGGGAGCGGTAGGCGGAGAGTCCGCACCCACCCGGTCCGTCCGGTCCTGCCCGACTGCACCGGGTGCCTGTGCGGCACCCTCGATCAGCGGCCGCACGGCACCGCCCACCTCTGTCGGGAACTATACATGACTAACCCGATCAGGTTTTAGAACATTCCCCTCGCGGCGACATTCCCGACGAGACGGAGGAGCAGGCGTCCGGCACGTCGGGGGCAAGCCTAGGGCCACCCCCCGCCTGAAGGCCATCCCCCCGGTCGCCGCCACGCCCGACGGCCGGGCCCGGCCTCGCCCATGGGCACCCGTCCCGGCGCCGCGGGGTGCCATCCGTCGAGTTCGTCGGGACGCCCGTGGAGAAATCCCGACAAGAGGGGCGGCATCATCGCTAGGGTTTGCCCCGTGACGCACGTGCCGACGATGAACGTCGACGACATCGACCTGTCGGACATGGCGTTCTGGGCCCTACCGTGGAGCGAGCGCGAGCGTGCCTTCGCCGTACTGCGGGCCGAACGTCCGCTCGCCTACTTCCCGGAGCCGGACCTCTCCACCTCGTCGGCACTGGCCCCGCCCCCGGGCCGGGGCTACCGCGCCGTCACCCGTCACGCCGACGTGGTCGAGGTCAGCCGGCATCCAGAGCTCTACTGCTCGAGCAAGGGCGCCATCAGCATCATCGACCTACCGGAGGAGATGGTCGAGTTCTTCGCCGGCATGATCTCCACCGACAACCCTCGCCATGCCCGGTTGCGCCGGATCGTGTCGGCCGCGTTCAGCCCGCGGCGCATCAACGCCATCGAGTGCGGCATCGAGGAGGTCGCCGGCCGGCTCATCGACCGGGTCGCCACCCTCGGTGGATGCGACTTCGTGACCGAGCTGGCCGCCCCGCTCTCGCTCGAGATCATCTGCGACATGATGGGCCTGCCACCGTCCGAGCATGCCACCGTCTTCCGCTGCTCGAACATCATCGCCTCCTCCGGTGATCACGAGTACCTCGAGCCGGGCGACGACCCTCTCGAGGCCATGCTCAGCGCGGGCTACGAGCTGGTCGACCTGCTGACGAAGCTGAGCGCCTTCCGCAAGGACCACCCGACCGACGACCTCACGACCGCGCTCATCTCGACCAATATCGACGGTGAGGCGCTGACGCCGGCCGAGCTGGCCTCCTTCTTCATCCTGCTGCTCACGGCCGGCAACGAGACGACCCGAAACTCCATCTCCCACGGGCTGCTGGCGTTGACCGAGTTCCCCGACCAGCGCGCCATCTGGCAGGCCGACCCGACCACCGTGGCCGCCACCGGCGTGGACGAGATCGTGCGGTGGGCCAGCCCGGTCAATTGGATGCGACGGACCGTGACCGAGGACACCGTCCTGTCGGGCGAGGAGCTGCACGCCGGTGACAAGGTCCTGCTCTTCTACGGATCGGCCAACCGGGACGAGTCGGTGTTCGCGGACCCGTACACCTTCGACGTGCTCCGCCACCCGAATCCGCACGTCGGGTTCGGCGCCGCCGGGCCCCACTTCTGCCTGGGGGCCCACCTCGCACGCCGCGAGGTCGACGTGATGCTCCGCGAGCTGCTCGTGCGCCTGCCGGACATCGAGGCGTCGGGGGAGCCCGAGCAAGCGGTGTCCCGGTTCGTGAACGGCATCAAGCACCTGCAGTGCAGGTTCACCCCCACCGCACCCCGCTCCAGCGCCTGAAGCCGAGTGCCTTGGCCCCAGCGCCTGGGCCCATCACCTGGGCCGCGCAGGCCGGTCCCGGTCGGCCTGGCGGCCTCCGTCAGGGCTTGGCCACCATCAGCACCCCGACCAGCACCAGCGTCGCCCCGAGCGACAGCCCGAGCAGGCCGACCCGCACGCACCGGCCCGGCACACCCTCGACGTCCACGCCGGCACGGTCCTCCGGTGCCGGTGCGGCACCGGAGGTGCCGACGCCGCCTGCCGTGACGGCCGCCACCGCCTCCTGGAGCCGGCGCTCCTCGGGCCACAGCGCCGCCTCGGCGGCTACGGCCACGAGGGCCCAGGCCGCCATGCCCACCACCACCCAGGCGTCGGCGAAGTCCCACTGCCCGCCGCTCATCCCGAGGAGTGCCACGCCCAGCACCGGTACCAGGAACAGCACCCGGCCGGCCCAATTGACCCCCGGCCTGTAGTAGCGGGCCAGCGCCTCGGGAACGGGCGCCCCCCGGGTGAGCACCCCCCGCAGGGCGAGGGCCGACCCAGCCGCGACCACCAGTGCCACAAGGCCGACCACCGCTGTCAGGACATGGGCCAACAGCACGAGGTCGTACCCGGGCGAGGTCGTGGAAGCGGCCGTCACCAGGACGGACGCCGGAGGGGCGAGAAGGGGCACGCCGTGATTCTGACACCGTCCGGTACGGGGTCCCGTACCGACCCTGCCCCTACCCGGGCCAGGGAATTGCTAGGTTGGACACGGGTCAATGTTCGCTCCGATCGCGCAGGCCCGGCACGGGCATGGACGACGGGTATCGAGGTGGCAGTCAGGTGTGGAGAATGGACCGACAATCGCTGAGGAGCGCACCTCACCGCAGATGAACCAACTCCGACTCGATCCCCTCACCGGGCGCTGGGTTGTGGTCAGCACCGACCGCGCCAACCGACCCCGGGCCTTCGCCCCCCGCGTGGCCTCGATCCAGGCCGACACGTCGAAGCCCTGTCCCTTCTGTCCCGGCAACGAGGAGACTCCCTCCCCCACCCTGGAGACACTCGGACCCGACGGGGCCTGGCAGGTCCGGGTCGTCCCGAACCGCTACCCCGCCTTCGAGGGCGACGCCCCCTTCGTGGTCACCAATCGGGGTCCCGTCTTCACCCAGGCCACGGCCGGTGGGATCCACGAGGTACTGATCCTCTCCCCCAGCCACCTGGACTCGTGGTCCATGCTCAGCGACGACCAGACCGGTGCGCTCATGCGGGCGATCAGTGACCGCATCGGCGAGCACGCCGCCATCCCTGGCCTGCGGTACAGCCAGGCCATCGTCAACGCCGGGCGCGAGGCGGGCGCCTCGCTCGAGCATCCCCACGGACAGCTGCTCGGGATGTCGTTCGTCCCCCGCGAGCTGGTGGAGGAGCAGGCCGGCTTCGCTCGGTTCGCCGGCCGGTGCCTCCTGTGCACCACCGTCGACGCCGAGGAGAACGTGGGCTATCGGGTCGTCTACTCGAACGAGCAGGTCCTGGTGGTCTGCCCGTTCTGGAGCGGCTCCCCCTACGAGATGCTGGTCATCCCCCGGGCCCACGGGCCCCATCTGCACCACAGTCCCACCACGGACCTGCTGGCCGTGGGCAAGGCGCTCAAGATCGCCCTCGGACGGCTCCGTGCCGTGCTCGGCGACATCGCCTACAACCTGGTCTTCCACTCGGCCCCGTACCGGGCGCCCGAGCCCTACCACTGGCACGTCCACATCGTGCCGAAGCTCACCACGGTCGCCGGTTTCGAGCTCGGGACCGGGGTGTTGATCAACATCGTGAACCCGGAGCAGGCTGCCGAGGCGCTGGGCGCCCAGCAACCCGCGGCCGTCGCCGACGTCGGCTGACAGGGCACCCTCCGGGCCGAGGTCCGACAGGCCTGAGGGCGGGTGGCGGTCCGGGCGTCCTGCGCGGTCGGCGCTCGAGGACACGCCACGGGGGGCCATCAGCCGGGGACCGTTGCCTCCACCGGTTCGTGGGGGATCAATGCGGCGTCCCATTTCGCCTCGACGTCGCCGAAGTGCCACCAGAGGACGGCAACGGCCCAGGTGGCGGCAAAGGCAGCCACGATGATGAACCCTGCCGTATTGATGTTGAAGTCGGCGAAGAAGTTGAAGAACGGATCGTTGAGATCGAGCTCGGACCCGATCAGACCGACCAGCTCGATGGTGCCGATGAACAGGGCGACGAAGACGGACAGCCCGGTGATCGTCAGGTTGTAGAACACCTTGCGGACGGGCTTGGAGAACGCCCAGTCGTAGGCGAAGTTCATGAAGCAACCGTCGATGGTGTCGAACAGGCACATGCCGGCCGCGAAGAGGAACGGCAGGGACAGGATGGCCCAGAACGGAAGGCCCCCGGCCACCGCGGTTCCGGCCAGCACCAGGAGGGCCACCTCGGTGGCGGTGTCGAAACCGAGACCGAACAGGACCCCGACCGGGTACATCTTCCACGGCTTGTCGATCTTGTCTGCATAGCCGCCGAAGAACCGGTTCATGAGGCCACGGTTGTTCAGCTGGCGTTCGAGCTCCTCGTTGTCGAACTTCCCCTGCTTCATCATCTTGTAGACCTTGGCGATCCCGATGAGCACGATCAGGTTGAGGATGCCGATCAGGTAGAGGAAGCCGCCGGACACCGCGGTACCGATCACGTTGGTCGCCTTGTGGAGGCCCGACGAGTCGTTGGCGACCTGCGAGTCGAGCGCCCGGATCCCGAAGTTCAGGAACACCGCCAGGAGGAAGACGACGGTGGAGTGGCCCAGCGAGAAGAAGTAGCCGACGCTGAGCGGGCGCTTCCCGTCGTTGACGAGCTTCCTCGTCGTGTTGTCGATGGCGGCGATGTGGTCGGCGTCGAAGGCATGGCGCATGCCCAGGGTGTAGGCCAGGACTCCGGTGCCCAGCCCCAGCAGTCCCGTCTTCGAGATGTGGTAGTGGTGACTTGACGCTGCCGTGATGAGTCCCCATCCGAGGACGTGGAGGGCGATGATGGTGAGAACCATTCCCCCGATGCCCAGCCATTCCCTGGGAGTCAGCCCGTTGCGCAGTTTGGCCAGCCTGCTGGGGTAGATCGTGCCGAAGGCAGCGTCGTCGCTCATCGGCGCTTCCCCGAACTTGTCATCAGTGGACAACGTATGGCAAATACGAACCGTGTGCAACAAGGCGTGCGCACCTCCGGCCCCCGGTCCACGGCCCTCGGTATCCTGTGCCCATGGAGAAGGTGCTCGACCAGGACGAGGTGGCCGACTTCACCTCCGTGGACGGCGTGATCGCCTACCTGCGCTCCCGAGGGGGTCGGGTCACCTCCTCACGGCGGATCCTCCTCCAGGTGCTGTTCGCCGCGGAAGGGCACATGAGCGCAGAAGCACTCGCCGACGCGGTCCAGCGGCAGGCGCCGGACGTGCACCTCTCGACGATCTACCGCAATCTGGAGGATCTGGAGCACCTCGGCGTGGTCTCCCACTCGCACCTGGGCCACGGGCCGTCCAGCTATCTGCTCGCCTCCCATGCCCACGCCCATTTCATCTGCGGAGGCTGCGGGGTGATGATCGAAGCTCCTGACGAGATGTTCCGGGGGCTGGCCCGGGCAGCGGCGACGAAGCTGGGGTTCACCATCGACCCGAAGCACTTCGCCATCCTCGGTCGGTGCGCCGACTGCTCGGAACCACACGTCTGAGCGTCCATCCCGAACCCCCGCGGGGCGGGGGCCGTGGGATCACCTGTCGTTGGGCAGACCCCCTGACAGGCGTTCCACCTCCGACCCGAGGGGCGCCGACGCGTTCGCGACGCTCAGCCGCCCGGGGGCGCCACCACCAGGACCAGCGAACCGTCGAACGTGGCCTGGTGCCGGAGGTGGCCGTGTTGCCGGTCCCAGGTCCCGTCGGCCAGGTCGCGCTTCAGCTCGCGCTCGAAGCGCTCGTGCACCGCTCCGGGGACGAAGCTCCAGGCCGAGCACGATCGCCGGGCCGACCGGTCGAGAAGCGCCTCCGGACGGCCGTAGTAGGCCTCGTTGAACCCGTCGGCGCAGGCCAGCGGGATCGGCACGACCGCGCTGGCGGCCTGTCCTCCCAGCCCGTCGTGCAGCCGCTCGAGCGACGGGTAGCGGCCGGCCTCGACGGCCAGGACCTCGGGGGCGTACTCGATCAGCCAGGACCGCTCGAGTCGGTCGGGGTCGCAGGTGAGCACCACGACCTGCTCACGGGCCACCCGCCGCAGCTCGTGCAGCCCGGCCTCGAGGTCACCCCACTGATGGACGCTGAGCGTCGTCATGGCGGCGTCGAAGGCATCGGTGGCGAAGGGGAGCACCTCGGCCACGGCGGCCACGGCCGGTCCGAGCCCCGGCGTGCGCTGGGCCCGCATGGTCGCCGAGGGCTCGACGGCCACCACCCGGCGGCGGCGCGGTTCGTAGGATCCGGCCCCCGCGCCCACGTTGCAGATCGTGCGGGCCGGCCCGAGTGCATGCTCGAGGACCCGGGCGATGGCCGGCTCCGGCCGCCGGAACCGGGCGTACGCGTTCCCGATCGCGCCGTAGTCGGCGTCGCCCGCGCTCCCGTCCACCATGGCTGCCCCCACGACTACGAGCCTACGACCAAGCGCAGTACCTGTTGCGGACCGTCAGACGAGCTCGAAGCTGAGCGACCCGTACGGGCCGAGGGTGACCGGGTAGGCGTCGGTCCCGATCAGGGGGAACGCCACCCGTCCGAGGAGCTCCACCGGCTGGCGCCCGGCCCACTCGGCCACGTCCAGGTCGGCCGGCTGGGCGGTGCGGCTCAGGTTGTGGACGCACAGCACCGAGTGCGCCAGCTCGCGCCCCGACTCCGCCGACCGCCGGTCGGCGCGCACGAAGGCGAGCACCGACGGGTTGGCCGACGGGACGACCTGGACACTGCCGGTCCCGAACACGGGGAACTGGCGGCGCACCGCGAGCATCCGCTTCATCCAGTGCAGGAACGAGCTCGGGTTGCGCTGCTGTGCCTCCACGTTGACCGCGGCGAACCCGTAGATCGGGTCCATCAACGGGGGTAGGTAGAGCTGGGCGAAGTCGGCCCGGCTGAATCCGCCGTTGCGGTCGGGCGACCACTGCATGGGCGTGCGCACCGAGTCGCGGTCGCCGAGGTAGAGGTTGTCCCCCATCTGGACCTCGTCGCCGTAGTAGAGGACGGGACTGCCGCGCAGGGTGAACAGCAAGGAGAACAGCAGCTCGGACAGGCGGCGGTCCCGGTCGAGCAGCGGGGCCAGCCGGCGGCCGATCCCCATGTGCCGCTTCATGCGCGGGTCCTTGGCGTACTCGCTGAAGAGGAAGTCGCGCTCCTCCTCCGTGACCATCTCGAGCGTCAGCTCGTCGTGGTTCCGCAGGAAGATCGCCCACTGGGCACCGGGTGGGGCGTCGGGGGTCTGGGAGAGGATCTCGGTGATGGGGTACGACTGCTCCCGACGGACCGCCAGGAAGAGCCGGGGCATGAGCGGGAAGTTGAAGCAGAGGTGGCACTCGTCGTCGTCGCCGAAGTAGTCGGCGACGTCCGTGGGCCACCCGTTGGCCTCGGCCAGCAGGATCCGGCCCGGGTAGTGGGCATCGAGTTCGGCCCGCACCCGCCGGATGAAGGCGTGGGTCTCGGGGAGGTTCTCCCCGTCGGTGCCGTCGCGCTGGTAGAGGTACGGCACGGCGTCGAGCCGGAATCCGTCGAGCCCGAGATCGAGCCAGAAGCGGACCACCTCGAGCATGGCGTCGGCCACGTCCGGATTCCCGTAGTTGAGATCGGGCTGGTGCGAGTAGAAGCGGTGCCAGTAGTACTGGCCGCGTTCGGCCTCGAACGCCCAGTTCGAGCGTTCGACGTCGATGAAGACGATGCGCGCCTCCGGCCACCGCTGGTCGTCGTCGTTCCAGACGTACCAGTCGGCCTTGGGATTGTCGCGGCTCTGGCGGGACTCGACGAACCAGGGGTGCTGGTCCGAGGTGTGATTGATGACGAGGTCGGCGATCACCCGGATCCCGCGGGCGTGGGCCTCGGTCAGGAGCCTGCGGATGTCGTCGACGGTGCCCGACTCCGGGTGCACGCTGAAGTAGTCGCTGATGTCGTAGCCGCCGTCACGCAGCGGCGACGGGTAGAACGGCAGTAGCCACAGGCAGTCGACCCCGAGCCACTGCAGGTAGTCGAGCTTGGCGATGAGGCCGGGGATGTCTCCCACACCGTCGTCGTTGCCGTCGAAGAACCCGCGGATGAAGACCTCGTAGAAGACGGCACGCTGGAACCACAGCTGGTCCTCGGCCGTCGGCGGCAGCGGGCCGGGCGGCGTGGGCGGGAGGACGGTCATCTGCGCACGCTAACCGACGGGCACGGGGCTCCTGGCGCCCCGACGGCACCCCTCACGAGTCGGGCAGCAGGCCCGTCAGCAGCCGGTCGGCCGCCTCATAGGGGTCGAGGGCCCCGGCGGACATGTCGGCCACGACCCCGGCGAACCGGTCGGCCGCAAGCAGGGTGTCGAGCTGGTGCTCCACCCGGGCCAGCAGGATCTGGTGGAATTCGCGGGCCAGGCGCTCGCGGCGGAACCGCACGAGGTCTCCGTTGGCCACCAGGTGGGCGCGGTGGTCGCCGATCACCGTCCACAGCTCGTCGACCCCGTCACCCGACGAGGCCACCGTGTCGACGATCGGCGGCCGCCAGTCGCCCAGCTGGGTGAGGTCGAGCATCAGCTCGAGGTCCCGCCGGGTCTCGCGGGCGCCTGGACGGTCGGCCTTGTTGATGACGAACAGGTCGGCGATCTCGAGCAGCCCGGCCTTGTTGGCCTGGATGGCGTCGCCCCACCCCGGGTTGACCACCACGATGGTCGTGTCCGTGGCGGCTGCCACGGCCACCTCCTGCTGGCCGACGCCCACGGTCTCGAGGAGCACGACCGGCACGCCGACGGCCGACAGCACCCGGACGGCGTCGGGCACGGCCACGGCCAGGCCCCCGAGGTGTCCCCGGGTGGCCATCGAACGGATGAAGACCTTCTCGTCGAGGGCGTGGTTCTGCATGCGCACCCGGTCGCCCAGGATGGCGCCGCCCGAGAACGGCGACGACGGGTCGATGGCCAGCACCGCCACCTGGTCGCTACCGTCGAGCCCGCGGCTGCGGGCCCGGTTGATGAGCTGGTCGGTGAGGGTCGACTTCCCCGCTCCCGGGGCGCCGGTTATCCCGACGGTGTACGCCTGCTGCGGCGATCGGTAGGCGATCTCGGCCACCGCACGAGCCCCGTCGCCGCCGCGCTCGACGAGCGAGAGCAGGCGTGGCAGGGCCACCCGGTCGCCGGTCCGGGCGGCGGCGAACAGGGACGCGGGGTCGCTGGTGCGGGAGACGGCCATGGAGGAAGGAGCGTAACCGGGCGGGGCGGGACCGTCAGGCCCGCACGACGTTCGCGCCGAGTGACGCCAGCTTGCCGTCGAGGTCCTCGTAGCCCCGGTCGACGTGGTGGGCGTCGCTGATCACCGTCTCGCCGTCCGCCACCAACCCCGCCAGCACGAGGGCGGCGCCGGCCCGTACGTCGAACGCCCGGACCTTCGCACCCGACAGGCGGCCGACGCCGCGCACGACGGCGTGATGACCCTCGGTGCGGATCTCGGCGCCCATGCGGCGCAGCTCCTCGACGTAGCGGAAACGGCCGAAGAAGAGGTTCTCGGTGACGATTCCCACTCCCTCGGTCACGGTCAGGAGCGTCACGAACAGCGGCTTGTAGTCGGTGGCGAACCCGGGATACGGCAGGGTGGCCACGTCGGTCGAGCGCAGCCGTCCGGCGCCGGCGGCCGACGCCCGCAGCCCGTCAGGCTCGAAGCTGACCTCCATGCCCGTGGCGGTCAGCTTCCGCAGCAGCATGTCCATGTGCTCCGGCCGACCGTCCGCGACGGTCACCTCGCCACCGGTCAGGCCGGCCGCCACCAGGAACGTGGCCACGACGAGCCGATCGGGGATGACGGCGTGGGTCGCCGGCTCGAGCCGGTCCACCCCTTCCACCTCGATCCGCGATGTCCCCGCCCCGGTGATCCTCGCCCCCATGGCGTTCAGGAAGTCCGCCAGGTCGCTGACCTCGGGCTCGCGGGCGGCGTTCTCGATGACCGTCGTGCCTTTGGCCAGTACCGCCGCCATCAGCACGTTGTCGGTCCCGGTGTGGCTCGGGTACTCGAGCACGACCCGGTTGCCCACCAGGCGGGTCGCCCCCGCCACCGTCGACTCCACCCGTCCCTCCACGTTGCCGTGGGAGGACGTGAACTCGGCGCCCAGGGACTCGAGGGCCCGCAGGTGCATATCGATGGGCCGGGGGCCGAAGTCGTCGCCTCCGGGCATCGACACGCGCGCCCAGCCGCACCGGGCCAGCAACGGCCCGAGGACGACCACCGAGGCCCGCATCTTCTCCACCAGCTCGTAGGGGGCCTCGGGGCTGATGTCGGACGGAGTGGTGACGACGAGCTCGTCGGCCCGCTCGCCCCGGACCACCGTGGCGCCCATGGACTCGAGCACCTCCGCCATGATGTCGACGTCGGAGATCCGGGGCACGTTGGTCAGCACGTGGCGTCCCTCGGCCAGCAGGCAGGCGGCCATGAGCTTGAGCACCGAATTCTTGGCACCGCCGGCCCGGACGGTCCCGGACAGCGGTCCGCTGGGGCTGACGATGATGCGATCCACTGCTCCAGTATGGCCGCTGACCGGGCTCGGCCCCGTCGACCCCACGCCCTCCCGGCCGGTCGGGCGGGCGGGCGGTCAGATGACGGCCGTCTCCTCCCACCGACCGAACACCTCGGCCAGCGTGGAGACCATTTCACCCACGGTTGCGTAGGCACGGACGGCGTCGAAGATGGCCGGCATCAGATTGCGCTCGGCGTACCGGGCGTCGACAGCCAGCCGGGCGAGCGACTCGGCCACTGCGGCGTCCGAGCGGGTCAGCTTCACTTCGGCCAGGCGCTTGCGCTGGGCTTGCTCCACCTCGGCGCCGATGGACAGGATCGGCAGCTGGCCGTCCTCGTTGCCGCCGGTGAACCCGTTGACCCCGACGATCACCTTCCGGTCGGCGGAGACCTTCCGCTGGAAGCGGTAGGCGGCGTCCGCGATCTCGCCCTGGAACCAGTTGGCCTCGATCCCGGCCACCACGCCGTCGAGCATGGAGCCGCCCCCGAGCTCGTCGAGGTGGGCGAAGACCGTCTCGGCCCGGGCCTCGAGCTCGTCGGTCAGGGACTCCACGAACCACGAGCCCCCGAGCGGGTCGGCCACGTTGGCGACACCGGTCTCCGAGGCGATCACCTGCTGGGTGCGCAGGGCGATCCGGGCGGCCTTGTCCGTCGGCAGGGCCAGGACCTCGTCCATCGAGTTGGTGTGCAGGCTCTGCGTGCCGCCCAGTACGCCGGCGAGAGCCTCGACGGCGGTGCGGACGATATTGAGTTCCGGCTGCTGTGCGGTCAGTGACGCTCCGGCGGTCTGGGTGTGGAAGCGCAGCGTCATCGACCGCGGGTCGGTCGCCCCGTAGCGGTCGCGCAACCACCGGGCCCAGATGCGCCGGGCGGCGCGGTACTTGGCAATCTCCTCGAAGAAGTCGATGTGGGCGTTGAAGAAGAACGAGAGCCGGGGGGCGAACTCGTCAACTCCCAGGCCGGCCGCCCGGGCGGCCTCGACGTAGGCGAATCCGTTGGCCAGGGTGAAGGCGAGCTCGTCGGCGGCGGTCGATCCGGCCTCGCGGATGTGGTAGCCGGAGACTGACACCGGGTGGAAGCGGGGCATCTCGGCGGCGGTGTAGCGGATGACGTCGGTGACCAGGCGGAGCGACGGCCGGGGCGGGAAGATGAACTCCTTCTGGGCCTGGTACTCCTTCAGCATGTCGTTCTGGAGCGTCCCACCCAGGCGACTGCGCTCGGTGCCGGCCGCCTCGGCCGCCGCCACGTACATGGCGAAGCACATCGGCGCCGGCGAGTTGATGGTCATCGACGTGGTGGTGGCCCCCAGGTCGATGCCGGCGAACAGGTCCTCGGTGTCGGCCAGTGTGTCGACGGCGACCCCGCACCTGCCCACCTCCCCCTCGCACATCGGGTCGTCGGAGTCGCGGCCCATGAGCGTGGGCAGGTCGTAGGCCACCGACAGCCCGTCGCCGCCCGCCGCCAGGAGGTCGCGGAAGCGCAGGTTGGTGTCGTCCGCGGTGCCGAACCCGGCGAACATCCGCATCGTCCACTGCTTCGAGCGGTACATCGAGGCGTACGGGCCGCGCGTGTAGGGGAACTGTCCCGGCCACCCAATGTCGGCAGGGGGCTCGCCCTCGGGGCCGTACACCGGGTCGAGCGGCACCCCCGACATCGTCTCGAAGTCGGCGTCCCGTAGCTCGGCGGCCTCGTAGGCAGCCCGCCACTCCTCGAACCCCGCAGCGGCCGGCACGTCACCCATCCCTCCAGCATAGAGAGCATTTCAGGTGGGGCCGGGGGCCGTGGCGCCCCGTCGACCGCCGGTCGGGGTAGGAGCCACTATCGTCGGTGCCCGTGAACGCCACCACCCAGGCACCTGACCGCAACCTCGCCATGGAGCTCGTCCGTGTCACCGAGGCATCCGCCCTCGCCGCGTCCCGGTGGATGGGCCGCGGGGACAAGAACGGCGCGGACGGCGCCGCCGTCAACGCCATGCGCATCGTCCTGTCGTCGATCGCCATGGACGGCGTCGTGGTCATCGGCGAGGGGGAGAAGGACGAGGCCCCGATGCTCTTCAACGGCGAACGGATCGGCGACGGCACCCCGCCGAAGGCCGACATCGCCGTGGACCCCATCGATGGCACCACGTCGACAGCGCTCGGGCGGGGCGGTGCCCTGGCCGTGATCGCCGTGTCCGAAGAGGGCACCATGTTCGACCCGGGCCCCTGTGTCTACATGGAGAAGCTGGCCGTCGGCCCCCGCGCTGTGGGTGCCATCGACATCACCCGGCCCATCCGGGACAACCTCGACGCAGTGGCCAAGGCCAAGGGGACGAGCGTCCGCGACCTGACGGTGGTCATCCTCGACCGTCCCCGCCACGCCGAGCTCATCGGTGAGGTCCGCAGCACCGGAGCGCGAATCCGGCTCATCACCGACGGCGACGTGGCCGGCGCCATTGCCACCTCGTGGCCCGATACCGGGGTCGACCTGCTGGTCGGCGTCGGGGGCACTCCGGAGGGGGTCATCGCCGCCGCCGCGCTCAAGTCGATGGGGGGCGAGATCCAGGGCCGGTTGTACCCCCGGGACGACGGGGAGCGGAACGCCGCCCTCGACCTGGGCTACGACCTCGACGCCGTACTCACCACCGACGACCTGGTGAGGGGCGACAACTGCTTCTTCGCCGCCACCGGGATCACCGACGGCGAGCTCCTCCAGGGCGTCCGCTATGACGAGTTCGGGGCCAACACCCAGTCCCTCGTCATGCGCTCGAAGTCAGGGACGGTCCGCCTCATCGACGCCCGCCACCCGCTGCACAAGCTGTCCGAGTACAGCGCCATCGAGTTCGGCTGAGCCACCGGGCACCGGGCACCGGGCACCGGGCACCGGGCAGCAGTAGCCCGATGCCGATTCCGTGGGGAAGATGAGAATGATAATCATTATCGATTCCACCGCGGACCCAGAAGTGGTGCGCTACTCCCCCGTCTGACCGTCCACCGCCTCGCGCAGGAGGTCGGCGTGACCGTTGTGGCGGGCATACTCCTCGATCATGTGGACCAGGATCCACCGGAGGCTCGGGGACCGTCCGTCGTCGTCGTGGCGCCGGGCGAGTCCCTCGAGGCCCCCGGCGGCCAGCGCCATCTCCACCGCGACCCGCGACCGCTCCACCGAGCCGAGCCAGAGCGCGCGCAACCCGTCGGGGTCGAGGTGATCCACGAGCTGCCAGTCGGTGTCAGGGTCCACGTCCCAGTCCACGCCCGCCCACGGGGCCGACGGGTCACGGTCCAGCAGCCACTGGGAGAACCACCAGTCCTCGACGAATGCCAGGTGGGCGAGCATCCCGCCGAGCGTCATCGTCGACACCCCCACCGTGGCCCGCAGGCCGACTGGATCGAGCGCGTCGACCTTCCATGCGAGTGTGGCCCGCTGGAACTCCAAGAAGCCCACGAGGGTGGCGACCTCGTCGGCCGCCGACGGCGGTTCCGGTCGGCCGTGCTCGTCGATATCGCCCATGGTGAGGTGAACCTATCCGTTCCGACCTGCGAAGAACCCGTCGTCCGGTTGCTCCCACCACCACTCGTGCAGCCGGTTGGCGGCGGCCAGGTACAGATCCCGTCGCTCCGGGTCGTAGGCGGCCGCGTCGAGGGCGGCCAGCGTGTACTTCACGACGTGGGCGTCGCCGTGACGCGAGGCCGCTGTGGCCAGCTCCAAGGGGCCGAGGTCGGTCGTCGGCAGGAGCGGCTCCATCGGGTCGAGGGTGCGGCTGCCCATCGATGCCCGGAACCCGATCAGCTGGGTCCCGGCCAGGGCCACGGCCAGCCGGGGCTCGAGTCCGAGCGACAGGACCGCCTGGGGGATGGTCAGTGCGTGCGTCCACCCGTAGGGGACGTGGTCGGGGCCCTCCTGCACCATCGCCAGGGCCGCCACCCGGCTGACGGCGCGGAGTGCGTCGACCGGGTCGTCCGACACGTCGGCCAGCAGAACGGCCGCTGCCGGGCCGCCATGGCGGACCATCGGCAGGATGAAGCTGCTGTCCGGCAAGCCGAGGAGCGGAGCCGCCAGCAGGGCGCCCGCCAACGGTCCGGCGCCGAGTGCCAGGCCGTCGACCGGCACCACCTGGTCCGGGTGGCGGGCCAGTTCGCGTACCGGCCCCCGCAGCAAGCCGGGTCCGAGGGCGGGCGCCCTGCCCATCAGGTGGAGCAGGATGCTCGCATGTCCCGCCGCGGCCAGCGACGGCGCCACCGCCGGCCCGAGGCCGGTGCGCAGCTCCGCAACCGAGGCGCGACCGCCAAGCCAGGCGGCGTGCCGGTCGACCTCCTCGAGATCGCCGGCGCCGATCGACTTCACCAGGGCGGCGCAGGCCTCCCCCACCGACGCATGGTCCGGGGACAACTGGCCCTCGACCGCGTCACCTGACTGAGCGAAGGCGTCGACCAGCCCTACCACCCGTTCCCGCGCCTCGTCCCGGACATCGGGAGCCACACGGGGCAGCAGGGCGGCGCGGGCCAGCAGCTCGAGGGGCGCGTGCAGTACGAAGGAGTCGGCCGGGTCGACTCTCGGCACGGCCACGACGTCGGCGGCCCAGGCCAGGAGCCGTTCGTCGGTCCACGTCAGCTGTTCGGCATAGGTCAGTCGGATCTCGCATGCGTCCATCCGGACACGGTAAACCCTCAAGTTCACTTGAGGTCAAGGTACGGTACGGACATGGAGCCACTCCCCATCGGACAGGTGGCCGACCGCACCGGCGTGGCGGTGTCTGCGCTGCGCTTCTACGAGCAGCAGGGCCTGATCCGGTCCGAGCGGACCGGCGGCGGGCAGCGCCGCTACCCACGAGACGTGCTGCGACGGGTGGCGTTCGTCAAGATCGCCCAGCAGGTCGGTCTCAGTCTCGATGCCATCCGCTCGGCTCTGGCCGGGCTGCCCGACGACCGCACCCCCACCCGGGCCGACTGGACCCGCCTGTCGGCGTCCTGGCGACCGCTCCTCGACCAGCGGATCGGCACGCTGCTGCGGCTCCGCGACGACCTGGACTCGTGCATCGGGTGTGGCTGCCTGTCGCTCAAGGCGTGCGCGCTCTACAACCCGGGCGATGCTGCCGCGTCGTTGGGCGATGGTGCCCGTTACCTGGTGGGCGACGAGCGGCCAGCCGGCGCCGCCACCCCTTCGGGTGCACCGAGTGACGCCCGGGACATCGACAGTGGTCCCGGGATCAGGTCGCCGTGAACGTCTGGTCGCCTCCGCGTGTCGTGCCCTTCGCGTTCACCGCCACCACCTGGAAGTGGTAGGTGATCCCGGAAGTCAGCCCGGGCAGGTGCACCTGTCCGAGCACGGGGGTGATCCCGCCCAGCCCGGTCACCGGGGTGGTCGACGCCGAGTACGGGGTGTTGGTGGTGCCGTACTGGACGAAGTACTTGGTCGTGAACCCGTTCGGGACGATGAGCACGCCCACGGTCGCAGTCGGCGCCGTGGTGTCGAACGGCTTCGTGAGTGCGTAGGGAACCCGTGAGACGTAGATCGGCGCGGCCGCGCCCACGACGAGGTTGCTCCCCAGCCCCGATGCCGCGATGTTCGCCGACAGCCAGATCCCGATGTGGTTGCCGTGGATCACGTTTCCGGAGATGGCGATTCTGGCAGGTTCCGCCGAGAAGACCAGGATCGCGGTGGTCGTGAAGTCCGGATCCGTACCCGGCCCGTCGAGGCCGTCACCACCGGTGTTGTTGGTCCCGAACACGTTGCCAATCACCTGGTTGCCGCTCACGTACTCGCCACCCGTGTAGTGGGCGTGGATGGTGAAGCCCGACTGGCCGCTGCCGGCGACATAGTTGTCCGACACCACGTTGTCGTAGGAGGCCGATCCGGGTGAAGGGGCGAAGATCCCGATCCCCGACCCGCTGCCGCCGAAGGGCGGCACGACCACACTGCCGTTGTCGATCACGACATTGCGGGTGACCGTGTTGTCGAATACGCCTCCGGTCGACGGGGTCAGCGCCCCCACGTGAAAACGGATCCCGTCGGTCGAGGTGGCCTGCACCGCGAAGCCGTTGTGCGAGGGCAGGACGATGCCACACTCGTAGAGGTTGTGGGCGACGAAGTTGCCCTGGATGACATTGCCGTGGTTCGGCCCCACGTCATCGGTGACCAGGATCCCGTCATCGTTGCCGGTCACGATGTTGCCGCGGACGGTCGAGTTGGCCACCGTGTTGAGGTGGATCCCGCCGCCGCAGTCACCGGGGTAGAGGCCGACCGCGACGCATTGATGCGTGATCGGGTCGCCCCCCTGGTCGTTGCCGGTGACCGTGTTCCCTACGATCGACACCCCGTTGATCGGGGTGAGCGCCCGGGTCGGGTCGGACAGGAAACCGAGGGCGGCAGCACCCCGGGGCTGCGCGAGGATCCCCTCGCCCAGCGCACCGGACACGGTGAAGCCGGAGATCGACACGCGCGAGTTGGTGACGAGGAAGCCGTTGGCCAGCCCGGCTGCAGCCACCCTGGCGTCACGTCCGACCAGCGCGATCGGCTTGTCCACGGTCACGTCCTCGGCATAGGTGCCGGCACAGACCAGCACCGTGTCGCCCGGGTGTGCAGCGGCCACGGCCAACCCGATCGTCGCATAGGACGGATGGGCACATCCGGCCACCGCGGCGCCGCCCGGCGCGGATGCTGTCGACGGATTGGCACGAGGCGACACCACCAGGGTCCGCCCGGCGCCACCGCCACTTGGTGGGTCCGCTGCCGCCGTGCCGGCCATCGCGGCCACACCTCCGGCTACCAGCACGGCAACGGCCGCGCACTGCGCAATTCTGAAGCTGGGGCGCATGGGTCCTCCTCGAGTTCCTGAGTCCGCCGACTCGTCGGTGCCCTACTACCTGCCCATCGACCATGGTGAACCCCTCATCCCGTCATTGCAACTGGGTTCAGGGACGGCGGCAGCACGTGCCGTTGCGGCCGGAACACGGGCGACGCACCGATCAGGCCAACGACGGTCCAGCTCTCGCTCCGTCACCCGGCGTGGTCCGGCGCGGTCACCTCCCCTCGGGGCCCGCCATACCGTCGGCGGTCCGGGCCCGGCGTACCGGGCCGAGGAGGCGGGCGGCTCAGACGGCAGTGGTGGTGGCGTCGACCGTCTCGAGGCGCACCTGGGCCCGCAGCACGGCTTCCTCGGCCTCGACCAGCTCCGGGTCGGCCTCTTCGCCCTCGGCAACGGCCTTGCCGGTCCCGCCGAGCTCGGCCACCTTGGTCTCGGCGGCCTCCAGTGCGATCCGGGCCCGGTCGGTGTCGATCTCTTCGGCCAGTTCGGCCACGCCGACCAGCAGGGTCACCCGCGAGGACGTGTCGCCCTCCTCGGCGTCGCCGGCGAGCGGCACATTCTGCTCGACCTGGGTGAATCCCCCATGGACGGCGACCCGCACGACCTCGCCCTCGGGGCGGACGACCCGGACCACGCCGGGCCGGACCGAGCCGACCAGCGGTGTGTGACCGGCCAGGAACGTTGCGTCCCCCTCACCGGTGCGGAGCATCACCTCGGTGGCCATCCCCGTGAGCAGGATGCGCTCCGGGGTGACCAGGTTGATCTGGAACTGCGCGTCGTCGGCCATGGGTCGGGCGCCCGATCAGCTGTTCGCGAGGTCGTGCGCCTTGGCGAGCACCGACTCGGCGCCGCCGACGTTGAAGAACGCCTGCTCCGGCACGTCGTCGAGGTCGCCGTTGACCAGGGCCTCGAAGGACTCCACCGTCTCCTCGACGGGGACGGTCACACCCTTCAGGCCGGTGAACACCTCACCGACGTTGAACGGCTGGGACAGGAAGCGCTGCACCTTTCGGGCCCGGGCCACGGTCACACGGTCCTCCTCGGACAGCTCGTCGAGACCGAGGAGGGCGATGATGTCCTGGAGCTCCTTGTACCGCTGGAGCACACCCTGGACCCGGCGGGCGACGTTGTAGTGGCGCTCGCCCACGATCTCGGGGGCGAGGATGTTCGAGGTCGACGACAGCGGGTCGACGGCCGGGTAGATGCCCAAC
>JADGOH010000093.1 GCA_017883025.1 Acidimicrobiales bacterium
CGGCGGCGTGGTGTGCACGCTGGCCGACACCGCATCGCCTGTGCCGTGCACTCGACCCTCGCTGCCGGCGTGGCGTACACCTCGATCGACCTCCAGGTCGCCTACCTCCGCCCGCTCGCCTCGACCAGCGGCCTGGTGGTGGCCACCGGAACCGTGGTCAGGACCGGGAGGCGCGTCGCCTTCGGGCGGGCCGAGATCGTGGACGGTGCCGGCAAGGCCGTAGCCGAGGCCACCGGGTCGTGCCTGATCGTGGACGGTCGGGCGGCTCCGCTGGCCTGACCGGGCGGGCGGGCAGCGAGGCGGCGGATTCCGCGCAGCGGACCAGCCGGCGCACAGCCGGACCACAGCACCCGACCCGACGATGTCGTCATGACCACGATCCTGCAGTCGCCGCCACCCGCTCCGCAGGTACCGTCGGTGCCCCCGTCCCCACCGGACGACCGGCGACGCCCGGTGGACCGCAGGACCCCGGATGCCGGTGACCGGTCGCAGCCCCGCTGGGCGCGGCCGGCGCTGCTGGTCCTGTTGGTGGCGACGGCCGTCGGCTACCTGTGGGACCTCAGCATCTCGGGCTCGGCAAACAGCTTCTACGCCGCCGCCGTGCAGGCCGGTACGAAGAGCTGGAAGGCGTTCTTCTTCGGCTCGATCGACTCCGCCAACTTCATCACCGTGGACAAGTCGCCGGCCTCGCTGTGGGTCATGGAGCTGTCGGGCCGGCTGTTCGGCTTCTCGAGCTGGAGCATGCTCGTGCCCCAGGTCCTGGAGGGCGTGGCCGCGGTCGGACTCGTGTACGCAGCGGTCAAGCGGTGGTTCGGTGCCCCGGCCGGCCTCGTCGCCGGTGCCGTACTCGCCTGCACCCCGGTGGTCGCGCTGATGTTCCGCTTCAACAACCCGGACGCGTTGATGGTGCTGCTGCTGGTGGCCGCCGCCTACACACTGATCCGGGCCCTCGAGCAGGCCGGCACGAAGTGGATCGTGGCCACCGGTGCGCTCATCGGTTTCGCCTTCCTGTCCAAGATGCTCCAGGCCTTCATCGTGGTGCCCGGCTTCGTCGGCATCTACCTGCTGGCTGCGCCGACGGGCCTCCGACGCCGGATCGGGCAGGTGGTGCTCCTCGGCGTGTCGATCGCCGTGGCCGCCGGGTGGTGGGTGGCGACCGTCGCCCTGTGGCCCGCCTCCACCCGACCGCTCATCGACGGATCGAGCGACAACAGCATCCTCAACCTGATCTTCGGGTACAACGGCCTGCAGCGCCTGTCCGGCGGCACCGGCAACGGCGGGGGGTTCAGCGGCTCGACCGGGGTGTTCCGCCTGTTCAACGACCTGATGGGCGGCCAGGCCTCGTGGCTGCTGCCCGCCGCACTGCTGGCACTGGTGGCCGGGCTCGTGGCACGGGGCCGCGCACCGCGTACCGACCGGGTGCGGGCCGCCTTCCTGCTGTGGGGCGGGTGGCTGCTCGTCACCGGCGCCGTGTTCAGCTTGAGCAGCGGGGTGATCCACACGTACTACACGGTCGCCCTGGCGCCCGCGGTCGCCGCGCTGGTCGGCATGGGTGGCGCGCTGTTCTGGCGGCACCGCGACCGACTGGCCGTCCGGATCACCGGTGCCGTTGCGGTGGTGGGCACGTCGGTGTGGGCGTTCGAGCTGCTCGGCCGCACCCCTTCCTATCTGCCGTGGCTGCGCTTGGTCGTCCTGGTGGTCGGGATCGCCTCCGGCGCCGCCGTGCTGTCGGCCCCGGCGCTGCCCCGTGCGTCGAACCGGGTGATGGCGGCGGGCCTCGGCCTCGGCCTGGTGGCGGCCCTCAGCGGCCCCATCGCCTATACGGCCACCACCGTGACCACACCGCACACCGGCTCGATCCCGTCGGCAGGCCCGGTCGTGACCGTGTCGGACGCCGGAGGCGGACCGGGTGGAGGGGCCCCCGGTGGCAGTCGCGGCGGAGCCGGCGGCACGTCGATGACGGCTCCTCCGCCTGGCGGGAGCCCGGACAATCCGACGTCCGGCTCGACCGGGGGCCCGCCGTCCGGCTCGCTCTCGACGGCTGGCCGTGCACTGCCATCCGTCAGCACCCCGAGCGGCCCCTCGGCGACGGGAAGCGGCTCCCCCGAGCGGACCGGCGCAGCTTCCGGCGGGGCCCCCGCCGGAACCGGTGGTGCCACCACCGGTGCGGCACTGGTGGCGGCGCTCCGGGAGCACGCCTCCTCCTACCGCTGGGCCGCCGCCACCTTCGGATCGCAGACGGCCGCCTCCCTCGAGCTCGCCTCGGGTGAGGCCGTGATGGCCATCGGCGGGTTCAACGGCCAGGGCGGCAACATCACGCTGGCCCAATTCCAGGCCCACGTGGCAGGGGGCGAGATCCACTACTTCATCGCATCGGGCGCCGGCGCTGCCGGTCCCGGCGGCCCCACCTCGAACAGCGACGCCGCCATCACCAGCTGGGTCGGGGCCCACTTCGCCCACACCACGATCGGAGGGCAGACCGTGTACGACCTGACCACCCGGGCATGACCGCCCCTGTCCCGTGGGACCGGGTGTTGGCCACCCACCGGCACACCGTCCTGCGGCTGGTCCGCTACTCGGCGGTGTCGGTGGTGGCCACGACCACCAGCCTGGTGACGCTCGGGGTGCTCGTCGGCCTGGTCGGCACCCCGGCGATGTGGGCCAACGTCATCGCCACCGCGGTGGGCACGGTCCCGTCGTTCGAGCTCAACCGCCGGTGGGTGTGGCAGTCCGACGGGCGCCGGTCGGTGCTCGGTCAGGTGATGCCGTTCTGCGCCCTGTCGGCCACCGGCCTGGTGGTCTCGACCGTGGCCGTCGGCGTGGCGTCGGACCGGACGCTCTCGTGGGGACACTGGACCCACACCATCGCCGTGCTGTGCGCCAACGTGGCCGCCTACGGCTCGCTCTGGGTGGTCCAGTACGCGCTGCTCGACCGGGTGCTCTTCCGCTCCCGGTCCCATGGCCGCCCGCCGGCGGGCACCGGTCCGATCGACGTCGAGGGCGTGGCGGCCCGCCCGGCGGCGGATCGGACCGCCCGTCCGCGTCCCGCGACGTCGGACGCCTCCCGGTTGGTGGGCGCGTTCAGCGGGCGGTCCGGGCCCGCCGGGCC
Organism: Acidimicrobiales bacterium; assembly: GCA_017883025.1. Classification (GTDB taxonomy): domain Bacteria; phylum Actinomycetota; class Acidimicrobiia; order Acidimicrobiales; family RAAP-2; genus Bog-756. Next base: position 3,110 of record JADGOH010000093.1, read on the forward strand.
ACGCCCGCCGGGTCGACGATGACGATCCGGCCCCGGTTGAGGTCGACGAGCCCGTCCTCGCGTGCCTGGTTGAGGATGCGGTTGACGGTCTGGCGGGTGGTGCCGGCCATCGAGGCGATGTCGTCCTGGGTCAGCGGGATCGACTGGGTGGCGTGTCCGGCGTAGATGTCGGCGAGGAACGCCAGTCGACGCATGACTCTGGTCTTGGCCGGCAGGTGCAGGGCGTCGAGCAGCGCCTGGGAGGTGGAACGCAACCGCGCCTCGAGCATCTTGGCCACCACCATGGACGCGCCGGGGTGCTCCTCCCACAGGGCGCGGAACTCGTCCCGGGTGAGGCGCAGCGTCTCCACGCGCTCGAGGGCCACCACCGTCGCCGACCGCACGGCGCCGTCGCTGATCAGCGCCTGCTCGCCGAACGAGTTGCCCGGGCGCATCACATCGACCGTGATCATGTCGCCGGCCGGCCCGTTGACCCGGATGGCCACGGTCCCGGTGTCGATGAGGTGGACGCTGTCGCCGAGCTCGCCCTGGTGGCAGATGAAGGCGCCCTTGGGGTAGCGCTTCCGGTGGCAGCGGGAGAGCACGGCCCGCCGATCCCCCTCCGACAACGAGTCCAGCAGCTGCCACTGCACCGTCGAGCCTCCCCGCGCCGGAGGCGACTGTCCGAGTCGCC
>JADGOH010000094.1 GCA_017883025.1 Acidimicrobiales bacterium
CCCTTGGGGTAGCGCTTCCGGTGGCAGCGGGAGAGCACGGCCCGCCGATCCCCCTCCGACAACGAGTCCAGCAGCTGCCACTGCACCGTCGAGCCTCCCCGCGCCGGAGGCGACTGTCCGAGTCGCCCGAGGGGCCAGCCTATCCGAGGAGCCCGCTAGGAAACCTCCGGCCCACGCCCCCGGGGCCCGAGCGGTGCGTCGGGTTGTGTCACCACGGTGACAGTTCCTGTGTCGCCTCGGCGACAGACACGAGTCGCACGGACCCGCACACTGATCGGACGCGAATGTGAAGGGCGGGGATCCACGTGGCGTACTTCGAGATGGTCATCCTGGTGCTGGTGGCAATGGCGGGGCTGGTACTCCTGGCACTGGCGGTGTCGTCCAGACCGGTGTCCCACCTGCACGACGAGCTCCTCCAACCAGGTCGCACGACCCGCCCACCGGCCCGTCCGTGGTCGCAGGCGTCGCCCCCCACACCCCTGCCCGCCACACGCGCGGCGACACGCCGGCGCACCGCGATGAGGTGCACCCGTCGGGACGTGGACTGGTCCCGGCTCATGGAGACGCCGGGGCGCCGCACCACGGTCGAGGCAGACCGGTGACCACGACAACCTGATCCCCCGCCGGCGACGCGCGGCGCCACCCCCCGGTCGCCGCGCGTCGCCGGACCCCCCTCGTTCCGACCACGACACGCAGCACCCGACAATCCCATCGACAGACAGCAGGACACCATGACCTTGCAGGCGACGAAGATCCAGGACGACGACGGGGACGGGACCGTCGGTCCGGCCGCACCCCGCACGGCCACGGGGCCCATCACGACGGAGCCACGGGCGGGCGTCGAGCGTCGGGACGCGGCCGTTCGCGACCTGCTCCGGCTGCTCGAAGCGAACCAGCGCCTGCGGGACACCCTGGCCACCAATGCCGCACTGTGCGAGGCGTCCGTGCTGCGCCTGCTGGACGGGTCCGACCCGGGCCGCGTGCTGGACGACGTCGACGTGGCCCGGTCGCGACTGGGCCTGGCGGCCTCGCTCGGCGAGTTCGAACGGGCCCGGCACCAGGCGCGGGGCACGTTCATCTCGGCGCAGTTCAAGCACGGCATGAACATGAAGGAGATCGGCCGCCGGTGGGGCATCTCGCGCCAATTGGCACACCGGTTCTTCAAGGAGGCCGACCGGGACGCCTGACGTCCTACGGATCGGCGGTCGCCGGGCGGGGCGTCCGCCGCCGGGGCTCAGGCCCAGAAACCGGGAAGCCCCCGGTCGGCGACATCGGCGTCGGCCTGGCGGGCGCCCATGGCCATGGCGTCGGGCACGGCCGTCGGGTCCATGAGCTCGGGGACGTTCATCGGATGGTGCTCCGGGGACTGGACGAACACCTCGGTCCCGCTGGCCGCCAGGGCGCCGAGCTCCCGGGTCAGGTCGCCCGGGGCCAGGGTGAGCATCCCTTCGGTCAGCTCCTCGTCCCGGTAGAGGGAGAGCACCAGCGCCTTGTCGGCGCCGGCCAGCAGGTCGAGGTGGACGGCGGTGCCGCAGACCCCGCCGTCCATGCAGTTCCGGCCGGCGACGGGCTGGGGGGCGAAGATCCCGGGCACGGCGCTGGAGGCCGCCGCCCCGAGGGCCACCGACACCCCGGTGTCCCGGGTCAGCACGCAGCGCTCTCCCGTGTCGGTGTCCACCGTGGTCATCCACAGGGCGTCCGACCCCCAGTGCTCGCCGAGCACGAGCACGAGGTCGCGGGCCATCGTCGCCGGGCTGGGGGTGTCGGCGGCGCGCGCTGCCCGGCCGATGGACAGGATCGTGTCCGGGTCGGCGTCGGTGGACCCGAGGTACAGGTCGAGGGCGGCCTGCTGCGACGGCTCGGCCGCATCGGCCGGGAAGAGCACCCGCATCAGTCCCGGTGCCAGGGACAGGACCTTGGACTCGTAGAACAACTCGTGGAGCCTCCCGTTGGCCAGCGTGGTGGCCACGATGGAGCCGGCCGAGGTGCCGACCAGCCGGTCGGCCGTGCCGATGTGCACGCCATGGTGGGCCAGGCGCCGGAGGTAGCCCAGCTGCCAGGCCACGAAGAAGGTGCCGCCGCCACCGAGGCTGACACCCCGCCGGACGCCCGTGCCGTACCGGGCATCGAAGGACCGCGGCCGGGCCGTGTCCGGTGCGCCGCCCGCGCCATCCCCCTCCCGCCGCATCGTCCCAGGCTACCGGCCGGGGTGGACCGCTTCCTGTGGTGGGGCGTCGGTGCCGCCGCCCGCACGCGCCTCCCGCCGCCTGTTGCCCCCGCCCGCCACGCGCTCTACGGTCGACGGGAATCGGGCCGGTCGGAGCCCGTGCGGTGGACGAGCAACGGCGGGTGGCGATGGATCCCAGACCAGCGCAGGCGATGGACCACGTGGTCCTCGTCCTGTTCGAGAACCGGTCCTTCGACAACCTCCTCGGCCAGCTGTACACGCCCGAGGAGCAGCCCGGGTTCGAAGGGGTGCTCGGCAAGGACCTGCGGAACCCGGTGCCGTCCTGGGCGCAGCCGGTGCCGCCGGGCGAGGGCCGCGAGCCCGGGTTCGTGCACTACGGGCCCGCCCCCGACGGCAACACGCCGGATCCCGACCCTGGCGAGGAGTACGCCCACACCAACACCCAGCTCTTCAACATCGTCGACGAGGGCAACCGCGGGGTGCCCGCCCGTGCGATGGCCACGCAGAACGCGCCGGGCCCGGACGCCGGCCCGCCGACGATGGACGGATTCGTGACCGACTACATCAGCACGTACCGGGCGCTGCGAGGCGAAGACCCCACCTATGCGCAGTACCGCCAGATCATGCAGGGCCACACGCCCGAGCAGGTGCCGGTGCTCAGCGCGATCGCCCGCGGGTTCGCCGTCTTCGACCACTGGTTCAGCGAGGTCCCGTCCCAGACCTTCCCGAACCGCTCGTTCTGGACGGCGGCCTCGTCGTCAGGCCTGGTGGTCAACACCCCGGCCACGGACTGGTACTTCCACAACACCGCAGAGACCCTCTTCGACCGGCTCGAGGCCCACGGTCGGACCTGGAAGGTCTACGTGCTCGAGCCGTGCCCGCTCTCGGTCACCGGGGCCATCCACACGCCCCGGCTGAAGAGGTGGTTCGCCGAGCGGTTCGTGCCCTTCGCCGAGTTCGAGCGCGATGTGGTCGCCGGCACGCTGCCCGACTTCGCTCTGGTCGAGCCCAACCTGCTGTCGGGCCACGCCGACTACCACCCGCCGTTCGGCGACACCTTCGTGATGGACGTCGACGTCGGGGTCGACACCGGCTCGGCGGTCGACTCGGGCGAGCAGTTCCTCGCCCGGCTGTACGAGGCGTTGCGCCACGCCCCGCGACAAGGTGCCTCCAACGTGTGGAACACGACGCTCTTCGTCGGGTGGGACGAGCCCGGAGGTACCTACGACCACGTGCCGCCACCGGCCGCCGTGCCGCCCGACGACTGCCCGGGCCAGCACGGGTTCGCCTTCGACCGCTCCGGCTACCGGGTGCCGGCCGTCCTGGTGTCGCCGTGGGTCCCCGAGGGGTGCGTCGTGACCGACGAGTTCCGCCACACGTCGATGATCGCCACGCTGCGCACGGTGTGGGGACTCGGCGGCCCGCTGACCCGAAGGGACGCGTCGGCGGCCACGTTCGAAGGGCTGTTCTCGTCGCAGACGCCACGCCACCCGGACACCTGGCCGGACGTCAGCGCGGCGGCGGCCGCCACGCCCCGCCCGATCGACATCGAGCGGTCGCTGAGCCCCCTGGCCCGTCACCTCGTCCACGGCCTGGCCCACCTCGGCCGGGCGTACGGGTTCCGCCACAGCGGCGGGCCCGATACGTTCGATCCCCACGCCGACGGCGAGATCGAGGTGCCGCCGAAGGCGTTCGTCGTCGCGGCCCGCGTCGTCGGCCGGCACTTCTTCCCCCGGCTGGCCCATCCCGGTGCTCCTCTGCCCGCCCCGGCCCCTGCACCGCCCTCGGGTCAGGTTGTCGACGGGGCACCGGTGGTGCAGCCGGTCGGGTGGGGTCTGTCCGTGGAGTACGCCTACCCGATGCTCGAGTCCGTGGAGGTGTCGCTGCGCTTCCGCGGACGGCGGCTGTGGCACCACGCCTTCACCCCCGACACCGCCGAGCGGCGGCATGTGCTCGGACTCGGCCTGGTCCGGGTCGAGCTCACCTTCACCGGCGACCTGTTCGACGGCATCCTGGCGTGGGCGGTGTCGGTCGCCACCCGATCGTGGCCGGGCCGACCGTGGGTGGCCCGCCGCCGGATGCAGGACCGGTCGGTCCTCAGCTTCGACCCGTCGATCGGCGAGATCGACGGGCGCACCGACGTCTATCCGCCGATCGTGCACGCCGAGGGCTACGTGCCCAGTCAGAACTGTACGGGCACCATCCTGCGCATCCACGTGGACGACAGGCCACGCGACCTGTGCGCGGTGGGGTCGAAGGTCAAGCAGGTGATGTTCCCGGACCCGTACCCGCCGTTCGTGTTCAACGCCGTGGCCGCCGTCGGCTCCTTCGACGAGGAAGGCCCCCAGGCCTATGCCGACCCCCGGTCACCCTGGTTCAACGTCTTCCTCGGCTACTACCAGCTGGACTGCCGCAAGGACCGGTGGGACCGCCCTTTCGGGTTCCACTCGGCGGACGGCATCGAGTCCGAGCCGTACGTCGAGGACCTGGTCCGACTGGGCAAGTCGGACTGGAACTTCTTCTCCAACTGGGACTACGGGGTGCCCGAGCCGTTCCTGGTCCCCTACTGCTCACCCGACCATGCGCCTGAAGACGCAATCGACGGCGGAGTCGTCGACGTGGCCGGCCGCGGGTGGCGGCGGGTCGAGCTGCGCAACGTCGAGGTGGCCAGCTGCTACGAGTCCGACGCCCCGGCCGCGGCCCGCCTGACGTCGAACACGCCGATCACCCCGGTGATCCGCCGGAGCTTCGGCTACCCGTCGCCGCAACCGGGCTTCCCGGTCAGCTTCATCCCGCAGTCGCTCGACGCCGTCCTGCACATGGCCTACTTCGAGGACGACGAGTGCTTCCACACCCTCATCTTCGGGGGGACGGCCCACGCCGGCGAGGACCGGGACCTGCTGGAGGCCGAGGTGGCGGCCACGCTCGCCGTCATCGCCGACCAGTACGCGCACCGCGGCTTCGCCCCGCGGGCGTCGCGGGTGGTGCCGACCAGTACGCGCACCGAGCGGCCGGCGCGGGCCTAGGCGAGGTCGCCGCCCAGGGCGTCCAGCCGGGTCCGGACGGCGCGCAGCACCGGCGTGTCGAGGCCCTCCGTGCACCGCCCGTACCACCCGGTCAGGAGCCGTCGCCCCTCGTCGGCGCGCCCGACCTGCTGGAGCAGACCCGCGTAGCCGGCAGCAGCTCGGGCCCCGTGGACCGGAAGCCGCATCGCGTCGGCCAGTTCGAGCGACCGCCGCCATGCGTCAGCCGCCTCCGACCACGGGTGGGCCGGGTCGGCCAGGGCCCGCTCGTCCCCGGTGGCCGCCTGGTCGAAGCGGAGCTCGGCCAGTTGGCGCAGGAGCGCCGAGTCCCACCACGGCTGGCCGGTCTCGGCCGACAGCGACAAGGCCGTCTCGAGGAGCCCGGAGGTCATGTCGCGGTCGCCGGCGGCACGGGCCGCCTCGGCCACCCGGCCGAGCACGTTGGTGCTGCCGCCGAGGTTCCCCGTGCCACCGGCGGCGAATCCGGCCTGGAGCACGTGGTCGAGCGCGCCGCGGTCACCGGCCACCACCCGCTCGGTGGCCTCCCACACGCCGCCGATGCCGGCCCAGAAGTTGAAGCCGAGTTCCTCGGCCAGCCGACGCGCCTGCTCGGCGAAGCGCAGCGTCTCCTCGGACTCGCCCCGCTCGCAGTGACCGGTGGCGAGGAAGACCAGCGCGTACACCCGGTTGAACGGCTGGCCGATGGCCTCGGCCAGGTCGCCAGCGTCCACCAGGTGGGCCAAGCCGCGGTCGAGGTGGCCGAGCAGCAGGTGGCTCCAGCCGGCGAACACATGGGCGGCCACGCCCTGGTCGGTGCCGAAGCGGTGGCCGAGCACCCGGTGGCGATCCGGGTCGTAGTCGGCCAGTGCCCGGGTGGCCAGGTCGAGGGACTCGGCGGGACGGCCCTGCCAGCTGCGGGCCAGGCTCAGCTGCACCCGGCCGAGCACGGACAGCAGGTCGTCGTGATGGGCGTCGGCGATGACGAGGACCCGCTCGGCCAACTCGGCCCCGAGGGCGATCTCCCCACGGTTCATGTAGTACATCGACAGTCCGCCGAGCGACTGGCCGACCCGCTCGTCGTTGCCCAGCAGCTCACACAGGGCGCGGGCCCGCTCGTAGGCGGCGGCCAGTTCGGGGTCGGCGTAGCTCCGGGTTGCGAGGGCGGAGCCCAGGGAGAGCTGGAGCTCCACCTCGAGCTCCCGGCCCGGCACGGCGTCCTCGAGCCCGCCGGCCAGGCCGATGCCCCGCCGTAGGAAGGCCACGGCCTCGCGGTGACCCGACCGGTCGGCGGCGATCCGGGCCGCCAGCTGGTAGTGGGCGGCTGCCTCGTAGGGCAGGTCGGCCGACTCGTAGTGTCGGGCGACGACCTCCGGGGCGGCGGACGCGCTCGAGGCGATCCGGGCGTCCAGCACCCTGGCCACCCGTTCGTGGATGGTGCGCCGGTTCTTCCGCAGGAGGGACTCGTAGGCGGCCTCCTGGATCAGCGCGTGCTTGAAGGTGTACTCGTCCTCGTGAGCGGGATCGCGGTGCACGAGGCCGCTCGCCACCACCTGGTCGAGGAACCGGGAGAGGAGCACCGGGTCCATGCCGGACACGGTCACCAGCAGGTCGAAACCGAAGGTCCGGCCGAGGACGGCCGCCAGCTGCGCCACCGACTTGGCCGGGCCGAGACCGTCGAGGCGGGCGAGCAGCGAGCCCTGCAGGGTCCCGGGGATCTCGAGGTCCGTCAGCGGCGATGCCAGGTCCCAGTGGTCGCCCTCGCGCACCAGCAGGCCCGATTCGAGGACGGTCCGCCCGACCTCCTCCACGTAGAGGGGGATGCCGCCGGCGGACGCCACGATCCGATCGACGACCTGGTCGGGCAGGTGCAGCCCGTCACCGAGGGCGGACGCCAGCTCGCGGACCTCGGCGTCCGCCAGGGGTTCGAGGGCGACGGTCACGACCTCGGTCGACGACTCCCAGGCCGGCACGAACTCGGGTCGGGCGGTCAGCAGTACGAGGACGGGCGCGTCGGCCACCCCGCTGAGCAGCCGGTCGACGGCGTCGAGGGTGGTGGGGTCGCACCAGTGGAGGTCCTCGATGCACAGGACCAGCGGGCGCCGCCGGCTGAGGGCGACGACCCATGCCACGAGGGCGTCGATGGTGCGCTCCAGGCGGAGCTCGGCACTGAGCGACTGCACCGAGGGGATGGAGACGCCGAGCAGCGCGGCGATCAGCTCGGCGGCGTCGGGGACCTCGACCTCGACCTGCCCGAGTTCCGATCGGAGCTGGTCGAGCCGCCAGGACGGGTCGGTGTCGGCGTGGAGCGCCAGCTCGTCCTCGACCAGGTCGACGACGGGGCGCAGGACGGACATCCGTGTGTAGCGCGCGCACGAGCTCTGCAGCCAGAGCGGATCGTCGGGACGGACGAGGTCGCCGACGTGGAGCGCCAGACGTGACTTGCCCACCCCCGGCTCGCCGGTCAGGAGGACCCCGCACCCCCGTCCGGCCCGCACCCGGCTCCACGCGTCGCCGAGCACCTTCAGCTCGTCGGCGCGTCCTACGAGCGGGCTGTGGCGGTCGTCCGTCCCCGGGTCGGCACCTCGTCCGTCGCGCCGGGCATGGACCTGGAACGCCTCTACCGGTTCGACGATCCCCCGCAGCTGGAGCGGGCCGAGCGGGGTCCGGTCGAACCGGTCCCCAGCCAGGGCGATGGTGGCGGCGCTGGCCACCACGGTGCCCGGCTCGGCCAGGCCCTGCAGCCGGGCTGCGACGTTGAGCGTCTCGCCCACGGCCATGGTGGCCCGGCGGTCGGCCCCGCCCAGCTCGCCGACGACGGCGGGCCCGCTGTGCACGCCGACCCGGATGGCGAGCCTTCGGGTCGCATCCGTCCGCCCCACGGTGCCGACGATGTCCAGTGCGGCGGTCAGGGCCTGGGCGGCATCGTCCTCGTGGGCCTGGGGCCAGCCGAACCGGAAGAGGATGCCGTCACCGCTGTAGCCCTCGACGTCACCGCCCAGGGCGCGGGCGATCGTCACGGCCTGTTGCTGGTAGGCCTGGATGAGGTCGCTGTACTCCTCGGTGTCGGTCACCGACGAGAGCTCGGTCGAGCCGACGAGGTCGCAGAACACCACGGTCAGGTTGCGGAGTTCGGTGGCGAGGGCGTGGCCGATCGACTCGTCGAGGGCCGCAGCCGACTCGTCGCCGGTGACGGGACGCCCGCAGCCGGGGCAGAAGCGGGCGTTGTCGGGTAGCAGCTCGGTGCAGGCGGCGCAGTGCCGGTTCAGCGCCACGGCACCGCGTCCCGGATCCGGGTGGCGAGGCGGGGGCGCCCGTCCAGGCATGCGTCCATCGAGTCGTGGACGAAGCGGGGCAGGGGGTGGGTGCCGTCGCCGAGGAGCTGGTCGGCCACGGCCTCGACGGCGTCGAGCACCTCGTCCATGTCGTCCCCGGCGAGGCCGGCGAAGACCCGGCCCGTCGGACCCGTGCCGCAGGGGCCGGCGCCCACCGGCGTGTAGGTGTGGACCGTGAGCCACCGGGCCAGGCCGACCTGGGCCGACGTCATCCGGGCCCGATGGGTGATGGCGGCCAGCCGGTAGTAGCCGAGGTGGGCTGCCTCCTGGCGACGGATGGGCTCGGTGACGGTGCGCACCAACCCGTCCTCGCCCAGCGCGGCGAACTGCCGTCCGAGGTGGCGGTAGCAGTCGTAGGTCATGTGCTCGTGCATCGCCCCGCGCGACAGGTAGAGCAGCTTGAAGACGTCCTGGAGCCACCGGCTGGTGGACAGCGCGCCGAAGGCCCGGAAGGACGGACGGGGGCGGACGGGGTCCGGTACGACGGACGACACCGGGCGGCCGTCCTGGGCGGCGGCGAGCCCGAGCTCGGCCCGAAGCGCGTCGAAGATCGCTGCGTGGGCCAGCTCGTGGGAGGACCAGACGCACAGGAACCGGAGGTCCTGGTCGTCGAGGCCGGGCAGGAGCGCGGTGATCTCGGCGACGTTCTGTGGCACGGCCCCCTCGACCGTGGCGATGTACCCGAAGATCTCCTCGAACCGGTCGCGCAGCAGGGCGGGGTGGCGGACGGTCAGTTCGACGGAGCCGAGCTCGAGGGGTGGGTCGTCCTCGAGCCGCCCGACCCTCGCCTCCAACGTCCACTGCTGCACCGATGACCCTCCCGCCGCGACCCGGTGTGGACCCGCATCGTACCGGTCGCGACAGCGGGTTGCAGGGGTGCGCCCCGCCCTGTGGAACAGGTTCCCGGGGGCGGTCACAGGTCCGACTGGTGACCGCCGGGCACCCCCGGTACCGTTGGCTGATCGTGCGGGTCCTGCTGATGAGCCCAGTCGTCGGAGTGGACCCCCCCGGTGGTGATCTCGCGTACACCGAGGCGCTGCTCGCCCGGCCGCCCCGCGGCGTCGAGTACACGACCTACGTGGATGCCCTGTCCGCCGGCTCGCTGGTGGAGCGGGGCCGACGCCCCAGGCACGGCCCGATGGGCGCCGCGGACGTCCTCGTGCTCGGTGCTCGCGCTGTCGAGCACGGGCTGCGCCGCACCGGACTGCCGTACCGCGAGCCCTACCGCTACCTGACCGTCGCCCGCGACGCGTTCGACCTGGTTCACGCCCACCTGTTCCCGGTCCGGCCCATCGGCCCGTTCCCACCGCTGGTGACGAGCTCGGGGCTGCCCCTGACCGTTCTCTACGAGGACCGCTTCGGCTGGTCGCGGCGCCACGTGCACGCCGCCACCCGGGCGGAGCGGCTGCTGTCCTCAGCCGTGGGCACCGAGGTGTCGTGGTTCGCTCCCCGCCGTGCCGCGGTCACCATGGTGCAGTCGGACCACTACCGCGACTGCCTCATCGCCGCCGGGGCCGACCCCCGGCGGGTGCTGACCCAGGCCCTGGGGATCGAGGGTGCGGCCGGCTCGCCGCGCGCCGGTCCGCCGCGGACCGTCGGCTACGTCTCGACCCGCTTCGAGGAGAAGGGCGGGCTCGTCGTCCTCGCCGCCTTCCGCAAGCTGGTGGCCGAGCACCCCGAGGCGCGCCTGCTCATCGTGGGCAGCCCGCCGCGTGCCCTCGACCCCGGACTGCCCGAAGGGTCGGTGGAGTGGTTGGGCGTCGTGCCCCGCGAGCAGCTGCTGGGCACGCTGTATGACCGGATCGACGTGCTGGCCCTGCCGACGCGGTGCGACTCGGGCACGCCCTTCGTCGTGCTCGAGGCGCTCCAGCGGGGCATCCCGACGGTGGCGAGCGACCTCCCGTGGCTCGACCAGGGCCTGGCCGGGCCCGGGGCCCGACGGGTGCCGGCGCAGCCGGACCCGGTGGCCGGGGCGCTGCTCGAGCTGTTCGACGCAGACACCTACGCCGGTGCGTCGCGCGCCGCGCTCGACCTGTGGTCGTCGCGGTACTCGATGGACGTCGTGGCCGAGCAGATCGGCGAGACCTACCGGGCGGTGCTGGCCGCGGATCGGCGCACAGCCGGGCGACACTAGGGCCATGGCCCGTACGCGTCGGACGGCACGCACCGGGATGGCGGCGGCCGTCGGGGTGCTGGTGGTCGCCGCCCTCGCACCCGGATGCGCCCGGGGGACGGCGGCGCCCACCACCACCACCTCCACCTCCTCCACGACCCCGTCCGGGCCCGACGCCGCCGGCACGGTGTGGCTGTGCCGGCCCGGACGGGCGGACGACCCGTGCGCCGCGGACGGGACGGCCACGGTGGTCCGGTCCGACGGGTCCACATCGGTCCAGCGCACGCCGCCGGCGGCCGACCCGCCGGTCGACTGCTTCTACGTCTACCCGACGGTGAGCACCGAGCCAGGGGAGAACGCCGACCTGACCGTCCAGCCGGCCGAGACGTCGGTGGCCCGGGCCCAGGCCTCGCGGTTCGCTTCGGTGTGCCGGGTGTACGCCCCGATGTACCCGCAGCTCACCCTGGGGGCCATCCGCACGACGCTGCACCCGACGGCGGTGGCCACCGCCTACCTCGGCGTGCTGTCCGCGTGGAAGGACTACCTGGCCCACGACAACCACGGCCGGGGCGTGGTGCTGATCGGCCACTCGCAGGGGGCGAGCATGCTCATCGCGTTGATCCACCGTCAGATCGACCCGGATCCGTCGGTCCGTCGTCTGCTCGTGTCGGCCCTGCTGCTGGGCGGCAACGTCACCGTGCCGGTCGGGGGCGTCGTGGGCGGGTCCTTCGACCACGTCCCCGCCTGCACGTCGGCGGGTCAGACCGGCTGCGTGGTGGCCTACTCCTCGTTCGACACGGCCCCGCCCGCCGACAGCCTCTTCGGGCGGGTCGGGGCCGGCCTGGGCGACCGGTCCGGGGTGGCAGCGGCCGCTCCGTCGGGGACGCAGGTGCTGTGCACCAACCCGGCCGCGCTGGCCGGTGGCACCGCACACCTCGACCCCTACTTCCCGACGGACAGGCTGCGGACGACGGTGACCACGCCGTGGGTGACCTACCCCGGCCACTACACCGGCACGTGCACGACCTCGGGCGGGGCCACGTGGCTGCAGGTCGACACCGTCCGCACCCCCGACGACACCCGGCCCGTCGTGGCCCAGGCGCTCGGGCCGACGTGGGGTCTCCACCTGGTCGACGTGAACATCGCGCTGGGCGACCTGGTGCGCCTGGTCGGCCGACAGGCCGCCGCCTACACCGGCTGAGGGCCCGCCGACCGCGTGCCTGGCGACGGGTCAGGCGTGTACTGCGACCGGCGCCCCCGAACCGCCGGCCGGGCCGGCCAACTGCTCGAGGTTCCCCCGCTCGAACACCAGGCCGGCGACGACGGCGCCCACCACGAAGAAGGCCGACGACCACAGGAAGGCCGTGGTGTAGCTGTGCAGCGCGGCGGCGGCCACGTTCTGCGGGGTGGGCACCTTGCCGACCAGGAAGGCGGTGGCGGCCCCGGCGGCCAGCGTGTTGAGCAGCGCCGTCCCGATCGACCCGCCGACCTGCTGGCTCGTGTTGAGGGTGGCCGACCCGACGCCGGCGTCGGCGGGACGCAGGCCCAGGGTGCCGGTACTGAACGACGGGGCGAGGCTGAGCCCGAACCCGAAGCCGAGCAGGATCAGGTACGGCAGCACGTGGCTCACGTACGAGCTCTGCAGGCCGACCAGGTGGAGCATGTACAGGGCGACGGCGTCGAGTCCGAGCCCGATGGGCACGATGATCTTGGGCCCGACCCTGGGCAGGAGCACCCGGTTGGAGACCTGGGCCATGGTGGCGAGTGCCGCGACCATCGGCAGGAAGGCGAAGCCGGTCTTGACCGGGCTGAAGTGCAGCGTGCCCTGCAGGTAGTAGGTGAGGAAGAGGAACACGCCGAAGATGCCGATGCTGGCGAAGAGCATGGCCAGCAGGGACCCGCCGCGGGTCCGGTTTCGGACGACCCGGGGCGGGAGCAGGGGGTACCGGACACGGAGCTCGAGAACGGCGAACACTCCGAGCAGCGCGACGCCGACCATCAGGAAGGCGATCGTGTAGTGGTTGGTCCAGGACGTCGTTTCGGCGTGGGACAGGCCGTAGACGATGCTGAACAGTCCCGCCGTCACCAGCAGCACGCCGGGGATGTCGAGCGGGTCCCGGTCGGCCGCCTTGTCGTTGCGCAGCCACAACAGTGCGCCGACGGCGGCGACGGCGGCGAAGGCCAGGTTGACGAACAGGGTCCACCGCCACGAGGCGTAGGAGGTCAGGATGCCGCCCAGCAGCAGGCCGAGTGCCCCGCCGGCGCCGGCGATGGCCCCGTAGATGGCGAACGCCTTGTTGCGTTCCGACGGGTTGGTGAAGGTCGTGGCCAGGAGGGCGAGGACCGAGGGGGCGAGCAGGGCGCCGAAGGCCCCCTGAATCGACCGGGCGACCACCAGCATGGGGAACCCGGTCGAGGCGCCGCCCAGTGCGGAGGCGAGGGCGAAGCCGACGAGACCGATCAACAGGGCCCGTTTGCGCCCGATCATGTCGCCGATGCGGCCGCCCAGCAGCAGGAGGCTTCCGAAGGCGAGGGAGTAGGCGGTCACCACCCACTGCCGGTCGGCGTTCGAGAAGCTGAGGTCGTGCTGGGCCGTCGGCAGGGCGATGTTCACGATGGTGTTGTCGAGGATCACCATCAGCTGGGCGACACCCAGCACCGTGAGGATCCACCACCGGCGTGCGTGGTTCTTGTCCTTGTCGGACAACTCGGCCTGCGCCAGGGTGTCGGTCATGGGGGAGCCTCCATCGACGTCGGGTCCGTCACGGCCCTCCCCCACAGGCGACCGCACCAGGTGCAACCCCGTCCACCACCGGGTATTCCCCGCCGCGGCACCTGCCACACCGGTGGCGACAATGTGCGGCAGATGAACGGAACGTGAACATATACTCACGCTCAGGCGCCACGAACCGGATTGAGGAGGGATGCAGTCCTGATCCCGAGTCGTACGGCCCGGGAGCCGTGCAGTCTCCGGCGGGGGAGGTCATCTCGTGTCGGGTGGCGATGTCCACAAGGGCACCGCCCCAACGTGGCCGGCCAGCGCCGACCGGAAATGGGGGAACACCATGCGACGCTCCACGACCCGGGCCCTGGTGCCCCTGCTGCTGGCGGGCGGACTGCTCGCCGCGGCATGCGGCTCCAGCAGCTCGTCCTCGACGACCACGACCTCCGGGGGCTCCTCGGGCGGTGCGACGGTGTCGGTGTCGACCTTCAACAAGGACTTCACCACGATGTCCAGCCTGAAGGGCGTCACGTCCGCCGGCAAGGGCAAGGTCGCGGTGATCCTGCCGGACACCGTGTCTTCGGCCCGCTACACGGAGTTCGACGCCCCGTACCTGGCCAAGTCGTTCGCGGCCGCTGGTCTCGGTACGTCGGACACCATCATCCAGAACGCGCAGGGGAGTGACTCGACCCAGCTGACCGACGCCCAGTCCGACATCACCTCGGGTGCGACCGTCCTGGTGGTCGACCCCCTCGACGCCGGTGTCGGCAACTCCATCGAGTCCTACGCCAAGGCCCACGGTGTTGCGGTCGTGGACTACGACCGCCTCGTGCTGGGGGGCAGCCGCAAGTACTACGTCAGCTTCGACAACGTGAAGGTGGGCACGCTCATCGGCAAGGGCATGACCTCCTGTGTCGCCTCGTGGAACGTGGCCAAGCCGACGCTGGGCGTCATGGTCGGCTCGCCGACGGACAACAACGCCACGCTGTTCGCACAGGGCTACAACGCCGTGCTGAAGCCGCTCGTCACCGCCGGCTCCTACAAGGTGGTGGCCAATCCGGCCGGGACGTGGGACCCGCCGACGGCACTCACCGAGTTCCAGCAGGCGTACACGGCAAACCCGACGATGAACGCGGTCGTCGTGCCCAACGACTCCAACGCGGCGCCGATCATCTCGTACCTGAAGACCCTGAACATCCCGGCCAAGAAGTTCCCCGTGACCGGGCAGGACGCCACCCTCATCGGCCTCCAGAACGTGATCTCGGGCTTCCAGTGCGGCACGGCCTACAAGCCCATCTACCTCGAGGCTCAGGCCGCCGCCGCCCTCGCCTTGTACCTGCGGGCCGGCCAGACGCCTCCCGGCGGCCTGGTGAACGGCTCGGTCCAGGACACGACGGCCCACGTGGCGGTGCCCTCGTCGCTGCTGATCCCTGAGTGGGTCACGCCGACCAACGTGCAGTCCACGGTGGTCGCCGACGGGTTCGTCCCGGCGTCGCAGCTGTGCACCGGGGCCTACGCCACCGACTGCACCACCTACGGCATCCACTGACCCACGTGGACACTACGGACCTGACCGGTCCTCCGCGGCGATGAGCATCGTCGCGGAGGACCGGGCGACCGGAGGGCCGGGCGGCCCGGGCAGTCCGCTGCTCGGGCTGCGCGGCATCTCCAAACACTTCGGGGCCGTTCGGGCCCTGAACCACGTCGATCTGGACGTGCCGGCCGGCCAGATCACGGCGCTGGTCGGCGACAACGGGGCCGGCAAGTCCACGTTGATCAAGGCGGTCAGCGGCATCTGGGCCCCCACGGGGGGCGAGATGACCTGGGACGGCGCCCCCGTGGAGGTCAACACCCCGAAGGCGGCCGACCAGCTCGGGATCGCCACGGTGTACCAGGACCTGGCGCTGTGCGACAACCTGGACATCGTCCAGAACATGTTCCTCGGGCACGAGGAGCTGTCCCACGGCCTGCTGGACGAGACCCGGATGGAGCTCACGGCGAAGCAGACCCTGGCCGACCTGTCCGTCACCACCGTCCAGTCGGTGCGCCAGCTGGTCGGCTCCCTGTCGGGTGGCCAGCGCCAGTCGGTGGCGGTGGCACGTGCGGTCATGCGGGACGCCCGGCTCGTCATCATGGACGAGCCCACGGCGGCCCTCGGCGTGTCCCAGACCGCCCAGGTCCTGGACCTCATCAAGACCCTCGGGTCCAAGGGGATCGCCGTCATCGTGATCTCCCACAACCTGAACGACGTATTCGAGGTGGCCGACCGGCTGGCCGTCCTCTACCTGGGTCGGCTGGTGAGCAGCGGGCCCATCGCCGAGTACGACCGCCAGCGGGCGGTCGAGCTGATCACCACCGGGCGCAGCGGGGACGACCCCGACCCCGGCACCACGGACCCGAAGGGCTGAGCGCATGGCACTCGACGAGGAGCAGTCCGGGCCGGGCGGGGCGCACCCGATGTCGACGGACATCCCGGGTACGGCCTCGGCCGAGGTCGACGACGACACCGCGGTCGACGTCGTCGCCACCCCCGAGCTGAGCGACTCGGTCGGCGAGTACGTCCGGGCCACGGGCAAGCGGATCCGCAGTGGGGAGAGCGGCGTCCTGCCCGTCCTCGGCGGGCTGATCCTCCTGGTCATCGTCTTCCAGGTACAGGACTCCGTATTCCTGTCGGCCGGGAACCTCGTCAACCTCCTCGTCCAGGGCTCGGTCTTCATCCTGTTGGGCATGGCCGAGATCTGGGTGTTGGTGCTGGGGGAGATCGACCTGTCGGTCGGCTACTCCGCGGGCGTGGGCGCCACCATCACCGCCATCATCTCGACCGCCCACGGCCTCCCGTGGTGGGTCGCCATCCTCGGGGGCATCGGCACCTGTGCGGTCATCGGGGCCATCATCGGGACGATCGTGATCATGCTGCGGTTGCCGTCCTTCATCGTGACCCTCGCCGCCCTC
This sequence comes from Acidimicrobiales bacterium, assembly GCA_017883025.1. Lineage (GTDB taxonomy): Bacteria > Actinomycetota > Acidimicrobiia > Acidimicrobiales > RAAP-2 > Bog-756. Next base: position 16,331 of record JADGOH010000094.1, read on the forward strand.
CTCGGCCTGCAGGGTGTCCTGCTCTACCTGATCAATTCCAACGGGACGGGCGGCACCATCCGGATCACCAGTTCCGTCCTGCTCGACCTGGCCAACGGCAACATGAGCATCACGGCCGGGTGGGTCGTCATGGTCGCGTCGGTCGCCGTGTTCGGCGGGGTCACCGTCCTGCGTGACCGCCATCGCCGGAGGAGCGGCCTGGTGGCCCCCCCGGTCGCGATCACGGTGCTGAAGGTGGCCGTCATGGCCGCCGCCGGGGTCGCCCTCGTCCTGGTATGCAACGCCAACCGGGGCGCACTCGTCCCGGTGCAAGGGGTCCCGTACGTCGTCCTCGTCGTCCTCGGCATCCTCGCCGTGTGGACCTTCCTGCTCGGGCGGACCCGGTTCGGCCGCTACCTGTATGCCATCGGCAACAACGGCGAGGCGGCGCGGCGGGCGGGTATCAGCCTCGGGTGGAACAAGCTGTGGGCCTTCGTCCTGACCGGTTTGACCGCCGGGATCGCCGGGATCATCTACGCCTCGCGCCTCGGGTCGATCTCGAACAACATCGACGGCGGCACCCTCGTCCTCTACGCCGTGGCCTCCGCCGTCATCGGGGGGGCCAGCCTCTTCGGCGGTCGGGGCAAGCCGGTCTACGCGCTCCTCGGCGGCCTGGTCATCGCCACCATCTACAACGGCATGGGCCTGCTCGGGCTGGCCGCCTCCTACCAGTACATGGTCACTGCACTGGTGCTCCTGGCCGCTGTGACGATCGACTCGCTGGCCCGGCGGGGGCGCACCTCCAGCTGATCGACCCCCGGCGGTGCGGCGCCCCGTGGTGCGGCTCCCCGGCCGAGCACCGCCGGCGCACGCGTCGCGCCCCTCAGGCGACGACGGAGGCCCGACCGCTCCCGATCGCGCGGAGGTGGTGGAGCACCTCGCCGTAGGCGCGCCAGGGGCTCTGCTCGCGATAGGGGATGCCGCGCTCGGCGCAGAACTCGCGGACCACGGCCCTGGCCCGGCGGAGGTTGGCCCGGGGCATGGTCGGGAAGAGGTGGTGCTCGATCTGGCTGTCCAGCCCACCGAAGAGATAGCCGGTGAGGCGCGGACCGGACAGGTTGCGCGAGGTGACCACCTGGCGCCGCAGGAACCCGAGTTCGTCATCGGCGGTGGGCGAGGGCATGCCCACGTGGTTGACCAGGAAGCTGATGCCCAGGTAGAAGCCGAAGAGCGCCTGGGTGACCACGACGAACAACACGGCGCGCACCGGCGCCAAGACGAGGAACGGGGCCACGAAGAAGAGACCGACATGGCCTATGAGGAGCCCGGCCTCGACGAGTGCCGGCCGGTCACGCCGCCGCACCAGGGCCGCGATGCTCGCCACGTGCAGGTTCAGCGCCTCGAGGAAGAGGAGCGGGACGACGGCGATCTGCTGGGTGCGGGCGAACCGGCGGCCGAACGTCCCCCGTCGCCCTACTTGACGGGGCGTGTAGACGAGGGCGCCCGCGACGATGTCGGGGTCGCTGCCGTCGACGTTGGTGTGGCCGTGGTGCCGGGTGTGCTTGGACAGCCACCAACCGAAGCTGAACCCGCTCAGCAGATTCGCGAGGACGAGACCCACGGCGTCGTTCCCCCGGCGGTGGGCCAGGACCTGCCGGTGGCCCGCATCGTGGCCGATGAAGCTGAGCTGTGCCATCACGAAGGCGACGGCAGCGGCCACGGCGACGCTCCACCACGTGTTCCGCAGGAGCACCACGGCGGCGGCCAGGACGGTCAGGGCCCCGATCGTGGACGGGATGGTGACGGCGTAGTAGCCCCCCCTCCGGACGAAGAGCCCGTCGGCCCGCACCCGGCGGGACAGTTCCGCGAAGTCCTCGCGGGCGGACGGCCCGGTGGGCGGGGCGGCGGGTTCGGTCTGCATGCATCCTTCGGCGAGCGGTAGCGTGGCGACGGTCAGGACGTGGCGGTGGGATGTCCACGGGGACTTGGTGGACGGGGCACCCGGCGGGCCGGGCATCGATCGGTGGGCCTGACGACAGCGACGTTCGGGAGGGACCTGGCAGATCGTCGGTGAACGGAGTGGCGGTGTGCTCGGTCCGGTCAGCGGACGAGCGGCTTGGGGCCCGACTCCTTCTCCCTCTTGGCCTGACGCTTCTCCTTGAGCGTCTTGCCGGACTTCTTGGAGGCGGTCTTGCGGGGTGACTTGTCGGTCATGGTCGGCCCCCTTCCCTTGGACCACCGTACCCGGGTGGCGGTCGCCGGGCTGCTCACCCCGGGTTCGAGCAGGGGCACGGCCTGCGTCGTAGGCTGATCGGACCGGTTGCGGAGCCGGTCGGGAGGGAGCACGATGACCACGCAGCTGCCGGACCGGGCCGAGATGGACGCGGCGTGCAAGGTCATCGACGACCACTGCCAGAGCATCTACACGTGGCAGTACGAGCGCACCCGACCCCAGCTCGTCTCTCTCTACAACAAGGCGGCCCAGTCCCAATGGGCCAGCGTCACCGACCTCGACTGGTCGACCGACGTCGACCCCGAGTCCCTCGTCGACCTCGATGCCCCCAACCTCCGGCTCATGCGCGAGGTGACCCGCATGCCCGGCTCGCCCCTCGCCACCTGGGGGGACCGGGAGCTGACGCGGCTGGGCGTCGAGATGCTCACCGCGCTGCTCAGCCAGTTCATGCACG
>JADGOH010000012.1 GCA_017883025.1 Acidimicrobiales bacterium
CGACGTGGATCCACTGGTGGTCGCCGGTGGCGTCGGCGAAGAGGTTGACCTGCGCCTGGTCGACGACGTGCCACTCGCTGTAGCCGAGGTGGGTCCCGACGAGGTCCTTGAACGATTCGATGCCGTGCACGGTGGTTGCCATGGGCACGACTGTAGGTGAGGGTGCCGGCCGCCACCAGCAGGCGGGCCAGTCGTTGAGGCGGACCTACGTCCCTGGGGCAGTGCCCCCTCACCGGGGCCCGGTCGATACGATCGTCGACGTGTACGAGGAACATCAGCATCGCAACATCAGCGGGGGCGGGGCCCGCGCCGCCGTCTTCGGCATCAGCGACGGCCTGGTCTCGAACGTCTCGCTGATCCTCGGCATGGCCGGCGCCCACTCGAGCGCCGGGGCCGTGCGACTGGCCGGCGTCGCCGGGCTCATCGGCGGTGCCTTCTCCATGGCGACGGGCGAGTACGTGTCCATGCGCGCCCAGTCCGAGCTGATGGAGCGCGAGCTCGACGTCGAGCGCAAGGCCATCGCCGCCGATCCCGAGGACGAGCGCCGCGAGCTGGCCGCCCTCTACCGGAGCCGGGGCATCGAGGCCGACCTGGCCGACGAGCTCTCCGTCAAGATGATGCGCGACCCCGACCTCGCCCTCGAGACCCACGCCCGCGAGGAGCTCGGGTTCACCCCGGGCGACACGGGCAAGCCGGTCGAGGCGGCGTTGTCGTCGTTCGTGATGTTCGCGATCGGCGCCTTCGTCCCACTGCTGCCGTGGCTGCTCACCACCGGCACGAATGCACTGTGGTGGTCGGTAGTGCTCGGGGCGGTGGCCTCGCTTGGCGTGGGCGCCGCCCTCTCCGTCTTCACCGGCCGGTCCTGGCTGTGGTCGGCCACCCGGCAGCTCCTGATCTCGGGAGCTGCCGCCACCGTGACCTACACCATCGGCCACCTGGTCGGCTCCGGCTGAGCGGATCCCCGACGATCAGTCGACGGCCGGGGGGAGGTCGGCCACGTAGGACCGGTCGACGTGGTGGGTCGTGAAGCCCATCGAGAGGTACAGCTTGACGGCCGCAGTGTTGGCGGCGTCGACGTAGAGCATCCCTGTCGCCACGCCGACCGAGGCCAGCCACTCCAACCCCGCCCGGGTCAGCGCCCGCCCGAGTCCCCTCCCGCGGAAGTCGGGGTCGACAGAGATCACGTAGATCTCGCCCAGGGGCGGGCTCGCCGTGGCGTGGACCTTCGTCCAGCACGACCCGGCCAGGCGACCGTCGGCCTCGTGGATACGGAACCCGTCCGAGTCGAACCACGGCTCGGCTTCGCGGGCCCGGATGGTGGCCAGGTCCCACTTCCCCTGCTCGGGGTGGCCGGCGAACGCCCGGTTGTTGGTCACCAGCCACGCCGGCTCGTCCTGGCCCACCCGGAACGTGCGGGTGGCGACCACCTCGTCGTCCCGCACGGGCGGGGGCAGCGGCAGGGCGCAGCGCAGTTGGATCAGGTCGCGCTCGCCGGCGAAACCGTGGGTGCCGACCCGGGCATCCGACGCGGCGTCGGCATGGGTGACCCACAGGCGCAAGCTGCCGCCGCCGGCGGCCCGGAAGGCGGCCACGGCCGAGTCGAGGAGTCGGTCGAACAGTCGCGCCCCGTCGCCGCCGCCGGGTAGGACCACCACTTCGCCGCTGGCGGCGGTGCGGTCGCCCTCGTCGTCGATCTGCGCGTAGCCGACGAGCCCTCCGTGGGCAGGGTCGCGTGCCGTGACGGCGAGCACGTCGAGGTCCGTCCCTTCGACGGCCCGGCCGAGCGCCCTGCGGCGGGCCTCGCTCAGGCCGTCGACGCCCTTGTCGCCTGCGACCTGACGCAGGAGTCCGGTGACGTCGTCGACGAGCGTGGGGTCCGCCGCGTCCACCACCTCGACGTCGGGCTCGTCCATGGGCCAGAACCTACCGGTAACCTCCGCCCATGGTCCGACCTCGCACGCCGGCCGGTAGGGCCCGTGAGGCCAACGACCGGCTCGGTCAACTGTTCCCGGGGACGTCGGCCGAGCTGTGCGCGCTCGACCACGGCGACGCCTTCCAGCTGCTGGTCGCAACGATCCTGTCCGCGCAGTGCACCGACGAGCGGGTCAATCGGACGACGCCGGCGCTGTTCGCCCGGTTCCCGGACGCGGCCTCGTTGGCCGCCGCCCCGGTCGAGGAAGTGGAGGCGCTCATTCGGCCGACCGGGTTCTTCCGGGCCAAGACGCGCAGCCTGCTCGGCATGGCCACGGCCGTGCAGGACCGATTCGGGGGCGAGGTGCCCACGGGCATGGCCGACCTGGTGACGCTGCCGGGTGTCGGCCGCAAGACGGCCAACGTGCTCCGAAGTGTCGCCTTCGACCGGCCGGGCCTTCCAGTCGACACCCACGTCCAGCGCCTGTCGCTCCGGCTCGGGCTGACCACCGAGACCGACCCGGTCAAGGTCGAGCACGTATTGAGCGCCATGGTGCCGGCAGGGGAGCGGGGGAAGTTCAGCCTCCGGATGATCCTCCACGGCCGCGCCACCTGCCGGGCGCGGTCACCCCGGTGCGAGGACTGCGTGCTCGCCGACTTCTGCCCGTCGGCGTCGCTGGGTGGTGGAGCCGCACCGACCGGGCGCGCACGTCGGGGCCGTGCGGTTGCCACGGGCTGAGGGTGCCCCCATCGGCGCCGGAGGGGTAAACAGCTGTCGCATTCTGAGCGAACGGAAAGTGGGCCTGCATCCCGGGCGAGCGTGGCGGTTGTCCGAAAACACGTGTTCCCGGTTACGTGACGATCGTCGACAAAGTCTGATCTGGCCGTCGAAATGCGTAGAAAAACACCTAATGACTTCGGAAATCCGTGTGCGATCGGAAATAATCCCGAATTGCAACGTCGAATGACTGGCATCGTCCGGCGATCTGTGATGTGCTTGTCAACGGACCAGTTCCCGCCAACTGGTCCTTCCGAGTAGGGATCGGGATCCGCCGCCCGACCTACTTGCGCGAAGGCACCCTTCGGGGTGCCTTCGCCGCGTCCGGGCACGGGTCGGGACTGGCCGCCCCGGTCGGGCGCGGCCAGGTGCGTCGAGCGGGCCGGTGGCCTACCGGCGAGCGAGGGAGAGGGCGAGGCGGGCCAGGCGCCTGTTGGCGCTGGTGAGGGAGCGCTCGATGGCGAACAGTTCGCGGGCCGTCTCCTCGTCCTTGCCCGCGTCGGACGCCTCGGCGTGCACGGTCACCCGACGCGTCAGTTCGTCGAGGGCAGTAGCGAGCGAGGACAGTTCTGCGGAGCTGGCGGCCATCTGAGGATCATGGCACCGCCGATGTGGCCCGTGGCCACGGGTCGGGCGCGCCACCCCGCCACGACCCCGACCGGGCGTGCGGGCCAGGGAGGGCGCCGTCGGGGTTCCGGTAGCATCGACGAGCCATGGCCCTCCGTCGACTCGACCTCCGCGGCTTCACCGGTGACCGCCGAGAGCTGGCCGCGCTCCTGCCCCGCCCGGTCGACGAGCAGGACCGCTCGTCGGATGCGGTGGCGGCCATCATCGCCGAGGTGCGTGCCGGCGGCGACGAAGCGCTGCGGGCCTGCACGGCACGCTTCGACCATGTCGACATCGACGAACTGCGGGTGCCGGCCGACGAGATCCGCGCCGCGCTCGACCGGATCCCGCCGGCGCTCCAGGAGGCGCTCGACGTCGCCCACGACCGGATCCTCGCCTACCACTCGCACGAGGCCGACGAGGTGCCCGACGACTTCGAGTCGGGCGGCGTCACCGTCCGTCACCTCGTGCGGCCCGTGGTCCGGGCCGGCTGCTACGCCCCAGGCGGCCGTGCCCGCTACCCGTCGACCGTGCTCATGTGCGCAGTTCCCGCTCACGTGGCCGGCGTCGAGGAGATCGTGCTGTGCGTCCCGCCGGGCCCGGACGGCAGGGTCGACGATGCCACCCTGGCGGCCGCGGCGGTGGCCGGGGTGGCCGAGGTCTACCGGGTGGGCGGCGCCCAGGCCATTGCCGCCATGGCCTACGGCACCGAGAGCATCGGAGCCGTCGACGTGATCGTCGGCCCCGGAAACCGGTACGTGGCCGAGGCCAAGCGCCAGGTATCCGGCGTTGTCGGCGTGGCCTCGGCGTTCGCCGGCCCCTCGGAGGTCGTGGTGATCGCCGGGCCCGACACCCCGCCCGAGTACGCCGCCATCGATCTGGTGGTCCAAGCAGAGCACGGCCCCGACGGACTGGCGTGGCTCGTCACCTGGTCCGAGGGGCTCGTCGACGCCGTCGACGCCGCCGTCGACCGGATCGTCGCCGAGTCGCCCCGGCGGGTCGACCTCGAGGCCACGCTGGATGCCGGCGGATGGGCCGTGCTGGTCGACGGGCCAAAGCAGGCCGCCGCGGTGTCCAACGTGGTTGCGCCCGAGCACCTCGAGCTGCTCACCAAGCAGGCCGACTCGATCCTGGCCCACATCCAGTCGGCCGGCGCGGTGTTCCTCGGGACGAATGCGCCGGCCAGCATGGGCGACTACCTGGCCGGTCCCAACCACGTCCTGCCGACCAACCGCACCGCACGGTTCGCCAGCGCCCTACGGGTGGACGACTTCCGCAAGCACATCCACGCCGTCCGCCTCGACGACGAGGCGGTGCGCACCCTCGGGCCCCACGTGGTGACCCTGGCCGAGACCGAGGGCCTGCCGGCCCACGCAGAGTCGGTGCGGCTCCGATGGCAGGAGTAGGGCGGACGGGCGGGCTCCCCGCCGTCCGCCCCGATCTGACCGCGCTGGTGGGCTACCACTCGGCCCAGGTGGAAGTCGACGTCCGCCTCAACACCAACGAGTCGCCCATGCCGCCGCCGGCCGCCTGGCAGGAGGAGCTGGCCGGGGCCGTTGCCCGGATCGACTTCCACCGGTACCCGGACCGCGAGGCCACCGCGCTGCGCCAGGCGCTGGCCGACAGCCACGGGGTCGGGGTGGAGGAGGTGTTCTGCGCCAACGGCTCCAACGAGGTACTGCAGTGCCTCCTGCTCGCTTACGGCGGGCCAGGCCGGACGGTCGCGCTGTTCGAGCCGACGTACACCCTGCACGGGCACATCGCCCGGATCACGGGCACGGATGTGGCCGTCGGCCCGCGACGCGAGGACTTCGCGCTCGACCTCGACGTGGTGGCCGGGGTCGTCGCCGCGTCGGACCCGGTCCTCACCTTCCTCTGTTCGCCCAACAACCCAACGGGCCGGGCCGACTCGCCCGCCGAGATCGCCGCGGTGGCGGACCAAGTGCCGGGCCTGCTGGTGGTCGACGAGGCATACGGCCAGTTCGCACCGTCGTCCGCCCTCGGGCTCCGGGCCGCGGACCCCGGCGGGACCCGCCACGTCGTGGTGGTGCGCACCTTCTCCAAGACGTGGTCGATGGCCGGGGCCCGCCTCGGCTACCTGGTGGCCGACCCGGAGGTCGTTGCCGCGTGCGAGCTCGTCGCCCTGCCCTACCACCTGGACGTCGTCACCCAGCTGGCCGGGCTCCTGGCGCTCGGCTACACGGACGAGATGAACGAACGGGTGGCGACGATCGCCGAGGAGCGGGGGCGGATTGCCGCGGCATTCGCCGACCTGCCCGTCGAGTCCTGGCCCTCGGACGCCAACTTCCTGCTGTTCCGCCCCGTGGAGCGGGAGGCGGTCACGGTGTGGTCCGATCTCGTGTCCGCCGGCGTCCTCGTGCGAGACTGTTCGACGTGGCCGGGGCTCACCGGGTGCCTGCGGGTGACGGTGGGCCTCCCCGAGGAGAACGACCGGTTCCTGGCCGCACTGACCGAAAGCCTGCGATGAGCCCAGCCGCCCCCGACCCGACCACCGTCCACCGGCGCGCCGCCCGGGTGTCCCGGGCCACCAAGGAGACGTCCATCGAGGTCGAGGTCGACCTCGATGGCACCGGCTCCGCCGAGGTCTCGACCGGCCTGCCCTTCTTCGACCACATGCTGGCCCAGCTCGGCCGGCACGGTGGGATCGACCTGACCGTCGACGCCGTCGGCGACCTCGACGTGGACGCCCACCACACGGTGGAGGACGTCGGCATCGCCCTGGGCGAGGTCGTGAGCGAGGCCCTCGGCGACAAGGCCGGCGTCACCCGGTTCGCGTCGATCTCGCTGCCGCTCGACGAAGCGCTGGTGGACGTGGCGCTCGACCTGTCGGGCCGGCCGTTCCTCGCTTACACCATCGGATTCGCCCCGGACACGCCGGGCCTCGGCACCCCGCCCTTCGACCCGCAGCTGGCCGAGGAGTTCTGGCGCGCGTTCGTGACGGCGGCGGGCATCACCCTGCACGTGCGCCTGGTGACGGGCAAGAACACCCACCACATCGTCGAGGCTTCGTTCAAGGCCGTGGCCCGGTGCCTGAGGGAGGCGATCCGGGTCCAGGGCGGGGGCATCCCGTCCACCAAGGGCACGCTGTGACCGGCACCGTCCGGTGATCGCCGTCCTCGACTACGGCATCGGAAATCTCCGGTCCGCCCAGAAGGCCCTGCAGCGGGTGGGCGCCGATGCGCGCCTGGTCGACGATCCCGACGAGGTTGCCGGTGCCGACGGGATCGTGCTGCCAGGGGTGGGCGCCTTCGGGCGGTGTGCCGCGGCGCTCGAGTCGAGCGGCCTGGGCGACGTGGCCCGTGATGCCGTCAGCCGTGGCCTGCCCTTCCTGGGGATCTGCGTCGGGTTCCAGCTGCTCTACGAGGGATCCGAGGAGGACCCCTCCGCCGCCGGGCTCGGCGTCCTGTCCGGCACGGTCCGCCGCCTGCCCGAGGGGGTCAAGCACCCGCAGATGCAGTGGAACACGCTGGACATCGGCCGCTCGGAGCTGCTGGCCGGGGTACCGGACCCCGCCTGGGTCTACTTCGTCCACTCCTACGCGCCCGAGGCCACCGACGACACCACGTCCACCTGTGACTACGGCGGACCGGTGGTGGCGACGGCCGAGCGGGGCCCGGTGTGGGGCAGCCAGTTCCATCCCGAAAAGAGCGGCACGGTGGGCCTCGGCATCCTCGCCAACTTCGTGGCCGCCGTCGACGCCTCCATCGGCGCCCCGACCGCGGCCGGCGGCTGATGGACCTCTACCCGGCCATCGACATCCGCGGCGGGGGAGCGGTCCGTCTCACCCAGGGCGACTTCGAGCGCCAGAGTGACTACGGCGACCCGGTCGAGCTGGCGACCCGCTTCGCCGCCGCCGGGGCCCCGTGGCTGCACGTCGTCGACCTCGACGCCGCCCGCTCGGGTGAGCCGGTCAACCGGGCGACGGTGCTGGCCATCGCCCACGCCGTCGGGGTGCCGGTCGAGACCGGCGGCGGTGTCCGCACCCTGGCCGACGTGACCGAGCTGCTGGACGGCGGACTGGCCCGGGTGATCCTCGGCACGGCCGTCCTCGACGACCCCGACCTGGTTCGGGCCGCCGCCGCAGCGCGTCCGGGACGGGTGGCCCTGGGGTTGGACTATCGGACGACTCCCGACGGCCGCACCGAGGTGGCCGTCCGCGGGTGGGAGCAGGGGTCGGGCCGAACCGTCGGTGAGTTGCTGGACGAAGTGGCCGGAGCCGGACTTTCGGCCGTCATCGTGACGTGCATCGAGCGTGACGGCACGCTGACCGGCCCCGACCTCGAGGGCTTACGCGCCGTTCTGGCCTCGACCGAGGTGCCGGTGATCGCGTCGGGCGGCGTGGGTTCGACGGCCGACCTCGCGGACCTGGCCGCGCTCGAGGTCTTGACTCCGGACGGGACCGTGCGACGCCTCGAGGGTGCCATCACGGGCAAGGCGCTGGTCGACGGCCGGATGACCGTGGAGGAAGGGGTGGCGGTGTGCGCACGGTTCGGGTGATCCCCTGCCTCGACGTGGACGACGGCCGGGTGGTCAAGGGGGTGCGGTTCAAGGACCTGTTCGATGCCGGCGACCCGGTGGAGCTGGCCGCCCGCTACGACGCCCAGGGCGCCGACGAGCTGGTCTTCCTCGACATCACCGCGTCCTCGGGCAACCGTCGGACCATGGTCGACGTGGTGGCCCGCACGGCCGACCAGGTCTTCATCCCCTTCACCGTGGGCGGGGGGGTCCGCGCCGTCGACGACGCCCGCAAGCTGCTGCGGGCCGGGGCGGACAAAGTAGGGGTCAACACTGCCGCCGTCGACCGGCCGGAACTCATCGCCGAGCTGGCCGACGAGTTCGGGAACCAGTGCGTGGTGGTGGCCATCGACGCCCGGCGCCGTCCGGAGGCCTCCCCGCACGCCCCGGCCTGGGAGGTCTTCACCCACGGGGGGCGCACCCCGACCGGTCTCGATGCCCTGGCGTGGGCCGAACGGTGTACGGCGCTCGGAGCGGGGGAGCTCTTGGTGACGTCGATGGACCGGGACGGGACCCGCGACGGGTTCGACCTCGAGCTCACCCGGTCCATCGCCAGCCGCTGTCCGATTCCCCTGGTCGCCTCGGGCGGAGTGGGCGAGCTCGACCACCTGGTGGAGGGTGCGGTCGACGGCGCGGCAGACGCCGTTCTGGCCGCGTCGATCTTCCACCTCGGCGAGTTCACGATCGCCGAGGCGAAGGCCCACCTGGCTGCCGCCGGCGTCGCCGTCCGCCCAGCCTGACCACCGACCGGGGTGCCGCTCCACAGGCGTCCTGCCGACCGGATGAGGGGGATCGGGCCCGTGCAGGGCTGCGGTAGCCTGCCTCCGTGGCAACCACTACCTCAGAGGCCCCGCCCGCGGGTACGGATGGCGGCGAAACCAAGCTGCCGATCAACGTCCTGGCGGACCGCGTTCTCGTGCAGGTGGGTCAGGCCGAGGGGGAGCGGCGGTCACGTGCCGGCATCCTCATCCCGGCGACCGCTCAGGTGTCCCGCCGGTTGACCTGGGCCGTCGCCGTGGCCGTCGGGCCCCACGTGCGATCCGTCAAGGTGGGCGACAACGTCCTGTTCAACCCTGAGGACCGCTTCGAAGTAGAGGTCCAGGGCGACGAGTACGTGATCCTGCGCGAGCGGGACGTCCATGCCGTGGCGGCCACCCGATTCGACGGCGGCACCGGCCTCTACCTCTGAACGCCCGACCGGCCCGCCACCTCCGTACGAACCCCAGCGAACCGATCCCACCGACAGGGAGCCTCCCCGTGACCACCCCCGTATCCGAGCCCACGTTCGTCGCCACCCCGATCCCGCACACCGCCGAGGAACTCGAGGCCGTCACGTACACCAGCGACGGGCTGGTGGGCGCCATCGTCCAGGACGCCACCGACGGCGCCGTGTTGATGTTCGCCTGGATGAACGCCGAGTCCCTGGCCAAGACCCTCGAGACGGGCCGGACGTGGTTCTGGAGCCGGAGCCGCCAGGAGTACTGGTGCAAGGGGGAGACCTCGGGTGACCGGCAGTACGTGCGCAGTGTGCGCTACGACTGCGACGGCGACTGCCTGCTCGTGTCCGTCGACCAGGAGGGCGCCGGTGCCTGCCACACCGGGAGCCGCAGCTGCTTCTACCGCGCCTTCGGCGATGGCGAATCCGCCGGTCGGTCGCCCTCGTGACCGAGCCCACCGGACCGGGCACCGACGGCTTCCGGGCGCTGGCCCGCCGTCACCGCATCGTGCCGGTGTGGCGCGAGCTGGTGGCCGACACCGTCACGCCGGTCGCCGCGTTCCTGCAGATCGTCGGGACCGGCGACACCAGCGGCTTCCTGCTGGAGTCGGTGGAGGGCGGCGAACGCTGGGGCCGGTACTCCTTCATCGGCCGAAACCCACTGGCCACGATCGTGGCCCACGGCACCGAGGTGTCGACGCGGGGCGATCTCGACCTCGACGCACTGTGCGGCGCCGGGGTCACCGGCTCCGACGGCGTACTGGCCGCCCTCGAGTCGATCCTGGGCGCGTTCGACTCGCCTGACCTGCCTGACCTGCCGCCGCTGCACGCTGGCCTGGTCGGCTACCTCGGCTACGACGTCGTCCGCGAGGTCGAGCACCTCCCGGACACGCCGCCCGACGACCTGGGCCAGCCCGACGCCATCCTGGCCGTCATCGGCCAGCTGGCCGCGTTCGACCACTGGCGGCAGCGGGTGGTATTGATCGACAACGTGGTGGTCGACCCGGCGTGGGACGACGGCGCGCTCGACCGGGCACATGCCGGGGCCCAGATGCGTCTCGACCAGTTGGCCGCCGACTGCGTCCGGCCGACCGCCGAAGCCCCCCGGCTGTTGCCGCCCCGGCAGGCCCCACCCGACGACGTGGCCCGGACCATGACCGACGCCCTCTACGAGGACGCCGTCCGGGCCGCCAAGGAGCACGTCTACGTCGGCGACATCTTCCAGGTCGTCCTGTCCCAGCGTTTCGACCTGGCCGAGCTGGGCGCCGACCCCTTCGACGTGTACCGGGTCCTGCGGCTCGTGAACCCGAGCCCCTACCTCTACTTCCTGCGGTTTCCCGAGGTCACCGTGGTCGGGGCCTCGCCCGAGCCGATGGTGCGGCTACGGGAGGGGACGGTCATCTCTCGTCCCATCGCCGGATCGCGGCCGCGTGGCCGCACGCCCGAAGAGGACGCCCGGCTCGAGGGCGAACTGGTGGAGGACCCGAAGGAGGTGGCGGAGCACGTCATGCTCATCGACCTGGCCCGCAACGACGTCGGCCGGGTGGTCAGCTTCGGCACCGAGGTGGTCGACGAGGTGATGGTGGTCGAGCGCTACAGCCACATCATGCACCTGACCTCGCAGGTATCCGGCTCACTCGCCCCGGGCAAGGGCCCCATCGACGTCCTGCGGGCAACCCTGCCCGCCGGCACCCTGTCCGGAGCGCCGAAGGTCCGGGCCATGGAGATCATCGACGACCTCGAGCCCACGAAGCGCGGCGTGTACGGGGGCGTGGTGGGGTACCTCGACTTCTCCGGCAACCTCGATACCGCCATCGCCATCCGGACGATGACGGTGGCCCCCGACGGCCGTGCATCGGTGCAGGCCGGTGCAGGCATCGTGGCCGACAGCGACCCGGCCATGGAGAACGCCGAGTGCGCCCACAAGGCGGCCGCCCTCCTCTCGGCGGTGGCCATGGCCCGTGCGGCCGGTCCGGCCGGTCCGGCGGATCCGGTATGAGCGACGCCGTGTCGCCGGCCGACGGTGGCTACGGAGCGCTGCACGCCGGTGCCGGGGCCCGGGTGGTGCGGCGTGACGTCCTGTCGGTCTCCGGTCCCGAGGCGTTCACCTACCTGCAGGGCCAGTGCAGCCAGGACCTCGCCCCGCTCGCCGTCGGTGACACCACCGAGGCGCTCATCCTGAGCCCGCAGGGCAAGGTGGATGCCGTGGTGCGGGTCACCCGGACCGGTGACGAGGCGTTCGTGCTCGACACGGACCCGGGGTGCGGCCCCGCCGCCCAGGCACGGCTGGAGCGGTTCAAGCTGCGCACCAAGGTGACCATCGAACCGGTGGAATGGTCGTGCCTGTCGGTCCGTGGACCCGCGGCGGTGCACGACAGCCGGACCATCGGCGTCGTACTCGCCCTGCCGGTCGGGGCCCCGGGTTGGTCGGGAGTGGACCTATTCGGACCGGCCCCGTCCGACGACCCGCAGCTCAGGTCGTGGGTGCCGGAGCATGCAGTGTTGTGCGACGAGGACGCATGGGATGCCGTGCGTATCGAGGCCGGCGTGCCGATCGGTGGGCGCGAGATCACCGAGGCGACGATCGCCGCGGAAGTCGGCCTGGTCGACCGCACGGTGTCGTTCACCAAGGGGTGCTTCACCGGCCAGGAGCTGGTGGCCCGCCTCGACGCACGTGGCTCCAACGTGGCCCGGCGGCTGTGCGGCCTGGTCGTGTCCAGTGTCGAGGTCCCACCGGTCGGGGCTGCGGTGTGGACGTCCGACGGTGCCCACGAGGTCGGCACGCTGACCTCGGTGGCGTGGTCGATCGGCTACGGCGCCTTCGTGGCACTCGCCACGCTGCACCGCCGGGTGGCACCGCCCGAGTCCGTCGAGGTCAGGTGGGGTGAGGACGACGCACAACGAGCGGCGGCCGAGGCGAGACCGCTGCCGCTCGGCGACGGGGCCTAACCGCTCCGCCAGGCATTTCGGGCGCGCTACTCTGCCCGGCAGGCAGGCACGGACCGGTGACCCCACCGGCGGACGCCGCCACGACTGGGGGAATGCGCATGACGACCGACACAGCTCCAGAGGAGTCCACGGGAGACGGTCCCGCAGGAACCGTGCAGATGGATGCCGATCGGATCACGACGTCCACCCGGGACCCCCAGGCCATGCGCGATCAGTTCGAGGCCTGGCTGCGGGCGACCTTGCCGGCGGGCAACGAGGCCGAGGTGGTGGAGCTCACCAGTCCCGAGAGTAACGGCATGTCGTCCGAGACCCTCCTGGTGACCGCCCGGTGGACCGAGGACGGGGCCAAGGTCGAGCGGCGCCTCGTTGCCCGGGTCGAGCCCCCGACGACGGACTACCCGGTCTTCACGACCTACGACCTCGACATGCAGTACCGCGTCATGCGCCTGGTGGCGGAGCAGACGGACGTACCGATCCCCGAGACGCACTGGTACGAGCCCGATCCCTCGGTCCTCGGCGGCTCGTTCTTCGTCATGGACCGGGTCGACGGCCTGGTGCCGCCCGACGTCCTGCCGTACACGTTCGGCGACAACTGGGTGTTCGACGGCACCGAGGAGGCCCGCCGAACCATCCAGGACTCGGCCGTCCGTGCCATGGCCGGCATCCACTCGATCCGGACGGACGCGCACGACCTTGCGTTCCTGGAGCTCGACCAGCCCGGAAGCACCTCGCTCGAGCGCAGTCTCAACCATTGGAAGGCGTACCACGAGTGGGTGGTGAAGGACACGCCGTCCACCCTGCTCGACGACTGCTTCGTGTGGCTGACCGAGAACCTCCCCACCGACACCAGCCCCGACGCCGTGTCGTGGGGCGACGGCCGCATCGGCAACATGATGTTCCGGGACAACGAGGTCGTCGCCGTGCTCGACTGGGAGATGGCTGCGGTGGCCCCACCCGAGGTCGATCTCGGGTGGATGTGCTACCTCCACCTGTTCTTCCAGGACCTGGCGGTGCAGCTCGGGGCCCCAGGTCTGCCTGACATGTTCCGACCGGTCGACGTGGCTGCCACCTACGCCAGGGCCGCCGGCCATGAGGTGGGGGACCTGCGCTGGCACATCGCCTACGCGGCGATGCGCCACGGGGTGATCATGCGCCGAGTGACCGAGCGGTCGATCTTCTTCGGGGAGGCCGAGGCTCCGGCCGACATCGACGACCTGATCATCCACCGGGACACCCTGCGGGGCATGCTGGACGGCACGTACTGGTCGGGCATCTCCCTCTGACGCGCAGGAGCGAACCGAAGCTCGAACCTCATTCGGTCTAACTGTGAACTAGAGGGTTATGGCTATCGGGAGGGCGGTCCGCCCCTCTGCGCTATCGGAGAACGATAATGATTATCATTATCGTTCAATGCTCGGGCACGGTTCACCTTCTCGGGTTCAGACCCCCAGGCTGTCCTTGGCAACCGCCTCGAACAGGCGGTACGGCAGGAGACGTTTTCCGACGATGCCCACCCGCTCGCCCATCTTCCCGACCGATGCTCTCCGAGGGGGACGGGAGGCGACGAGCACCTTGGCGATGACCTTGGCCACGTCGTCGGGTGGCACGCCGTTGCGCTCGTCCTCCTCCATCTTCCGGACCGCCTTGGCGGATGCCGCCTCGTAGGGGTCGTCGCCGGGTGCCGCGATCACGTCCCGGCGGCTGGAGGTGAAGTCAGTGCGGACATTGCCCGGCTCGACCAGGGTGACGTGGATGCCGAACGGTGCGACTTCGTAGGCCAGTGCCTCGCCGTACCCCTCCATGGCGAACTTCGAGGCGCTGTAGAACGCCTGGAACGGGATCCCGAGCACGCCGCCGATGGAGCTGACCAGGACCACCCGGCCACCGCCGGCCGCCCGGAAGGTGGGCAGGGCGACCTGGACGACGCGGACGGCGCCCCAGAAGTTCGTCTCCACCTGGTCCTTGGCGTCGGCCATGGGCGTCTGCTCGACGGACCCGGCGAGGCCCCATCCGGCGCACGCGACCACTGCGTCGAGCCGGCCGTGCTCGGCCACCACCGCAGCCAGTCCGTCGGCCACCGAGGCGTCGTCGTCGACGTCCATGACGAGTGGCCGCCACGTACCGGGGGAGGTGCCCCTGCGACTGGCGCCCACCACCGTCCACCCGGCGGCGTGGAGCCGATCGGCGGTGGCGTGGCCGATGCCGGCAGATGCACCGGTGATCACGACCACCGGTGTGCCGATGGTTCGTCGCTGCGGTTCCGTCATGACGTCCTCCTCTTCGCCGGCACCGGCGGGCCGGTTGCGCACGTGGGGTCTTCCTAGCCCACCACGGGACGGCACTGGCGGGTCGCCGCTCGGATCGACGGCCCGGCAGGGGAGTCGATCCCTCCTGTCCCGCCGTCCGGCGGGATCTGACGGGGCCGCCGCCGCCCGTCGCGAGCGGGTGTCCTAGGCTCGGATGGCGTCGTCGAGCCCGCCGATGAGGACCGGCGTCCGCCCCGGTGAAGACGGCGTCCACCGGGGTCTCCACCAGCCCCGAGGAGCAGCAGATGAGCGACAAGGCGCCGGTCGGAGTGCTCCACGAGGGCTTCAGTAGCCCCGGAGCCGTCGCTCCACCGTGGGATTCCGTGTTGCGACAACTCGACCGGGCCGAGACCTTCTGGCTCTCGAGCGTGCGGCCCGATCGCCGGCCCCATGTGACTCCGCTGCTCGGGCTGTGGGCCGAGTGGGCGTTCTGGTTCTGCACTGGTCCGGGGGAACGCAAGGCCGGAAACCTCGCATCGAACGGCGCGTGCGTGGTGACCACCGGCCGGAACGGTCTCGACGGTCTCGACGTGGTCATCGAGGGCACCGCGGCCGCCTCGTCGGCGCAGCCGGAGCTGGATGCGTTCGCCGACGGGCTCGAGCAGAAGTACGGGTGGCGGATGGAGTCCCCAGGTGGCACCTGGGCGGGGTTGGGGGACGGCATCCGCCGGGGAGAGGTCCTCGTGTACCGCGTTGTCCCCGACGTGGTGTTCGCGTTCGAGAAAGGAACCGCGTTCAGCCAGACGAGGTGGACCGCAGAGGGACGCTGAACCGGTGGGTCGTGGCCCGGGGCGGTGGCGGGTCGCTCCCGGTGTCGGAGTGGTCACTTGGACGCCGGGACCCCCGGACGGAGCTCGACGACCATCCGGGTGCCGGCGCCCTCCACCAGGGGCGACTCGACATGCACGGTGGCGCCCATCACGGTCGCCAGCTCCCGCACGATCGCCAGCCCCAGGCCCGATCCCTTGCGCGTGGTCCCGGTCCGGTCGGAGGTGACGTGGCGGTCGAAGACGCGGTCCAGTCGATCGGCGGCAATGCCGGGGCCGTCGTCTTCCACCCACACCACCGCACGGGCCGCATCGCCGGTGACCCCCACGATGACGCGGCTGGCGGCGAACGAGGCGGCGTTCTCCACCAGGTTCGCCACGATCTGGCCGAGGCGATCGCTGTCGGCAACGACCCAGCACGGCTGCTCCGACCCCGGAGCGAGTTCCAGGGACAGTCCGAGTCCGGCCGCTCGAGGCTGGAACCCGCCGACGATCTGGCGGACCTCCTCAGCGGCGTCGACGTCCCGGAGCTCGAACGAGAACCGGTCGGCGTCGAGCCGCGCCAGGTCGAGCAGGTCCTCGACGAGGCGTTCGAGCCGCCTCGCCTCGGCACTGATGACGGTCGCCGCGGCCACCGGGTCCTCGGCGGCGCCGTCGACGACCGCCTCGGAGTAGCCGCGGATCGACGTGAGCGGCGTGCGCAGCTCGTGGGAGACCGACATGAGGAACTGCCGTTCCTGGTCCCGGGCCCGAACGAGGTTGTCGCCCATGGCGTTGATCGACTCGGCCAGGCGGGTGAACTCGGGGACCTCGTGCGAGCGGATCGGCACCTTGGCATCGAGGTCCCCGGCGGCGATCCGACCGGTCGTGTCGACGGCGGCAACCAGTGGCCGGGTGAACCGGCGTGCCAGGGCTGCGGCCACGAAGGCGGCCGCCACCGCTGCTCCCAGGCCGATCCACGCGAAGTAGTGGACGCCGTTCACCGGGCCGTGGATCGGGCGGGTGACCACGAGTACCGGGGTCCCGTTCGTCTTGGCTCGGAGCGGGGTCGGCACAGCCGAGTACGCCAGCAGCGACCCCGTGTGGCCGGTAACCTGCTTGCCCGCCAGGAGGGCGGTCGGGTCGACCTGGGCCGGTGTCAGGCCGGACCCGAGGTTCCCCGAGATCGTGCCGTTCGGGGCCAGGAGGACGAACTGCACCGACGCGAAGTCCCCGGCGCTGGTGACGATGGCCAGCTCCCTGCGGAACGAGATCTTGGCGAGCCCCGCCCGGTCGCTGAACGTGTTGGACAGGGCCTGGGCCTCCCGGCCCAGCTCCTGCTGGGCCGTCGACACCGTCGCCCGGCGGATGAGCACGTAGCTGCCGATGCTGGTGAGGGCGACCGTGCCCACGACCAGGGCGATGAGTGTGACAGTGAGCCGGCGTCTCATGGTCGCCCCGGGTCCGGGCTCATCCGAGCCGGTACCCGACGCCCCACACGGTGGCGAGGGGAAGATCGGTCCCGAGCTTCTTGCGGAGCTGGCGCACGTGGACGTCGACGGTGCGCTCGTCGCCGTACCAGTGGTGGCCCCAGACCCCGTCGAGCAGTTGCTGGCGCGACAGGGCGAGGCCCTCGTTCTCGACGAGGAACGCCAGCAGGTCGAACTCCCTGGTGGCCAGTGGCACGACCTCGTGGTCCACCCGGGCCTCGCGGCGGCCACTGTCGACGACGACGGACCCGTACTGGGCGACGGCGGGCGCCGCCGCCGAGGGCGTTGCGCTACGGCGCAGGATGGCGTGGACCCGGGCGACGAGCTCCCGGGCGCTGAACGGCTTCGTGACGTAGTCGTCTGCGCCGAGTTCGAGCCCGAGGATCCGGTCGACCTCGTCGTCCCTGGCGCTCAGGATGAGGACGGGGAGCGCCGGTGCCCGTCCAGCGAGTCTGCGGCACACGTCGAGACCGTCGAGCTCGCCGGGGAGGCCGATGTCGACGATGACCAGCCGGGGCCGCTCCCGTTCGACGAGGACCAGGCCGGACTCGGCATCGTCGGCCTGGAGCACCCGGAACCCGTCCCGGCGCAGGTACATGGCGACCAGATCACTGATGTTGTGGTCGTCCTCGATGACCACGATGCAGACCTCGTTGCTCGCCATCGGTCCAGCCTGCCATCCGGGGCGACGGGCACGCCGACATGGTTAGGGAAGTGTGAGGCCGCCCACCACCGGCCACGGGCGGGGCGCCGGTAGGCTGGCCGTCCATGCCGGCCTACCTCGACTCGATCCTCGACGCCCACCGTGCCACAGCGGCGGCCGACCGGCGCGACGTGGGCACCGTGGTCGAGGCGGTCCTGGAGCTGGACCGCCGCGAGGGAGCTGCCGGTCGGCGCGACTTCGTCGGCGCCCTGCTGGCCGGACGGGCCGACCGTGGCATGGCCGTGATCTCGGAGGTCAAGCGCCGGTCGCCCTCGAAGGGCGACCTCGACCCGACACTCGACCCGGCCACGGTGGCCGGCGACTACCAGGCCGGGGGCGCCTCGTGCCTGTCGGTACTGACCGACGGGGAGTTCTTCGGGGGGTGCCGGGCCGACCTGGTCGCCGCTCGGGCCGCATGCTCGCTGCCGGTGCTGCGCAAGGACTTCACCGTGGGCGCCCTCGACGTATGCGACGCCCGCCTCATGGGAGCCGACGCCGTGCTGCTGATCGTGGCTGCCCTGGACGACGCCGAACTGGCGTCGCTGCTCGCGCTCGCCCGTGACGTGGGCCTCGCTCCACTGGTCGAGGTGCACGACGAGCCCGAGCTGGGGCGGGCACTGGCCGCCGGCGCCGACCTGGTCGGCGTCAACCAACGGGACCTGCGTACGTTCGAAGTCGACCGTGAGCGGGCGCTGCGGATGGGGGAGCGGATGCCCGAGGGGATCGTGGCCGTCGCCGAGTCCGGGATCCGGGACGCCACCGACGTCGAGCGCCTCGCCGCCGCCGGGTACACGGCGGTACTCGTGGGGGAGACCCTGGTCCGATCGGCCGACAGGAGTTCGGCGGTCGACGGTCTGCTCGGTGCGCGGGCATGAGCGCGCCCCGGCCCGACGGGACCGACGGGGGTGAGCTGTTCGTCAAGATCTGCGGGATCACGTCCGAGGCCGACGCCTTACTGGCCGTGGGCATGGGGGCCTCCGCCGTCGGGTTCGTGTTCGCTCCGTCGCCCCGGCAGATGGCCCCGTCCGCCGTGGCCGACATCGTGAAGCGCCTGCCCTACGAGACAGTGACGGTCGGTGTGTTCCGGGACGAGTCCCCCAGCCGGGTGGTGGAGATCGCCGGGCAGATCGGGCTGCGTGCCGTGCAGCTCCACGGGTTCGAGTCGGCCGAGGACACCCGGTGGGTGGCCGACCGGGTCAACTGGACGATGAAGGCGTTCCCGGCCGGGCACCGCAACATCGAGCGGTTCTCCGAGTACGGTGCCCAGACCCTCCTGGTCGATGGGGCCAATCCCGGGTCGGGCGAGCTCTTCGACTGGCGGCTCGCCGAGGGCGTCGTGGACCCCGGTCGGCTCATGGTGTCGGGCGGCCTCCGTCCCGACAACGTGGCCGCCGCCATCGCCCACCTGCACCCGTGGGGGGTGGACGTGGCCAGCGGGGTCGAGTCGGCGCCCGGGGTGAAGGACCCAGGAAGGCTCCGCGAGTTCGTGACCGTTGCCCGCGCGGCGGGCCGCCAGGTCCTGGAGAAGCGCCGGTCCGACGGGCTCGTCCCCGACGAGGACGCCGTCGACCCCGGGGTCCGACGGGCCACCGACCTCTTCGACTGGCAGGACGACACGTGACACCGAGCACCCGATGGCTCCGCCGCCGGGCCGGTCGGCTCCGAACACGTTCGGAGCCCCGCGTCAGCTCCACCCCCCATGCCCGCCCCACTCCGACTGCGAGCTGTACACGATGACCACCGAGACGACCACCCCCGCCGCCATCATGGGTGACCCCGGCCCGACCGGCCGGTTCGGCGAGTTCGGCGGTCGCTATGTCCCCGAGGCGCTCGTCCCGGCTTGTATCGAGCTCGAGGCCGCCTTCCGCGACGCATGGGCCGATCCGGCGTTCCGCGACGAGCTCGACTCGATCCTGCGCAACTACGGCGGACGGCCCACCCCGGTGACCGACTGCGGCCGCCTGACCGAGCAATTGGGTGTTCGGGTCCTGCTGAAACGTGAGGACTTGACCCACACCGGATCGCACAAGCTGAACAACGTCATCGGGCAGGGCCTGCTGGCCCGCCGCATGGGCAAGCGCAAGCTCATCGCCGAGACGGGCGCCGGCCAGCACGGGGTGGCCACGGCCACGGCGGCGGCCCTGTTCGGCATGGAGTGCATCGTCTACATGGGCGAGGTCGATACGCAGCGTCAGGAGTTGAACGTCTTCCGGATGGAGCTGCTGGGGGCCACCGTGGTGCCGGTCACCAGTGGCAGCCGGACACTCAAGGACGCCGTCAACGAGGCGCTGCGGGCCTGGGTGGCCTCGGTCGACGACACCCATTACTGCCTCGGCTCGGTCATGGGCCCTCACCCGTACCCGTGGATGGTGCGCGAGTTCCAGCGGGTGATCGGCGACGAGGCCCGAGAGCAGACCCGGGCACTGCTCGGGACCGACCCCGACGTCGTCGTCGCCTGTGCCGGCGGGGGGTCGAACGCAGCGGGAATCTTCGCCGGGTTCGCAGACGCGACGTCGTCCGATCTGGTGGCGGTCGAGGCCTCGGGCGGAGCGGCGGTCACGACCGGGATCCCCGGGGTGCTGCACGGCATGCGCAGCGCCCTCATCCAGGACGAAGCCGGGCAGATCCTCGAGGCCGAGTCCATCTCGGCCGGCCTCGACTACCCGGGGATCGGGCCCGAGCACGCGCACCTGGCCGAACTCGGCCGTGCGCGCTACGAGTCGGCGGGTGACGAGGCAGTGCTGGAGGCGTTCCAGCTCCTGGCCCGAACCGAGGGCATCCTGCCCGCACTCGAGTCGGCGCACGCCCTGGCCTGGGTGGTGGCGGCCGCCGCCTCGGGTGAGCTGGAACCCGGTACCACCGTGCTGGTCAACCTGTCCGGGCGGGGCGACAAGGACGTGGCCCAGGTCCGGGACATCCTGCGTGGTCGGGCATGAGCGCATCGCCGACCATCCGCACGCCGGGCACCCTCGAGTCTGCACTGCTGACCCGCCGGGACGCCGGGCACAAACTGCTCATCCCGTACATCACGGCGGGCCTCGACGACGAGTGGCTGCTGGTGCTCGAGGCGCTGGCCGGCGCCGGGGCCGACGCGATCGAGGTCGGTGTGCCGTTCTCCGACCCCATGATCGACGGCGCCGTCATCCAGGAGTCGTCGCTGCGTGCCCTGGAGCGGGGCACGACGCCCGAGGGCGTGCTCGCCGACCTGAGCCGGGTGGACGTCGGGGTGCCGCTGGTCGTCATGACCTACTACAACCTCATCTACCGGGCCGGTCACGCCCGCATCGCCGGAGCCATGCACCAGTCAGGCGTGCGGGGCGCGATCATCCCGGATCTGCCGCTCGAGGAGGTCGGCGGCTGGGCCGCAGTCGCCGACCTCGAGGACGTGGCCACGGTCCTGCTGGTGGCGCCGTCGACCCCCGACGAGCGCATCGGGGCGATCTGTGAACGGTCACGAGGATTCGTGTACGCCGTCGGACGGATGGGCGTGACCGGCGAGCAGGCCGTGCTGGCCGACTCGGCCCGCGAGGTGGCGGGGCGCATCCAGGCCCACACGGACCTGCCGGTGTGCGTCGGGATCGGGGTCTCGACCCCGGACCAGGCTGCCACCGTGTGCGAGGTGGCCGATGGGGTCGTAGTGGGCTCCGCCCTGGTGCGCCGGCTGCTCGAGGGCCGCGGCCCCGACGGGGCGGCCGAGTTCGTCGGGTCGCTGCGTGCCGCCATGGACGCCGGTTGACCGCCGGGTCGCGAGTCGGCGGGCCGTCAGCCCGTCTGGGAGCAGTACGGCGGATCCGTTACTCCCCACGCGGTTCGGACCTCGGCGGGCAGCACCGTCCTGGACGGGCAGAGCGGGAACGGCCCCAGGGATGCGACCGTCCAGGTCCCACCGACCTCCCTCGCGAAGATCGCCATGTCGCCACCGTCCTGCATCCCTACGCCGGCTCGTCGGCCGGGTCGACGGACAGGGTGAACGTGGCGGGCGCCTGGTAGGTCCGGGTCGCCGCACGTAGGCCTGGTACACGATTCCCGGTCGGGGCCCCGTGACGTCCGAGTGTGGGAACTTCCGGTCGGCCACGAATGCGGCCACGAGTGCAGCCTTGTCCGCTGCGGTCGCAACGAGGTCCTTCGGCCATGCCAGTCGGACATCGTGGGAGCGCGGACCGTGGACCGTGGGGCCCGGGCTCCACGCACGCAGCCGCGTGCGCGTCCCTGACCCGTGTCCGACTGTTCGCGGCCGGGGCGGCGACGGGGTCCGGACGGTCGGGTCGGGTCCCGGTGCGATCCGGTGACCGGTCGAGCCGGTACTGCTGTTGTCACGCACCGTGGCCGGCATCCGGCCAGGGTGGCCCTGGTGAACACCGGGCGTGGCCTCCGGTGCGGTGCCCGTGGGTGCGGGGGTACGTTCCTCGCATGCTCGGCGGAAAGCGGACGAAGCGGTGGGAGCAAGGCGTAGGTCGCTACATCTTCGATCTGCACCTGGCGCTCGTCGACCTCATCGCCGACATCGGCGAACCCGCCGCCGTGGTACTCGAGGCCTGCACGCAGCTCGACCGGCGGATCGCCGACTTGGACCGGTGGCAGTTGGGCCACCCCTGTCCCGATTACCGCGTCGACGAGTGCATCCGGAACCTGCTCGGCGCCTGCGCCGGGCTGTGGGCCACCACGGTCCACATCGCCCGGCTCACCCCGGCGGGGATCGACGCCGGCGTCGGCCACCTGCCGTCGTCGTACACCGTCCAGATGGCCGAGCGTGTCGACGCCCTGGAGCAGGCGCTCGAGGGCGCACGGCACATCGGACTCCTCTGACCGACCCGTCACGCCCCGGGCCCGGCGTCGACGCTGCTCAGTCCCGTGCCGGTCGGATGATCCGGTAGACGGCTTTCAGCATCGGCACCCGGCGTCGCGGGTGCTGGTGGGCCTCGAGGCGCTTGGCGATGAGCTCGCGGCGCTCCTGCAGATCGCGGAAGGTGATGGCGTCGGTCTCCTCGGTGAACCCCATGGCGGCCCGGTAGCCGTCGAGGTCGAGTGTGTCGGTCGACACCTCGAAGCCGACCTCACGGGCGATGCGCTCGCCGTGGCGCGCGGTGAAGTACGTGACGATGGCGATGATCTCGCCCAGGATGTCGACGTCGGGCGCCATGGTGGCCATGGCCCCGTTCAGGAACAGCATGTTCTTGACGAACAGCATGAGCTCCTTCGGTAGGCGGGCGCCGTAGCCCAGGAGTGCCTTGGTCACCTCGCGCAACTCGGCCACCATCTCCTCGGCGGTCAGCGTGGTGGGGTCGATGGGCGGCCGGTCGAGGTTGAGGTCGCGGATGACGGCCTCGATGTCGCTGTCGACCGGCAGCGCGCCAAGGTCACGTAGCGCCTCGACCTGCACGGTCACGTTGTTCGTGCTCGCCCCCATCTGGAGGCGGAGGAACGCCTGACGCTTGCGCTCGTCCAACCGGGCCGTGATTCCGAAGTCCAGGAGGGCCACGGTGCCGTCGGACTGCACCATCATGTTTCCGCCGTGCAGGTCGCCGTGGAAGACGCCGTAGAGGAGGGCACCCTCGAGGAAGGCGATGAGGCTGGAACGAAGGACCGCCGCGGTGTCGATGCCGGCAGCGCGCATGGCCTCGGCGTCGCCCCACGAGAACCCGTGCAGGTGCTCCATGACCAGCACCCGACGCGTGACGAGCTCCGGATGGGGTCGGGGCACGACGACCGTGCGCTGTCCGGTGCCGGCGAAGACCTCGGCGATGTCCAGCATGTTCTGTGCCTCGAGGCGGAAGTCGAGCTCCTCCACGATGGTCTCGGCGAATAGCTCCACGAGCGCCGGCGGGTTGGTCAGGGCGGCCACCGGGATCCGACCGACCAGGAACGGGGCGATCCACGCCATGGCGGCGATGTCGAGGCGGACCATCGGCGCCACCCGGCTGCGCTGGACCTTGACCACCACCCGCTCGCCGGTTCGCAGCGTGGCGGCGTGGACCTGGGCGATGGAGGCCGACGCGATGGGCCGGCGGTCGAACGAGGTGAACACCTCGGCCAGCGGCCGCCCGAGGTCCTCCTCGACGGTGCGTCGGACCACCGGGAACGGTTCGGGTGGCACCCGGTCGCGCAGCTTGCGGAACTCCTGCACGAGCTCCTCAGGAAAGATCCCCTCACCCGACGAGATGATCTGCCCGAGCTTGATGTAGGTCGGACCGAGGTGCTCGAATGCGGGTCGCAGCCGCCGGGACAGGCCGGCCCGCGACTCGGGGGTGCCCCGCTCCTTCGTACCCCACAGCAGGAGGGCGCCACCCACGCGCCAGGCGACGGTCAGGACCCGGCCCACCGAAGGCAGGTGCTTGGGGTTGACGAGGGTGCGGGCCAGCCCGGCGGCCTGGTGGCGGAGGGCGACGATGTCGGGCTCGCCGGCATGCGCCTTCCGCCACGGCATGGCGTCGGGCTCGACGATCCACGGGGCGTGCGGGGTGAAGGCGCCGATGGCCAGGTCCGCAGGGTCGTCGGGGCCCGGTACGTACTCCAGGGGGACGGAGGGGTCGATCATGGGATCACCACGGTAGGTGCTGGACGGAGGGGTCCGAACGTCAGTACCTGGCGCGGTGCGCCCGATGCCCGCCGAAGGCGGGTGCACCGACGACCCGGTCTCAGGCGGGGGAGATGACCAGGCAGCCGTTGTGGCCGCCGAACCCGAACGAGTTGGACAGGATCGGCCCCGGCTCCCACGAGCGGGCGGCGGGGCCGACGACGTCCAGGTGGATCTCCGGGTCGGGCTGCTCGAAGCCGACCGTCGGCGGGATGCTGGCGTGCTCGATGGTGAGCACGGCGGCCACCGCCTCGATGGCGCCGCTGGCACCCAGCCCGTGACCGGTCACGCCCTTGGTGGAGGTCACGGGCGGCGAGTCGGACCCGAACACCTTGCCGATGGCGTCGGACTCGGCCAGGTCGTTGAGCGGAGTGGAGGTCCCGTGGGCGTTGATGTGGCGCACCTCGTCGGGCCGGATCCCGGCGTCGCGCATCGCCTCCAGCATGCAGGCAGCCGCACCCGAGCCGCCGGGGGCCGGGGCGGTGATGTGGTGGGCGTCCGCCGTGCTGCCCGCCCCGGCGAGTTCGCCGTAGATGCGGGTCCCGCGGGCGACGGCCCGGTCCCAGTCCTCGAACACGAGAGCGCCGGCGCCCTCCGTCATCACGAATCCGTCACGTCGGACGTCGAAGGGCCGGGAGTTCCCGGTGGTCGACAGTGCGGTCATGTTGGCGAAGGCGGCGATCCCGACATTGGTCATGCCGGCCTCGGCCGCGCCGCCCACGGCCACGTCGCACCGGCCCGAAGCCACCAGACGGGCGGCGTGGGCGATGCTGTGCGCGCCCGCGGCGCATGCCGTGATCACCGTCTCCGACGGGCCGTGCCACCCGAGCCGCATCGACACCGCAGCAGCGCCGGCGTTCGACATCATCATGGGAACGAGCCGGGGCGAGACACGCCCGGCGCCCTTCTCGGCGTAGACGAGGATCTGGGTCTCGAGGGACTGCAGGCCACCGACACCGGTCCCCATGATGACGCCGGAGCGCCCGGGATCGGCGTCCAGGGTGCCGGCGTCCTCGAGGGCCATCTCGGCCACGGCCACGCTGAATTGGGCGAACCGGTCGAGGGTCCGGACCTCCTTGGAGGTGAACCAGCGGTCGGGATCGAAGTCGTGCACCCGGCGCTCGCCCTCGGGGGCGGGGCCGTGGAGGCCGTTCCAGAAGGCGTCGGTGCCCACGCCGCAGCAGGCCAACACGCCGATCCCGGTGATGGCGACGCGGCGCCCGGTGATCGGGCCGTCCGGGCCGGTGCCCAGCAGCATCAGATCTTGGCGACGATGAGATCGTAGGCCTGGCCGATGGTCTCGATCCCCTCGAGCTCGGTCTCGTCCACCGTGACGTCGAAGGTCTCCTCGAGGGCCATGACCAGCTCGACAAGGTCGAGGCTGTCCGCGTCCAGGTCCTCGGCGAAGCGGGCCTCCTTGGTGATCTTGTCCGCGGGGACCTGCAGCACCTCCACGGCGCAGCCCTTGAACTTCTCGAACGTCTCGTCGTTGCTCACTGCGTCTCCTTGGTCGGTATGTCGGTGGTGATCGTGTGGGGTCGCGCCCCGTCGGACTGGTTCCTGTGGTGGGTCCGCCTGTGCCATGTTGTCGGCTCAGTAGGGTGCTGCGCCAGACGGGCCCGCGGCCCATGCCGCTGCGGCCGATCCACCACAGGCCCGTGCATCACAGGCCCGTGCATCACAGGCCCATGGCGAGGCCGCCGTCCACCGGCAGCACCGCCCCGGTCACGTAACCAGCGGCGTCGGACGCCAGGAACCCGACGACGCCGGCGACCTCGTCGGGCGTGGCCACCCGGCCGAGCGGCACCTGCGCGGCGAACTCGGCCAGCTTGGCCCCGTCCAACCCGGCCAGCATATTCGTCTTCACGAGCCCCGGGGCCACGACGTTGACGGTAATGGCGCGGCTGGCCACCTCTCGGGCCAGGGAACGGGCCATCCCGACCAGGCCGGCCTTGGACGCCGCGTAGTTGGCCTGGCCCGCGGAGCCGATGAAGGCCCCGACCGAGGACATCATGATCACCCGGCCCCGGTGGAGGCGGAGCATCTTGGTGAGCGCCCGCCGGGTGACTCGGAAGACGGCCGTCAGGTTGGTGTCGATCACCTCGGACCAGGCCTCCTCGGTCATCCGGAGCGCCAGCGTGTCCCGGGTGACACCGGCGTTCGCCACGAGAACCTCGACAGGGCCCCAAGCTTTCTCGACACCGGCAAAGGCGGCCTCCACCTGGTCGGGGTCGCAGACATCACACGTCAGGGACAGGAACCGGTCCGGTCCGACGCCGAGGTCCCGTTCGGTGGCACCGGTCCGCGACGTCACCGCCACCCGGTCACCGTTGGCCAGGAACCACTCGGCGCACGCCAGCCCGATGCCCCTGGACCCGCCGGTGACGAGGACCACCCTGCCCTCGTCGGTGAATGTGTCGTCAGTCATGTCGCGCTCCTCACTTGTTCCCGTCCGGCCGGGCCGGAGGCTCACGAATTGGCCGGCCTGGTGCGGATCCAGGCCACAGGCTGACCGTCGACCACCCGTTCGCCGCGGACGGCGAGCCATCGGACGAGGATGCCCTCGAACGGTGTGCGGACGTCGGTGAGGCCCACGGTGCCCACTCGGTCGCCCACGGCCAGCAGCGAGCCGGGCGCGGCGCCGGCACCGCTGCCGGGGGCGGCGGTGGCCTCGGCCAGCGCGGTGCGCTCGAGCGCGGCCAGGGCGGCGTCGGGCTCGAACACCCCGGGGGCGGGGCTCACGACAACTCGTTCCGAGGTGTAGAGGTGCTCGCCCTGGGCGCCGGGCGACCCTGCGGCCCAGTCGTCGGCACCGGCGACCGTGTCCATGAGCTTGTCGAGATCGTCGGGGACGGCGACCGACACGCCCTTCACATCCGGGGTCGCCCGACGGACCATGCCGGTGAGCACCCCGCCGGGACCCAATTCCACGACCAGGGTGGCGCCCCGCCCGCTCAGGGTCTCGAGCGACTGGCGCCACCGCACCGGACTGCACAGCTGGGCCGAAAGCAGGCCGGGCCACTCGCCGGCGTCGGTGTGGACCCGCGCGTCGACGTTGGCCACGACCGGGACCTCGGGTGCGTGGAAGGTGACGGTGTCGAGCCGCTCGCGCAGACGGGTGCGGGCCGGCAACATCATCGGGGTGTGGAAGGCCCCCGACACGGGAATGGGGAGGACCTTCCGGGCACCGAGCTCCTTGGCGTGTTCGGTGGCGGCGGCGATGCCCGCCTCGGTCCCGGCGATCACCACCTGGCCGGGAGCGTTGTAATTGGCCACCCAGACGTCGGTCTCGGCCCGCTGGCAGGCCGCCTCGGCGTCGTCGTCGGCGATCCCGATGAGGGCGGCCATGGTGCCGGGACTTGCGTCGGCTGCGCCCTGCATGGCGTCACCCCGCTCGATGACGAGTGACGTGCCGTCGGCGAGGGAGAGGGCGCCGGAGGCCACCAGCGCCGTGTACTCACCCAAGCTGTGACCGGCGCATGCGGCGGGGGTGAGCCCGAGACGCTCGACGGCGTCGAGGACCACCAGGCTCATCACGAAGGTGGCCAGCTGGGCGTTGGCCGTCCGTGTCAGCTCGTCCATGGGGGCTTCGAGCAGCAGGGCGGTCAGGTCGCGCCCGGCGATCTCGGACGCCTCGCCCGCCACTTCCCACGAGGGGTGGTCGACCCAGGCGTGTCCCATGCCGGACCGCTGGGACCCCTGTCCCGGGAAGGTGAATGCCAGCACCCACAGACTCCTCTTGCAGCTCGTCGGACGATGCGTCGCCCGGTGGACACGCCAGTGTGGCACGGCGGTGACGGGCATCGGTGGTTACCGACGGGACACCTGCGGGTTCCCCGTCGACGTCGGCGGTCTACTCTCGGGACATGGATCAGGCCGGCGCCGAACCGGAGGAGCCACCCCAGGGGTGGTTCGTCGACCCGTTCGCCGTCCACGAGGAGCGCTGGATCTCGCAGGGCCGCCCGACCGCCCTGGTGCGCGACGGGTGGGCCGAGTCCCGGGACCCGCCGCCCGACCTGGCAATGCCCTCCAACCTGGTCCGTGCCCCGGCGGCGCTCCCGCTCGGCCATTCCTCCGACGACCTGTTGCGTGGTGGCGACCGGCCCGGCCGGGGAGGCGACGCGCCTTCCGAGACGCTCGAGGACCGATTCGGCTTCTTCGGCAACCCGGTCGAAGGCATGGTCGGCATGTCGCCCGCGCTGGCGACGAGCGGCGAGGCAGGTGCGCCGGCAGTGATCCCGATGGACTTCGGAGGGCCGCCGCCCACGCCGAAGCGCCTGCTCCGGCTTCGGTGGATCGCCCTCGGCGGGGCCGTGGTGTGGACGGCGCTGGTCGCCGTGCAGTTCTTCAGTGCCACGACCCGGGTGACGACGTCGCCGGGCCACACCCGTACCGAGACGGTCTATGCGTCGAGCCACACCGGGGTCCTCACCTTCATCGGCCTGTTGGTGGTGTGCGTCGTGGTCACCGGCATCGGCTTCGCTCAGCGGGTTCGGTCGGGAAGCGAGCACTGGGGCATCCCGGGAACAGTGTGCGCCGGCCTTCTCGGCGTGCTCGGCGTCCTGTCCCTCGCCACAGTGGGGCTGTCGATGCTCCTCCTCGCCTTCCTGCTCCTCGTGATCGCCCGCCCCGTCCGGGCCCCCCGACCGATCCCCGGCGAGCGGGTGGTGCCGTCCCCGACACCTCGGAAGCGCCGCCACTGACGCCGCCGGCTCAGCGCCGGAGGTCGAGGGCGGCCTCCAGGCGACCGACCCACCGACGGCCGTAGCACTCGGCCAGTGCGAGCCCGAGCGCCCAGGAGGCCAGGCCCCACGCCAGGGCGCTCAGGCTGTAGCCCCACAGGTGTTGGTGGACGTGCCGGTGGAACATCCGGTCGGCCAGGGCCAGCTCGGGTACGTGCCACCACGTCAGCAGCAGGTAGTAGACGGCGTAGGGGAGCGCCAGGCACAGCGCGAACCGTGGCCACGTCGACCGGGCCGCCCACCGGCTCCGCACGCCGAGCGGTCGGAACGGAAGGAGGACCGACAGGAGCGATCCGATACCCAGCCATACCGTGATGTCGGCCAGGTCTCGGACCATGGCGACGGGGATCGGGTCGGGCGCATGGGCCACGACCAGTCGCAGGACCACCGAGGTGGCCAGGATCGGCGGGGTCAACACGACCAGGACGGCCAGGTTCTTCAGGAAGAGGATCCGCCATGTCGTGTCGCCCGTCCGTAGTGACGCAGCCGACCGGTCCGCGTCGAAGCCGAGCTGGTTGGTGTTGAGCGCGCTGGCCAGGACCCAGCCGGCGACCGAGGTGGCGAATCCGCTCACCCGGACCTCGTCGGTGTGCGAGTCCCACGTGGTGGCGATCACCACGGGGATCCCGATGGCGAGGTTGAGGAAGATCTGGACGACCCAGCCGATCCGCCGGGTGAAGGTCCACCGGATCTCGTCGGCGACGTCCCGGACCAGTCCGAGCCGGGGTTCGAGCTCCTGGTCCGAAACCGGCCCGGTCACCGGACTCTCCGACAGTCGGCGTAGCCGGTCACCCCGGCCGGATCGCCGGTGAAGGCCCACCAGCCGCCGACCAGGTGGCGGACGCACTCGCAGGCGAAGGTGTGATCGGCGGGGCCTACCGCGGGGACGAGGCCGCGATGGGGGCTGGTCACGGTGCGGCCCGCCAGGGGCTACCCACGGTGATGCCGACGGCGGTCACGACCAAGCCGCCACACGCGGCCACGACGGTGGGCGACGGTGCGCCCCGCATTCGCCCTGGTGTCGGTGCCGCCTCGACGGGGGCGGGCGCGGCGGCCGTCGGCATCGCC
>JADGOH010000095.1 GCA_017883025.1 Acidimicrobiales bacterium
CCGGCACCCCCGCCGCCCACCCGAACGCCCGGTTCACCGTGCCGGCGGCCCAGGACCCGGCCATCGCCTCGGAGTGGGAGGACCCGGCCGGCGTGCCGATCGACGCCATCCTCTTCGGCGGCCGCCGCGCCTCGGTCGTGCCGCTCGTGTTCCAGTCCCGCGACTGGCAGCACGGCGTCTTCCTCGGCGCGATCATGGCCTCGGAGACGACGGCCGCCGCCGCCGGCGCCGTCGGCAACCTGCGCCGCGATCCCTTCGCCATGCTGCCCTTCTGCGGTTACAACATGGCCGACTACTTCACCCACTGGCTGGAGATCGGCGCCGGTGCCGATCCCGCGAAGCTCCCGAAGATCTTCTACGTGAACTGGTTCCGCAAGGACGCCGACGGCCGCTGGCTGTGGCCCGGATACGGCGAGAACTCCCGCGTCCTCGAGTGGGTCTTCGAGCGGGTGAGTGGCAAGGGTGAGGCGATCGAGACCCCGATCGGGTTCCTGCCCACGGCAGACGCCATCAACACGGATGGCCTCGACGTGTCGCCCGCCGACATGGAGACGCTGCTGCACGTCGACGTCGACGAGTGGCGGGCCGAGGTGCCCTCGATCCGGCAGCACTTCGCCACCTTCGGCGACAAGCTGCCGGCCGCGCTGGCCGGCGAGGTCGACCAGCTGGAGGCCGAGTTGGGCTGACCGGCCCTCCCCAGGAGTCGTGTGCACGAGGGGCCGGCCCGCCGGCCCCTCGTCCGCGCCCGGGGGCCGGCGCTCGGTCCGGTCAGGCCGATGGCGTCAGCGCCGGCCGGGTGAGGCGGCGTGCAGGGCGCTCATGTAGGACAACGCACCGACGATGGCCACAACGGCCAGCACGAGGTTGCCCGCCGGGATCGACAGCGACAGGACCACCCCGACCAGGGACCCGATGACCCACATCAGCTGGAGCCGGGTCTCGAAGCGGGCGAAGGCCCGCCCCTGGTCCGACTCGCGCACGTGGCGCTGGACGAGCGCGTCAAACGACGGCTTGGCCACCGCGCCAGCCGCCCCGACGGACAACGCCACGAGGGCCTGGAGCCCCTGGTGGGGGAAGAGCCAGCCGAGCAGCCCGGCCGCCGCCACCAGCCACAGCGACGCGGTCAGCATCTGCTGCTCGCTCAGCACCCGTCGGATCCTCCCGACCAGGAGCACGCCGATGACCGCCCCCGCGGTCAGCGCCCCGATCAGCAGGCCGAACCACCAGGTCGCAGCCCCCTCGCGCCGCAAGCCGAAGGCGAACAGGAAGGTGAGGAAGCCGAGGAGCAGCTTGAGCACCGACATCGGGGTAAGGGCCAGGATCACCTGGGTCCCCGCGATGGGGCGGAAGGCGGCGAGGTCGCGCTGCTCCTCGAGCCACCACTCCTCCGCATCGGGGGCCCGGGCGACCGGGGCCTCGTCGGCCGTCGTGGCCGTGGCGCCCCTCCCCCGACGGGCGGCCCGGGGGCCGCGACGGACCGGCAGCCGGGTCCCGGCCACGACGGCCGCCGCGAATACCACCGTGCACGACCACAGGACGGCCGGGGCGCCGGCCAACTTGAGGATGGCGACGGCCGGCAGCGCGAACACGAAGCCGGACAGGGAGGCGAGGAGCCCCAGGCGGGCGTTGAGCGTGGCCAGATCGGGCTCGATCACGTCCTCGCCGGTCACCGGGTCGTCCACGTGCACGATCGGCGGGGTGCCGTAGGGCGGGGTGCGGAAGGAGGCCCCACTGCTCGCGTCATCGAATCCCGACTCCCCGGGGTCGTCGAACCGGTTCCCACCGTCGTCGACCCATGCCGGGCTCACCATCCCCGGTTGGGCACCCAGGTCGACCATCTCGAGGGCGGCCATCTCCGGCACCAGGGCTCCCTTGGTCACCAGGTACACCTTGGACAGCACCAGCATCAGGAACGCTTCCGGGAACAGCAGCAGCGAGTGGATGTCGCGGGCGATGAACGGGCACAGCGCGGCGCGGCCCAGCGCCGACACGACCACCATGGCCCGCCGGGCGCCCCTGCTGCGGTCGA
The DNA here is from genome assembly GCA_017883025.1 of Acidimicrobiales bacterium. GTDB lineage: Bacteria > Actinomycetota > Acidimicrobiia > Acidimicrobiales > RAAP-2 > Bog-756. Next base: position 2,030 of record JADGOH010000095.1, read on the forward strand.
CGAGCGGGCCGAGGGCCGGGGCCACGATGGCGAAAGGGCCCATGGTCAGCAGCAGGTAGAGCAGGACCTTGTCCTTGGCCGCCGTGGGCGAGATGGAGAAGAAGAGGGACCCGGCCAGGGACACGGCGAACAGGGTGTCGCCCGCGGTCATGAGCACGTGCGTCAGGGCGAGCCGCCCGACCGGGCTCCGCTGGTCGAACAGGTCGTCGACAGCGGAGCGGATCAGGCGACGGAACTGGTCACCACGCTCCCGTACGCCCATCTGCGCATGGTAGGCGGAGGGAGACGGGCGGTAGAATGGCAGGCCGTCCCGCCCACCCGTCCCGCTCGTCCCGACCACCACCCCAGGAGATGGACATGTCCGTCAGCGCCTACATCCTCATCCAGACCGAGGTCGGTCGGGCGGCCACCGTGGCGCGCACCGTCCAGGACCTGGACGGTGTGGTGACGGCCGAGGGCGTGACCGGCCCCTACGACGTGATCGTGCGGGCGGGCGCCGACACCATGGACGATCTGGGCCGCATGGTGGTGGGCCGGATCCAGCTCATCGAGGGCATCATCCGCACCGTCACCTGTCCGGTCGTCAACCTGTAGCGACAGGACTGCCAGGCGGCCCTGTCCGACCGGGGTCGGGTTCAGCGGATGGAGCCCGACTCCCGCAGACCGGCCACCTCGTCGGTCGACAGCCCCCAGTCGACCAGGGCCTCGTCGCCGTGCTGGCCGGGGTTCGGAGGCGGCCGGCGGATCTCACCCGGCGTTGACAGGAACCGCGGGGCGGGAGCGGGCTGGACCACGCCGGCCACCTCGGTGAACGTGCCCCGGGCCCTGTTGTGGGGGTGGTCCGGCGCCTCGGTGGCCGACAGCACCGGCGCCACGCAGGCGTCGGAGCCGGCGAACACCTCCTCCCACTCCGCACGGGTCCGGCCGGCGAAGATCGCGGTGAACCGCTCCTTCATTGCCGGCCACGTGGTCCGGTCCATCTGGGTGGACAGGTCCTCGTCACCCAGGCCGAGCAGCTGCATGAGCTCGGCGTAGAACTGCGGCTCGATGGCCCCGACGCCGATGAACCCGCCGTCGGAGGTCTCGTACACCTCGTAGAAGTGGGCGCCGGTGTCGAGCAGATTGGTGCCCCTGGCGTCCTGCCAGATCCCGGCACTGCGCAGCGTGTAGGTCATGGTCATGAGCGCGGCGGCACCGTCGACCATGGCGGCGTCGATGACCTGGCCCTTGCCGGTCGTGCGGGCGCCGAGGATGGCGGCCAGCATGCCGTAGGCGAGGAGCATGCCGCCCCCGCCGAAGTCGCCCACCAGATTGAGCGGGGGCACCGGCCGGTCACCGGCTCGGCCGATGGCCTCGAGGGCGCCCGACAAGGCGATGTAGTCGATGTCGTGTCCGGCGGCCTGGGCCATGGGGCCGTCCTGGCCGTACCCGGTCATGCGCCCGTAGGCCAGCCGCGGGTTGCGGGCCAGGCACTCGTCGGGCCCGAGCCCGAGTCGCTCGGCGACCCCGGGCCGGAAGCCCTCCATGAGCCCGTCGGCGCCCTCGACCAGGCGGAGCACCAGGGCCACGCCGTCGGGGTGCTTCAGATCGACGGCCACCGACCGCCGGCCCCGGTTCATGAGGTCCACGTGGGCCTCCTGTCGGGGCGGGTAGTGGGCCCGGTCCGACCGATCGATCCGGATGATGTCCGCACCGGCGTCGGACAGCATCATGCCGGCGAAGGGCGCCGGGCCGAGGCCGGCCAGCTCGATGATGCGGATCCCCTCCAGCGGTCCGCTCATCGGGCACCTCCCCCGGGGTGTGTCAGCGGGGCCACCCCGTCGGGGTCGGTCGCCGTGATCCGGGACGGGCGTGGGGGAATCAGCATGGCGGGATGGTGTCCCACCGTCGCCCGGGGGTCAAATGCAGGGCGCCTCCCGCGACGGGTCCCGTCGTGGCTCAGGCGGGGACGACGCGCAGGATCCGCCCCGTGGCAACGTCGTAGCGCCATCCCTCGACGACCACCTCCTCGGGCAGCTGCGGACAACTGCGCAGGAGGGCCACGTCGGTGGCCAACGCCGCGTCCGGGTCGGGCATGGCGAGGAACTCCCAGCCCTCGACCCCCCGGGTCCCTTCGGCGGCCAGGCGGGAGCGGACCCCGCCGTCGGTCTCGTCGGCCAGTGCGCAGTTGGTGTGCTGCATGACCGCGATCTCACGGACGTCGAGGAACCGGGTGGCGAGCACCAGGGACCGGATCACGTCGGGAGTGACCCGGGCGCCGGCGTTGCGGAGGATCTTGGCGTCTCCAGGGTGGAGACCGAGCATGGTGAGGGGCTCGATCCGGCTGTCCATGCACGTGACCAGGGCGAATCCTCGAGCGGCCACGGGGGGGATGCCCTCCAGCGTGAACCCCTCGGCATAGGTCGTGTTGGCGGTCAGCAGTTCATCGAACATGAAGTCCACATCGTATGTCGGCGGGGCGTGCCATGGACACCGACTGGCCGGGCGGTAGCGTCACCTGCCGTCGGGATGCCGGATCGGCGCCCGCCCGACCCCCGGAGCGGAGGAGTCCAGTGCACGAAGACCCGGCCCCGTCCACGCTGATCCGCACCGGTCCGGGGCGGGTCAACCTGATCGGCGACCACACCGACTACAACCAGGGCCTCGCCCTGCCCATGGCCATCGGCCTCGGTGTGACCGTCGAGGTGGCCCCCTCGGGCGACGACCGCGTCACCGTGACCTCGGACGCCTACCCCGGCGAGCGCGCCGTCCTGCCCCTCGTGCCCGACGCCGACGCCGTGGCGACCCTCGAGCCCGCCTGGGCCCGCCTGATCGGGGCACTGGTACTCCTGGCCCGGCCGGTAGCCGGGCTGTCGGTGCACATCACCTCGACGCTGCCCCGGGGGTCCGGGCTGTCGTCGAGCGCCGCCCTGTCGGTCGCCCTGGCCGACGCCTTCGGGGTAGGTGGCGACGCGCGGGTGGTGGCCGGGCTGTGCCGCGAGGCGGAGCACCGCATCGGCGTGCCGGTCGGGCTACTCGACCCGCTCGTCTGCGCCGGCGGCCGGGCCGGCAACGCGCTGCGGATCGACTTCGCCAGCGGATCGACCCGGGACGTCCCCGTCCCGGCCGACGTCGGGTTCGTCGTGGTGGACTCGGGGATCCGACGCGACCTGCGCTCGTCGGCCTACGCCACCCGCGTGGCCGAGTGCGAGGCCGCCGCCGCGATCATCGGACCGCTCGGCCTGGCCGGACCGGCCGACCTCGCGGGGCTGCGAGATCCCGTGCTCCGGCGCAGGGCCCGCCACGTGGTGACCGAATGCGCTCGGGTCGACGCATTTGCCTCGGCGCTGACGGCCGGCGACCTCGCCGGGGCTGGCGCACATATGGATGCCAGCCACCGGAGCCTGGCCAGGGACTTCGAGGTCTCGACCGCAGAGCTCGACGAGCTCGTCGCATCGCTGCGGGCGCGTCCAGGAGTCCACGGCGTGCGGGTGACCGGTGCCGGATTCGGCGGGTGCCTGGTCGTGCTCGCCGATCCCGGGGCACTCGACCCGGCCGGACTGGACCGGACGGCGTGGCGGGTCGAGGCGGTCGACGGGACGGTCACCGCCCGGGAGCGCCGGCAGGCCGAGCCGACCGACCCACGCCCAGCCGGTCGTCGTCAGCGGGGCTGACCGTCAGGCCCAACCATGGTCGTCGTGGGCAGGGGGCGGTCCGAGCCGGCGGGTGATGATCCGGGCCAGCACCGCCGGCTTCCGGGCGTCCTCGATCCGGTGGAGCATGCCGTGGTCCCACACCACGACGTCGATGGCACCGGACCCGACGATCCGGTGCATCACACTCTGGTCGACGGACACCCGGTCGATCGAGTCCAGAGGGATGTCGATCTGGTTGCCCCCGGCGGCTCCCCACTGGTCGACGATGCGGTAGGAGGTGAGCATCAGCCACGACCGGCGCCACCGCACGAACCGGATGGCGAGCCAGGCGCACGGAACGGCCACCACGGCACCCTCCACCCAGTGGACCGCTACCGAGGTGTGGGGGATGGCCACGTCCAGGGTGACCCCCAGGGCGATCGTCGCCAGGGCGGCCACCAGCGGCCCGGTGAGGAAGGTCCAGTGGGGACGGATGTCGACCAGGACCTGTTCGGCCGGGAGCAGCGGTGGACGGCGAGTCGGCAAGCGTCAGCCCGGCGCGGGGTCGAGGGGGCGGACGGCGGGCGGCACCGGATCAATCTACCGACGCCCTGCCCCGCCGGGGCGTGACACCCCGGCGGTAACCTGCAACGCTGTGGACCTCCTCGACCCGACCGCGTCGCCCGGACCCGGCGACCGGTTCGAGCGGGCGCTCGCCGGGCTCACCCCGGCCCAGCACCTGGCGGTCACCTCCCCCGCCGAGGCGCTCTGCATCGTGGCCGGGGCCGGCTCGGGCAAGACCCGGGTCCTCACGCTGCGGGTGGCCCGTCGAATCCGCGACGACTCGGCCGAAGCCGACCACACCGTGGTGTGCACGTTCACCCGCAAGGCTGCCCACGAGCTGCGCGACAGGCTCGCCCGCTACGGCGTGGCGGTGTCGGTGCCCGCCGGGGCGGGCGGCGTCCCCTCCCCCGGCGTGCGGGCGGGCACGCTCCACCAGCTGGCGCTGACCCTGCTCCGACGACGGGCCGCCGACAGCGGCCAGGCGCCGCCCGCCCTGGTGGAGCACCGTTGGCGGACCCTCGCCGATCTGACCGGCGACCGGGGGGCGGCCTCCGTCGCCGAGACCGAGATCGGTTGGGCCAAGGCCCGGTGCCTCTCCCCGGGCACCTACGCGGCGGCGGCTGCTGAGGCCGGGCGGTCCGTCACCCTCCCGCTCGACCGGGTCGCCGGTCTGTACGCGGACTACCAGGACCGCCTCGGCCGGCGCAGCCTCCTCGACCTCGACGACGTGCTGCTGCGCGCCGCCGACCTGTTGCTCGACGACCCGGTCTTCGCCGAGCAGGCACACTGGCGGTACCGGCACCTCGCCGTGGACGAGTTCCAGGACGTGAACCCGGCCCAGTTCCGGTTGGTCCGTGCGCTCATGGGCGACCGAGGCGACCTGTTCGTCGTCGGCGACCCCAATCAGTCCATCTACGGGTGGAACGGCGCCGATCCGGGACTGCTCGCGTCGCTGCCCGACGTCGTCCCCGGCCTCGAGGTCGTCCACCTCGAGGCCAACCACCGGTGCACACCCCAGGTGGTGGCCGCGGCCTCCGCCGCCCTCGGGCCGGCCGAGGTCACCCCGCCGATGTCGGCCGGCACCGACGGACCGGTTCCGACGCTGACCGCCTACGACGACGGCCGGGCCGAGGCCGAGGCGGTGGCCTCGGCGATCCTCCGCAGGGCGGAGGCGGGCACGCCGTGGTCCGACCAGGCCGTGCTGGCCCGGACCCATGACCAACTGGCCGTGGTCCGCCGCGCCCTCGACCGCGTCGGGGTCCCGTGCCGGTTCGCCCCGGCGCCCGACGCCGAGGCCGAGCCGGCCATGTCCCCCAGGCGACCGCTGCCGGCCACGGTGTCCACCGCGCCACGGGGCGACCCCGGCGGCGCTGTCGAGCTGGCCACGTTCCACAGGGCCAAGGGGCTCGAGTGGCTGGCGGTGCACGTCGTCGGTCTCGAGGAGGGCTTCGTGCCCATCGTGCACGCGGCGACGTCCGAAGCGCTGGCCGAGGAGCGACGCCTGCTCTACGTGGCCCTCACCCGGGCCGGCCGGGTGCTCGAGTGCTCGTGGGCCCGCAGCCGCACCATGGGCAGCGGGCGGGCGATGGAGCGTCGACCGTCGCCGTGGGTCGCGGACCTGTCGGGCGCGTGCGAGCCGGGCGAGGCACGACCTGGCCCCCAGGACGCCGCACGGAGGTTCGCCGACCTGCGGGCCAACCTGAGGGGGTGAGGGCCCGCAACGTCGACCGCCCCCTGCACCCCCGCACCTGGAAGCCCAAGCGCATGGACCTAGTCGTCAGCCTGCCGGGCGACGAGACCGGACCCCACCTCGATACCGAGGTCCCGTCCGAGCGGGTCCGGGACCACGCCTTCGCTGTCGAGTCGCGCCGTGTCCTGCGTGGACCCCGTCCAGCGGATGCCTGCAACCGGCAGGCGCAGCGCACGCACGATCTGCGCGTTTCTGGGCGTTGCCCGACCCCGGGATCCGCGGGTCCACGAACGATCCGACGGGCCCCCTGCCGTGCCAGGCTGGCGCCATGGGACTTCTCGGATCGACGACGACCGTGGCCGCGCAAACGGGACGGAAGCTCAACAACAGCCTGACGCTCGAGTTCAAGACCTCGGCCACCGACACTCTGGCAACGGCTGTCCAGAAGGGCTCGGCCGCAGTACTGCTCGGATTCAAGAACGGTGGCGCGGGAAGCTACGCCATCGGCAGCGACAGCGGCGGACTTGCCGTCACCTGTGCGACCAGTCGGACGACGGCGGCGGACAGGTCCGGACATGTCATCGGATGGATCGAGAAGGATGAAGCCGGCGACGGGGTGGTGCGTCGTGCCGACGGAGCGGTCGTGGCCCGCGTCGTGGGACACCCCGAGGACCAGCGCAAGGACGCCACCTGGTCGTACGCGCTGGTCGAGCCATCCGGCGCACCGCTTGGCAGGTTGACCTGGATGCGCACGGCGACGACGTTCGATCTGGTCGGCGAGGTGGTCGACACCTCCATCTGGTGGGATCGGGCCGGAGCCCCGCTGAAGGTGCCTTCGCTGGGCATCCACCTGGCTCTGGACCACCCGGTCGATGCGGCGACCGGTGATCTGCTGCTGGCGCTCTGCGTCGACGTATCGCTCGGTTCCCACAGCTTCACGCGAGCCTGAGCCGGACGACGCACAGGTGGAGGCGGTGCGCGTCGGTGGGCCCCGCGATCCGATCGCGTGGAGCGGCGTCGGGGGGCCGGGCGCCGGCCGGAATCGACCACCCGCGTGGGGTGCGCGTTCGGGGACGGCAGTAGCCGGGCGACCCCGGACTGGGAGAGCCTCCTCGACCCCCGCCCGGTGAGGGTTCCCGCACAGGTCCTCGTGTGGTGCCTCCGACGCACGGTTCGGACGCTGCCTCTCCATGCCCAGCCGTCCGCCGGCACACTGCGTCGCCGCTCGCCCGTACGTGACCACCCCGGGGTCGGTACCGCAAGCCCTTAGGGCTGGGACGCGAACTCCACTGGGACTGCGGTGGCCTGCGAGGGCGGGACCACGGGGATCGGGACGAACCAGACGGTCCCCGTCCCGTCGCAGGGGAGGGTGAGCGACGTGGGCAGGCCCTTGGTCCTGTCGTAGTGGACGAAACTGATCGTCTTCGACACCGCACGAGCGCCTGCTCCATGGCGTGCGGAGGGTGGCGGTGCGCCGAAGAACACACCGATGGTCGAGTCGTTGCCGGTCCTGCCCAGTGTGCCCGTGACCGAGGGTGGGAACAGCTGGTGGACCGCGAGGGTCTGACCCCCCATCGGATGCCCGGTCGCTCCCGGCTTCACCGGCCCGAAACACGCCATCTGAATTGGGATCGGGATTGCGGTGTTCCCGTTCGTGCCGTTGATGACGCCGGTGAAGTACTGGCCTGGACCGACCTTGTGTGCCGCCCCGGCCGTCCGTGCGGCCGCTGTCATGGCCACAATCGACACGCTCAGCACAACCGCTAGTCGTAGGACCATCTTCATCGCGGGTGCCTCCTCAGTATCGCTGCTCCCATCGTGCGGCCCGGAGCGCGGTGCGTCAAGGTGCGTGGTTGCGGAGCCAAGGGGGAGACGGGGTGGCTGACCGACATCCGCTGCCGGCGCAGGCGCCTGCTCGGGTGGCCAGCCCCTCTTCCGGCGCGTTCGGGTCGTGCGGACGGGATGCGACGCGCACGCATCCGAGACCAGAGGGCAGGCCGGTAGGGTCTTGCGATGGCATCGCAGAAACATCGATGGCCGTGGAGGAGTCCGGGGGCCGAGAAGCCGACATCTCGCTACGGATCCATCGCGCCGGGGACTCCCGAAGGGACGTGGGCCGAGACTCGTCTGTTCCCAGCCGAGGCAACGCTGCCCATGCCCGATCCATCGCTTCAGAACCAGGTTGGGCCGCCGGGTGTGTTCCAGGATGTCGGGCTCACCACCATGGGACGGCTCAACATGGCTGGGCTCCGCCCCGAGCACGACGTGCTCGACATCGGTTGCGGAGTTGGGCGGACTGCCCGCTTTCTGTGTGACTACCTCGACTCCGCGGCCCACTACGAGGGCTTCGACATCATGGAATCCCTGATCGAGTGGTGCCAGGAGGAGATCACCACGCGCTTTCCCAACTTCCGATTCACGTTCGTACCCCTGTACAACTCCGCCTATCTGCCGGATGCTTCGCTGCCGTCGGCGGTCGACCTCAGGTTTCCCTATCCGGACGAGTCGTTCGACTTCGTCTTCGCCCACTCCGTGTTCACGCACATGTCGCCCGATGCGTCGGCCAACTATCTGCGTGAGATCAAGCGGGTCTTGCGACCTGGAGGGATCAGCTACTCCACGTGGTTCCTCTTCACGGAAACGCCATCAGGAAGTCCGAGCCCACTCGTCGCCGGCATGGAGCTCGACGAGTCCGGGAACTTCGCGCTTCACGATCCTGCCGTGCCCGACACCGCAGTTGGCTATCGCGAAGCATTCGTTCGAGGGCTGTACGCGGACGCAGGTTTGGCAATCGCGGAGCCGATTCACCCTGGCTTCACCAAACTGCAGGACGCCGTCGTCGCCAGCTGCTGAAGGCACTGTGTGCCCTTTGCGATGGCCGGATCGGTGGGCCGCTGGACGCACCGACACCTCGTTCTTGGATCCGCTATGCAACCGATCTCGGACCTGAGGCGTGTAGAAGTTGTGGTCACTCATCCAGGATGCCGAGCGGAGGCCTTCGTGAGCCAGCCAGTCGACGAGGGAACAGGCTCCTTCGATGCGTTCTTCGATCGGTCCCGGAAGCCGCTCGTGGCAACGGCGTTTCTCCTGACTGGCGATCTTCAGACGGCGCAAGATCTCACGCAGGAAGCCTTCCTGCGGGCGTGGAGTCGATGGGCCCTGGTCAGCAGGTACGACGATCCCCTGGGATGGACACGGCGCGTCCTCTTCAACCTGGTCGTCAGCAACAGCAGACGAGAGAAGCACCGCCGGCGGCCGGTCGATCGCCCTCGTCACACTCCCGCTCCCGACGAGGCGCATCTCGTCCTTGCCGCGGCGCTCCGGGCGCTGCCCGAGGAGCAGATGCGGGCAATCGTGCTCCACGATGGCGCAGGCATGTCAGTCCGGGATATTGCCGACGAGATGGGTGCCCCTGAAGGGACGGTCAAGTCGTGGCTCAGCCGGGGACGAACCGCAGCAGCGACCAGCCTCCGCGCTGCTTCGCCCGCGGCAAGGGAGGACTACGTTGAGCAATGAGCATGATGTGCAGGAGCGCATCCGACAGACGTACCTGACGGCCGAGAATTCCCCCTGGGGACTGACCGCAGGGGAGATTCGTTCCCAAACCAGGCGCCGGATGCCCCTGCTGCCCGATCCAAAGGCGCTCGCCCTGGTCGCTGCGGCGGCGGTTCTGATCGTTGTCGGATTCGTCGCCGTCGGAGGCCCCTCGACGCATCGAACCGGTGGAGGCCTGCCGACATCCACGTCGGCCCCACACTCTGCGCACCAGCCGGTCACGGTTCCCAATCTGGTGGGATTGACCCAGGCAGCGGGGGCAGCATCACTGGGTGAGGCGGGACTCACCGTCGGCGGTGTGACCACGGAGGCGACTGCTGGCATCCCGGCAGGCTTGGTGATCGCCACGCTCCCAGCGGCCGGTGCCACTGCACCGCCAGGGTCCGCGGTGGACCTCACCGTGTCGAGTGGTCCGAACCGATCAGGAGGGTCGGCGCCTCCGACCACATCACCCACACCCTCGTCGACCGCACTTCCAGGTGCGTCAACGACGAGTCCATCGAATCCAGCCACCCACCTGAGTGCTGCCCTCACACCCCGAACCGGTGCAGTGGGCACCACGGCTATCGGCGCCTCGGCCACCCTCACCGACATCCCGGCCAGCCTCAGCGGCATGATCGAGTTCGACATTCATCTGGGAACCGGCACCCTTGGTCAGCCGATCTTCTCGGTGTCCACGCCATTCAACGGCCCGGGCACCTATCCCATGCCGAACGGCTTCGTACCGGAAGCTGCGGGCACGTACTACTTGGAGGTCATGACCGTGAACACCTCAGATTCCTCCTCCTACCAGGTCCCGCCATTCGTGAATCCGGAGCTGAGCACCACCATCTCCGGCTGATCAGGAGCATCCCGCATCATCGGGGCCGAGGGATTCCCAAAGGCGGGGACGTGGGGCAGTTCGCCAGGCCACTTCAACCAACTGGGAGGCAGACCATGCAGCGCTGGACATCGATCATGGCGATCGGTCCGGCTGCCGGGCTACTCATGTGGTCGGGCCACGTTGGAGCGGCAAGGACTTCGGCCCCTCGGACTACCCCCGGGTAGTGGCTGACCAGGGTTTCGGGTCGACCTACGCATTCAACGCTTCCTACCTCGGTGGCCAGCTTCGAGCGATTTCCCGGTCCGCGTGCGCGAATGCCGGCGGCTTGGCCAATCCATCCATTCCCACATGGTTCGGTATCTACGCCACCAGCGACGGCCAGGGCTACTGACTCGGAGCCTCCGACTTCACCGTCCATCAGAACCAGGTGCCCTGGAACGGTTCGGTCTGTCCCCCGAGCGCTACGTGATGCTGCGACTCCGGGACGGGAATGCCGAGCTCCGACACTGTGCCCATCGTCGGCACAGCGGCCTCCTCGGACGAAACGGGCTCCGTTCTGGTGGCCCCCGCCGGCGGAGTCTTCGCTTTCGGCGACGCACCATTCCTGGGATCGGCCGCCGGCCAGCCGCTCGACACTCCGATCGTCGGCACTGCGTCCAAGGTTGAACCCTGATCCCCACGGAAAGGGTTTCCAAGGTGCCCCACAACCAGCACACTGACCTTGCGGTTCCACTGCAGCAAGCCTTGGCAGCCCATCGACCCCGCGGACACGCTTCAGAACGTAGAGCGCCCAGCCGCGTCACACCGGGTGGTTGGGTCACGTCGACGTCGACGACACGACCCGCTCGGGACGTTGGGGCATGCCGGGTCCAGGCAGCGTGCGGGGCATGACCCGAAGGCCTAGCGTGCTTGGCGTCCGACCACAGAGCACTGCCCCTCCGGGGCGGCGGAAAGCCGAGGTACCAGTGGCAACCGTAATGATCTTCCACGAAGTAGACGATGTCGATCACTGGCTTGCCGCACCGACGCGGGAGTCCGTCTTCGGCCCCATGGGAATCACGATCCGGACGTTCGTCGATCCGGAGAAGTCGAATCGCGTCGGCCTGATCGCGGAGATCCCGGACATGGCAGCCTTTCAGGAAGTGATGGCATCCGATGTGGCGGCCGAAGCCATGGCGTCCGACGGCGTCCGGCCCGACACATTGGTCATGCTCGTCGAGGGCTGACCGCAGCGGCAGGTCGCCTGCGGGCGAGGGGCCATCCTTCCTCCTCGGAATGCGGGCAGGTGGCGCCTGCCCCATCTCGACGGGTCGCGGCGCGGTGAAGGCTGCCTGGCAGCGCGGCCGGGCGATCGCTGCACACTCGCAGCGTGAATTCCTGTCGATTGCGGGCGGGATCCTGCGGATCGGCCGTCACCACGTTGCTCCCGAGTCTGCCTATCTCGCTGGCCGGGTGCAGGGCCGCCTGAGCCTCGAGCGGCCCGCGAACGAGCACCGCACGGAATCCGACGGCTCACACGCGACAACGACGCTTGCGACCGCGCCCGCGCGCCTCAGCCGACCGAGGTGTCGATGAAGACCGGCGTGTGGTCCGACGGCTTCTCCCCCTTGCGGGCCTGACGGTCGATCAGGGCCCAGGTGGTGTTGCGGGCGAGCACCTCGGTCACCAGGATCAGGTCGATCCGCATCCCCCGGTGGCGATGGAACGAGCCGCCCCGATAGTCCCACCAACTGAACAGCTTGTCGTCCGGATACAGGTTCCGGAACGCGTCGACGAGCCCCCAGGACTCGAGCTCGGCGAGCGCTGCCCGTTCCGGAGGGCTCACGTGTGTCATGCCGTCGAACTGCGACGGGTCCCAGACGTCCCGGTCCTCGGGTGCCACGTTGAAGTCGCCGCAGACAGCCAGCGGACGAGACGGGTCGCTCGTCTCCTCCAGCAGGGCGCGCATGCGGGCCAGCCATGCCAGCTTGGCCGGGTAGTGCTCGTCGTCGAGAGCCCGTCCGTTGGGAACGTAGGCCGAGTAGACCCGGATCCCGCCGCAGTCGGCGCCGATCAGCCGAGTCCCCTGGTCGTCGTCGGACGAGCCGAGTCCGGTCGAGACGTTCTCGATCCCGACTCGACTGACGAGTGCCACCCCGTTCCATCGTCCGTCACCGTGGTGGGCGGTCTCGTACCCGAGGGCAGCGAAGGCCCCGTGCGGGAAGGCAGCATCGGCCTGCTTGGTCTCCTGGAGGCACAGGACGTCGGGCCGGGCGTACTCGATCCACTCCTCCACCCGGGCCAACCTGGCGGTCAGCGAGTTGACGTTCCAGGTCGCGATGCGCACCCTGCTCCCTCAATCCTCGGTCGGCGGTGCCGCATCGACGAGCACGAAGAGCAGGTCGGCCTCGCAGGCGAGCTGCCCGTCGACCGTC
>JADGOH010000096.1 GCA_017883025.1 Acidimicrobiales bacterium
CCCCATCCACCGGGTGCCGGCGCGGGCCCAGGACCGGACGGGCCCCAGCCCGGTACGGGCACGGCGCCCCAGGTGCCGGGCGCCGGCACCCACGTCGGGTCGGGGGCCGGCTGGCCTCCCGCAGGGTATGCCTCGGCACCGAAGCTCCCGCCCGGGTAGGGGGCGTGCGGCGGGGGCTGCACGTGCGGCACCGGCTGTGTCAGCGGGTGCTGTTGGGTCGTCGCCGGGTCCGGTGCGACCGGGGGCCAGACGGCTGCGGGCGCGTCGGGCGGAGGGGCCGGTGCCTCGTCGGGTCCCTGCTGTGGGTCCGGGTACTCGTTCATCTCGTCCTACCTTCGGGTTGGAAGACCTCGTGTGCCGATGTCACCTGTCCATTCGACCGCCCGACCGTAAAGCCAGCTTGAGCGGAACATATGAATTCCGTAAGGAACGGGTTGCGGGCAGCCAGGTGCCCCGGGCGGTCACCGTACCGGCGCCGCCACCGTCACGACGTCACCCTCGAGCGAGGCCCGCCACCCCTCGAACCCGAACCCGGGCACTCCCTCGAGCCCTTGGTCGAGCAGGGCCCGGGCCAGGCGGCCCTTCGCCGCCTTCGCCTCGTGGCCGACGGCCCGGGACCCGTCGGCGGCGACGAACCGCACCCGGACCACCCGACCGGCACCGGCGAGCGCGCCGGGATCGACGGCGTGGGCGTGCTCCGCGGGCAGGAGGTCGACGACCACCCGCCCGCGGACCCGCCCGGCGATCGCCGAGGTGACCTCGGGGCGCCAGAACGTGGACAGCCGTCCGAGGTGCCCGAGGGTCACCAGCAGCTTCAGCCGGTAGTCGGCGACCGGATCGGCTGCGGACGTCACTCCGTAGAGGCCGGACGGGACCAGCACGCGGCGGCGGTCGGTGGGGGACAACGTGGCCGGGTCGAGGCCGGCCCACACCACCCCGGTGTACCGCCTCCACGCCGGCAGGACCGGCGCCCCGCCGGCCACCAGCGCGTCGGTGGCGGCCACGGCGCGCTCGAGGAGCTCGCCCTTGACGCCCAGCACACGTGCCTGGACGGCGGGTCGCCGGGACCGCAGCACACGGGTCAGCTCGTGGAGGACCAGTGCCCGCGGCCGGGCGAGCTCGTCCGCGAACGAGTCCGGCCGGCCCGGTGGCCGCCCACCGACGGCCTTGCCCTCGGACGGGGGCAGCAGGAGCAACGGCGGGCGGGGCACGGGAGGGGACCGTAGTGGCCGGGCAGCCGGTCGTGACCCGTCCCCTGGTCACCGGGCCAGTGCGCGTACCCCGTACCCGGGAGGGGCGTCGTCCAGGAGCGCCTCGAGCTCGTCCTGGTGCAGCAGGCCGGCCTGGGACCCGACCTGCTGCACGACCCGCATCGAGTTGATGGGGGCGCGGGCCAAGGCCTCCTCGAGGGTACGGCCCGACGCCACGAGGGCCACGAGCGCCCCGGCGAATGCGTCGCCCGCGCCGGTCCGGTCCACCACCGGGGCACTGTCGGGGAAGACCTGCACCTCCAGGTACCGCGTCCCGTCGGACCCGAAGGCGCCAGCCGAGCCGTCGGTGACGACGACCTGCTCGGGTCCGAGCGCCAGCATCCGGTCGAGCAGGGCGGCGGGGGGCTCGTCTGGGGAACCCCCCGTCAGCGCGGCGGCCTCCTCACGGTTGCAGACCACCAGTGAGGAACGGCGGTAGAGGCGCGCCAGCGCGCGGGCGCCCCGGGCGATCTGTAGCGTCCCGGGCTCGAAGGCGAGGGACACGTGGGGGTACGCCTCCAGCCAGTCGGCGATCTGGTCCTCGTAGGCGTGCGCGTCGCGGCCGACCGAGGAGAGGAAGAGCCAGGACGGGACCTCGGACGGCCGCAGATGGGGCCACTGGCACTCGTGCTGCTCGTGGTGGACGAGGATGGTGCGCTCGTGCCCGACCCGCAGCACGAAGTTGCGGTTGGTCGGCACCAGCGGGTCGAGACGGACCAGCGAGGCGTCGACCGACTCGAGCTGCAGGGCGTCGACCGCCGCCCGGCCGGCATCGTCAGCGCCGGCATACGCGGCAAGTGCCACCCGCAGGCCGAGCCGGGCACAGGCCACGGCCACGTTGGCCGAGTTCCCGCCGGCGGCCACGGTGGCGGTGACATCGCAGGCCACCTTGGCGCCGAAGGGAAGCACGAGCCGGCGGCCCGACGGACCCACCTCCACGGCGGCATCCTGCTCGGACACCGTGAGGTAGACGTCGACGGCGGTGTCGCCGACACAGATCAGGTCGAAGCGCTCGCCGGGCGGCACGGCTGCGGTCACGGGTACTCCTCGGTTGCGACGGGCTCAGGCGGCAGCGGGCGCACCCGCCCAGTCGGGGTCGATCTCGAAGAATCGGAGGGCGAGGGCCTCCATGCAGACCCCGAACAGGGTCCAGTCCTGGGTCTCGCCGTCCGGTCCGGTGGGCCGCTCGATGACCTCGAGGTCGGGATCGCCGCCCTGTCGGAGGGCGCTGCCCTCGACCATGGCGCTCACCGCGGTCGTGAAATGCCGGAGGGTCAGCGGGGCCCGCACGCGGATGCCCAGGTAGGTGCAGATGCCGGCGAAGAGCTGCTCCCACACGTCCGTGACCGCCTCGAGCCCATCCGTCAGCACCTGGCGCAGATGCCGACGGCGGCCGCTGGGCGTGGTGGTGAGCGCCAGGACCCAGACGCCGATCCACAACGACCAGTCGCGGGTCTCCAGCCGGGCGCGGATGCCCGCCTCGCCTCCCACACGGGCCAGCTCGCCCAGCGATCGCATCCGCCCTCCGGGCGTCGACAGGTCGAACCGCTCGAGCAGGGGGGTCAGTGCCTCGGACGTCCGGCCGAGCTCGCCGGAGGAGTCGGCCGTCGAGGCGATGGTCAGCAGGACGTCCGCCTGGTAGTCCTCCTGGTTCTCCCAGACCCGGCGGATCACCGACGCATTGGTGAGCCGCACACCCGACGTCGCCTCCACGTGGGCGAAGACCCGCTTGAACGTGAGGTCCCCGGCACCGGTGCTCAGGCCCTCCTCGTCGATGATCGTCCGCCCGGCGTCGACCAGGAGCCGGCGCAGCTCCTCGCGGGTGCGCCTCGTCCGTGGTGCTTCCGTGTCCTCCGCCACCGCACCATCGTCGCAGACCACGGGAGCGGGTGCGTCAGGCCCCCGGGACGGGGCCCGTCCAGTCGGGGTCCGGCTCCAGGTACTGCATCGCCAGGGCCTCGAGGCCCACTCCGAACAGGGTCCACTCCTGCAGCGCCCCGCCGGGCCCCGTCGGCCGGAGGATCGGGGCCGCGCCGCGCTCGGCGCCCTCGCGCAGTGCGCACCCCTCGACGAGGGCCCCGACCGAGACGGTGAACTGGCGAAGCGTGAGCCCAGCCCGCACCCGGAAGCCGAGGTACGACGCCATCGTGCCGTGCAGCCCGACCCACAGGTCGGTCGTCGTCTCGTACCCGTCGAGCAGCGCCCGGCGTACCCGGCGACTCCGCTCGGACGGCGGTCCGGTGACGGCCAGGACCCACACTCCGACCCACAGCGACCAGTTCGGTGAGTCGACGAGCGCACGCAGACTGGCCGCGCCGCCCACCCGGCAGACGTCCGAGAGGGCGCTGAGCCGGGCCGACAGGGTCGTCCGGTCGATCTCCCCGAGCAGCGCGAGCATCGCATCGGCGGTGGCTCCCGCCTCGTCGCCGGAGTCACCGGCCTGTGCCACGGCCATGAGGACGTCGTCCTGGAACTCCGCCTGGTTCTCCCATACGCGTCGGATCACCGAGGCGTTGGTCAGACGGACGCCGGACGTGGCCGCGACCCGGTCGAACACGTTCTTGAACGTGAGTCCCCCGGCCCCCACGCCGAGCCCCTGCTCCACCAGCATCGCCGTACCGGCTTCCATCATCAGGGTGCGGATCTCCTCACGGGAGTGCCGGGCCGGACGTTCGGGCGGGGGTGCGGTCGGCACCTGCCCATCGTCCCAGATCGGGCGGGCCCGGTCGATCCGTTGCGGGTCTGGCGCACGGAGAGTGCCGCTCGCAACACATGTTGCAATCTGAAGTTGCATAAAGTGTCGACAGCGTGCATACTGTTCCCAATGGGTGGCGGATTCACCCCCGGGGCGTGGCGGCTCCCGGGAGACTAGGGGCACGGCGGGCGTCCGGTACGGGACCGGATGCCCGCGCCCCGTCCAGCGGAAGGCGGAGCGGATGGGCGACGGTCGAACGAGCGTGATGACCGGACGCCGGTCAGCCGCCCCGCACCGGTCCCGTGCCGTCCCGGCGCCGTGTCGCCAGGTCGCCGGCCCCGGGTCGACCGAGTCCGGGTCGGACGAGGGCTCCCCCCTGTTCGCCGTCCCCGGCATGGTCCTGCTCGCGGCGCTGGCCATCTTCGAGGGGTACCGATGGCTGCAGATCATCCCCGGCGGGTCGCTCCGACCGTCAGGGATGATCTTCGCCGTGGCCGTGGTACCGGCGACCTATGCGCTGACCAGGCACGGGATCGCCCGACGCGTCGTGGTCCTCAAGCACCTGGCCCTGGCGTGCGCCGCCGCCGTCCCACTGCTCGGCGCCCTCGTCCTGGCCGGGCTGGGGACCGAGGGCGCCCGTGCCCTCGGGGCCTCGTCCCTGCTGCTGGCCCTGTCGGTGCTGGCCCTGGCGGCCGTGTCCGAGCGGGGCGGGCAGTCCGCCTCCACCCGCTGAGGCCCGTGCCCGGCGCCGTGCCGGGCCGGTGGACATCCCGACGCCGAGTATCTATCGTCAGTCGTGTTGACAGATGATGCGCGGGGTGCCCCGGTGACCTGACCCGGTGCCCCCTCGAGGCGAGGACGTCCCCATGCAGCAGCACGAGCCGTTCGACGGCGTGATCGGCCGGACCCAGGCCGAGTCCGAGCCGTGGTGGCCGGTCCCGCCCCACCCCGGTGACGGGGCGCCCGACGTGGTCGTGATCCTGCTCGACGACACCGGGTTCTCCCATTTCGGCTGCTACGGGTCGGACCTCACCACCCCGAACATCGACGCGCTGGCGGCCGGGGGGCTGCGGTACTCGAACTTCCACGTCACGCCCCTGTGCTCGCCCACCCGTGCATCCCTGCTCACCGGCCGGAACCACCACACCGTCGGGATGCGGGCCATCTCGAACTTCGACAGCGGCTACCCGCACATGCGCGGCCACATCACCGACCACGCCACCACCATGGCCGAGGTGCTCCGTGACGAGGGCTATGCCACCTTCGCCGTGGGCAAGTGGCACCTGTGCGCCATGGAGAACGCCTCGGCGGCCGGTCCCTACGACCAGTGGCCGTGCCAGCGCGGGTTCGACCGCTACTACGGATTCCTCGAGGGCGAGACCGACCAGTTCTCGCCCGACCTGGTCCACGACAATCACAGGACCGAGCCGCCCGCCTCGCCCGACGAGGGCTACCACCTGAGCGAGGACCTGGTCGACCACGCCATCGGGTTCATCCACGACTCGGTGTCGATCCGCCCGGACCGGCCGTTCTTCACCTACCTCGCCTTCGGCGCCATGCACGCACCCCACCAGGCGCCGCCCGAGTACCTGGCGAAGTACCGGGGACGCTTCGACGAGGGGTGGGATGTGGCCCGCGAGCGGTGGTTCGCCCGCCAGATCGAGCTGGGACTGCTCCCACCCGACACGGAGCTGGCGCCGCGCAACCCCGGCGTGGAGCCGTGGGACTCCCTCCCCGAGAACCAACAACGCCTGGCGGCACGGCTCCAGGAGGCGTTCGCCGCGTTCCTCGAGCACACCGACGCCCAGATCGGGCGGCTCGTCGCCGACCTCGAACGGCTCGGCCGCCTCGACAACACCCTCTTGCTCGTGCTGTCGGACAACGGTGCCAGCCAGGAGGGCGGGCCGTTCGGCATCCTCCACGAGATGAAGTACTTCAACATGCTGGTCGAGACACCCGACGAAGCCGTCGAACGCCTCGACGACATCGGCGGCCCCCACAGCCACGCCAACTACCCCTGGGGCTGGGCCCAGGCCGGCAACACCCCGTTCAAGTGGTACAAGCAGAACACCCACGAGGGCGGCGTCCACGTGCCCCTCATCGTCCACTGGCCGGCGGCGGTGTCCGACGCCGGTGCCGTGCGCGACCAGTTCCACCACGTGAACGACATCGCGCCCACCGTCTACGACCTCCTGGGCATCACCGCGCCCGACGTCTACCGTGGCCGCGAGCAGCTCCCCGTGAGCGGGCAGTCGATGCGGTACACGTTCGACGACCCGGACGCCCCGACGACCAAGCGCGCCCAGTACTACGAGATGTTCGGGCACCGGGCGATCGTCGCCGACGGATGGAAGGCGGTCACCCGCCACAACGCCGGCACCCCGTTCGACGACGACACGTGGGAGCTCTACCACTACGACGTCGACCGCTCCGAGTGCAACGACCTGGCGCGGGACATGCCCGAGAAGCTCGCCGAGCTGATCGCCCTGTGGTGGGAGGAGGCCGAGGACCAGGGCGTGCTCCCGCTCGACGACCGGTCGATCGAGCTGTTCTTCACCCGCTACCGGGACCGGTCGGTCCACCCGACCGACCGGCGCTACACCTACTACCCCCCGATGGCGCCGCTGCCGGCGCAGGTCGCCCCGGGCATGGGAGGCAAGGGATTCGACCTGGCCGCCACGATCGACCGCCCGGCGGGCACCGGAGGCGTGCTGTTCGCCACCGGCACGGAAAACTCGGGGATCAGCGTCTTCGTCCAGGGCGACCGGCTCGTGTTCGACTACAACTGCTTCAACGACCACCACGTCGTGGAGTCCTCGGTCGAGGTGCCCGTGGGCCCGTCGGTGGTGGGTGTGCGGTTCCGCCGCGAGGGTGCCGGCGGCTCGGCAGTCCTGTTCGTGGACGGCGTGGCGTGCGGCCACCTGTCGGTGCCGTTCGCCATGCACATCATCTCGAGCGTCGGCCCGAGTGTCGGCTACGACCACGGCAGCCCCGTCAGCCAGCGCTACTCGGGGCACTTCCCCTTCGAGGGAACGCTCCACAAGGTCGACATCGCCGTGGTCCACAAGGGCGCCCAGACCGCCGACGTGCTCGAGGCGCAGCAGCGCGCCGCCATGTCCCAGCAGTAGAGCCCGCCGCCCGCGGTCCGGAGGCCGCCGTCAGGCGGTGAACCGTGCCGAGGCGCCGGCGTCCACGTCGATCACCGACCCGGTGATGTGGCGCGCCCCCTCCGAGCACAAGAAGACGACGGCCGCGCTGACCTCGTCGGGCTCGAGCCACGGAACCGGCTGGACGTGCAGCGAGGCCATCACCGGCGCGACGTCCTCCCGGGTCGGCTCGGCGACGTCGGGCCGCATCAGCCGGTAGAGCATCTCGTTGTGGAGCATGTCGGTCGAGATGTTGCCCGGGGCGATCACATTGGCGGTGACGCCGCAGTGCGCCATCTCGTGGGCCACGGACTTGGTGAGGCCGATGACCCCCCACTTCGACGCACAGTAGGCGGGGATGAGCGGGTTGGCCGACCGGCCCATCATCGACGAGATCCCGATGATCCGACCCCACCGGGCGCGGCGCATGTGGGGCGCCACGGCCCGCATGGCGTTGAAGACGCCCGTCAGGTTGGTGTCCACCGTCTCGGACCACCCGGCGGCGTCCAGTTCGAAGATCGAGCCCAGGGTCGACACGCCGGCGTTGGCGATGAGGATGTCGACCGAGCCCAGTTCCTCGACCACGCCGTCCACGAAGGCGAGCGTGGCATCGAGATCCCGGACGTCGCCCGTGGCCGTCACACAGCGTCGACCCTCGGCCTCGACGAGGCGGGCCGTCTCGGCCAGGTCCTCGGGCGTGGCCAGTGGGTAGGTCACCGTGCCCAGGTCGGCGCAGCGGTCCACCACGGCGATGTCCGCGCCCTGGCGGGCCAGCTCCACTGCGTGGCTGCGGCCCTGACCTCGCGCTCCACCGGTGATGACGGCCACCCGGCCGGCGAACTGCCCGAGCGCCCGTGGTCCCGACGTCGACTTCTCCGACGTCGACTTCTCCGACGTTGACCGGTCCGACATGATGCCTCCCCCTGTGTCGGGCACGACCGCTCCGGGCGCGCCCCGGACCGGGATCCTAGGCCGATCGGGCCGACCGACCCCAGGCCCGCAGGACATCGCGGTACTGCCGGTCCCATGCGGCGTAGGCGTCCCGGAGCACCGGGCCCGGCCAGCTGCCGGGCAGCAGCCCGGGGGGCAGCAGCGGGTCCGACTGGAGATGACGCAGCACGGCGGCGGACAGTGTGAACCCGTCGGCCAGATCCCCCGGCCCACGCGTCGGGCGGTCCGCCAACCGGTCGGCCAGTGCCTCGGCGCCGGTGGCCCATCCGTCGAGGTCCCATAGCGACGCCGCCAGGCCCGCCGGGTCGGACCCGGGAGCCGCGCCGTACACGGCGAGGTCCGGGTCGCCGGTCGGGTCGGGTCGGAGTTCGAGATTGTCCGGTCGCAGCCAGACCCCCTCGCGCTGTTCGGCCAGCCGGGCGAGAGTGAGGCGGCGGCGGCGGGCCGTGCGCTGGTCGGCCGAGCTCCCCGTGGTGGTCACCACGACGAGGTGCCAGGTTCCGTCCCACGGCCGCGTCCGGCCCGACCGGCTGTCTTCCTGACGGCCCCGACGCTCGAGGAGCCGGCCGGCGAGTCGGTACCGTCCGGTGCCGTCGGTGACGGCCTCACCTGACGCCACCATCCGGCTGAGCGCCACCCGCGCCCGGTTGGGGTTGATGCCGAACAGGCCGGCCAGGTGCACCAGGTGCGCCACCGGCAGTTCAGGCGGGTCCTCACCCAGCAGCGCGCTGGCCAGGACCGACCGTGCGGTGAACGGCGGCCCGGGAACGCCGGCCGGGGCCCGGGCGCCAGTGGCCGTGGTCCCGGGAACGCCGGTCGTGTGCTCCGACATTACGTGATTGCACCGGTTGACATGTCGCTGTAATGTACTCCGAATGGCGTCCACCATGGTGACCGACGCGGCCGCCCGACCCGAGGTCCTCCCGACCGACCGGCTCCAGGCCAACGGCATGGCCCGGCCCGAGTTGCGGGCCGAGTTGCGCCGGATCGACGACGCCCGCAATGCCCTCACCGTCGCCTCCGTCTGGTTCTGGGTGGCGGTGATCATCGGGGGGAGCGTATGGATCGACCGGTGGTGGGGCTACCTCGTCGCCTTCGTCCTGATGGGTCCCATGTACGCCCGCTTCGCCATCCTCATGCACGAGGCCGCCCACAAGCTCCTGTTCACCTCGAAGCGCGCCAACGACTGGATCGGGACCTGGCTGATCGCCTACCCGACGTGGACACCGATCGGTCTCTACCGGCGTGGCCACTTCGCGCACCACAAGGAGGAGTTCGGGCCGAACGAGCCCGACCTCGCCTTCTACCGCGGCTACCCGTGCGACCGGAGGGCGCTGACGAGGCGACTGGTGCGCGATGCGGTGGGGATCTCGGGGTGGAAGAACTTCGTCCCGCTGTTCCGGTCGCTGAAGGTCCCGGCGTACCGCCGCACATCGCTCTCGATCATCGGGGTCCAGCTGGTGCTGTGGGCCGCGATGTGGGCGGCCACGGACCGATGGTGGATCTACCCGTTGCTGTGGTGGCTCCCGTGGATGACCCAGTGGCGGGTGATCAACCGGCTGCGCGCCATCGCCGAGCACGGCGGCCTCGAGGCGAGTGCCGACCGTCGGGTCACGACGCACAACGTCCGCCAGGGCTGGGTCGCACGGTTCTGGTTCGTGCCCTTCCACACGGGCTGGCACCTGGCCCACCACGTCGACATGGGCGTGCCGTGGCGGAACCTCCCCCGGTTCCACGCCGAGCTCGAGCGGGCCGGCTACGTGACCGACGGCATCACCTACCCGGGCTACCGCGCCCTGTGGCGGGCGCTCGCCTCGGCCTGAGCGGGGCTCCCGTCGGTTCGGGCGTCGGTCAGGGCCTCCGGCCGCGCATCGACCGGTAGGCACGCACCAGTGCGGCTGTCGAGCTGTCCTGGCCGGCCAGGTTCGGCGGGTCGTCCGCGCTGAGCGCCGGCCCGAGCTGACCGGCCATCATCTTGCCGAGCTCGACCCCCCACTGGTCGAAGGAGTCGATGCCCCACACGGTGCCCTCCACGAAGACGGTGTGCTCGTAGAGCGCCACCAGCTGGCCCAGCACCGACGGCGTCAGCTCGGGCGCGAGGATCGTCGACGTCGGGTGGTTCCCCGGCATCACCTTGTGCGGCACCACGGCGGCGGGCGTCCCCTCGGCCGCCACTTCGTCCGCCGTCTTCCCGAAGGCCAGCGCCTTGGTCTGGGCGAAGCAATTGGCCATCAGCAGGTCCTGTCGGTCGCCGTCCTCGTGGGTCGAGGTGGCGAAGCCGATGAAGTCGGCCGGGATCAGGCGGGTCCCCTGGTGGATCAGCTGATAGAAGGC
This sequence comes from Acidimicrobiales bacterium, assembly GCA_017883025.1. Taxonomy (GTDB): domain Bacteria; phylum Actinomycetota; class Acidimicrobiia; order Acidimicrobiales; family RAAP-2; genus Bog-756. The sequence continues at coordinate 10,377 of JADGOH010000096.1, forward strand.
GTGCTGGCCGTTGGTGCCGGGCTCGCCCCAGAAGATCTCACCCGTGCTGCCCTCGACGGGCGACCCGTCGCGGCGCACCGACTTGCCGTTCGACTCCATGGTCAGCTGCTGGAGATAAGCCGGAAAGCGGGCCAGCCGCTGGCTGTAGGGGAGCACGGCATGGGTCTCGGCACCGAACAGGTTGACGTACCAGATGCCCAGCATCCCCTGGAGCACCGGGAGGTTGGCCTCGAAAGGCGCTTCCAGGAAATGGCGGTCCATGGCGTGGAACCCCGCGAGCATGTCGGCGAACGCGGCCGGCCCGATCGCCACCATGAGCGAGAACCCGATGGCCGAGTCGAAGGAGAAGCGCCCGCCGACCCAGTCCCAGAATCCGAACATGTTGGCCGGGTCGATCCCGAACGCCGTGACCCCGTCCTCATTGGTGGACACGGCCACGAAGTGCCGGGCCACGGCCTCGTCGCCGCAGCCGAGGCCCTCGAGCAACCACGCCCGCGCCACCCGCGCGTTGGTCAGGGTCTCCTGGGTGGTGAACGTCTTCGAGCAGACCACGAACAGCGTCTCGGCCGGGTCGAGGTCACGTGTCGCCGCGTAGAGGTCGACGGGGTCGACGTTGGACACGAACCGGCACTCGATGCCCGGGTCGGCATAGTCGCGCAGCGCTTCGTGCGCCATGGCCGGGCCGAGGTCCGACCCACCGATGCCGATGTTGACGACGGCCCGGATGCGACGGCCCGTGTGCCCGGTCCACGCGCCCGAGCGGATGCGCTCGGCCACCGACCCCATGGCGTCGAGCACGGCGTGCACGTCGGCGACCACGTCGCGGCCGTCGACCTCGAGTGTGGCGTGGCGAGGCATGCGCAGGGCCACATGGAGGACCGAGCGGTCCTCCGTGCTGTTGATCCGCCGGCCGGCGAACATCGCGTCGCGTCGCTCGGCCACGCCGGCCCGTCGGGCGACCGCCAGCAGGGCGGCCACTGCGCCGGCGTCGACTCGGTGCTTCGAGTAGTCGAGGACCAGGTCCGCCGCGGTGGCCACCATCGCCTGGGCACGGTCGGGCCGGTCAGCGAACAGGTCGCGCAGGTGGCGGTCACGGAGCCGCTCGAACTGCCCGACCAGCTCGTGCCACTCCACCGTGGCCTGCACGTCGACGACTGCCGCGCCTCCCAGGTCCCCGTTGCCGCTCATCCTCGCTCGCCTCCGTACTCTTCCTCCGTGTGCCGGTGGCACCGTGCCTCCGACCTTACGCACACGACCGCGTCGCGCCGACGGAATAGCAGAATGATTACCATCCGATAACGGAGTGATCGCGTGCCGTTCACCCGGGACTCCTACTGTCACCAGCTATGGCAGCGCATCCCGGTACGACGTGTCAGCGGAGGGCCGGTGCCCGTCGCGCCGGCCTCGCCGCGACCTCGGCGGGCGCCTGCCGTCCGGGGTCGTGGACCCTGCCGCCCCTCACGGCATCGCTTCCGTCGGCACCCCCGTTCCTGTGGTCCGGCTGTGGGGTGGGCGCCCGGTCCCGCCCCCACGGCGGCACGACCGTCCACACCCTGTCCCGGAACGCCACGGGATGCCCGTGAGCCTGGCGATCCGCGACGTCGAGCGAGGTGCGCGCCCCGAAGATGCGCCACCCGTCATCCTCGTCATCGACGACGACCACCTGACCCGCGACTCGCTGGCCGCCACCCTGTCCATCGAGGGGTTCGACGTCATCACCGCAGCCACCGGCGAGGAGGGCATCGCCCACCTGGCGACGGGCGCACCTGCCCTGGTCATCCTGGACACCCACCTCGCGGACCCGGACGGGTTCGGCGTCTTCCGCAGGATCACGGCGGCCGCACCCTGGGTCCCGGTCATCATGATCACCGAGGAGGAGGACGAGCTCGACGCAGTCCTGGCCCTCGAGGCCGGGGCGGCCGACCACGTCACCAAGCCACCACGCCCCCGTGAGCTGACCGCACGGATCCGTGCCGTGCTGCGTCGGGTCGGTCGTCAGCCGCACGACCTGGCGCCCTCCGCCCCCAGCGGGGCCTATACGTTCGGTCCGGTGACCGTGGACGTTTCCCGGCGCGAGGCGACACTGCACGGACGGGACGTCGAGCTGTCACGCAAGGAGTTCGACCTGTTGGCGCTGCTCGTGTCGGAGGGCGGGCACGTCGTCACCCGCAAGCAGTGCATGGAGCGGATCTGGCGGGACCGCAAGAAGGGCGACAGCCGGACCCTCGACACCCACGTGAAGCGCCTTCGGAAGAAGATCGAGATCACTCCCGCCGAACCGGTCCACCTGATCACCGTGCGCGGGGTGGGGTACCGCTTCAAACCGTAGGAGCCCGCCCGACACCGCAGCCGTCCACGCCCTCCCCCACTGGTCGTCGCGTGGTGCACGGGCGGGCTCCTGCGGCGTGAGGCACACCCGGCGCGGCGGGCTGGCGCCGCCGCACGCCGGTCCCCTGATCACGGGAGCCGGCGGAGGCCTGCCGTAGACTCGTCGTGCCGACGGATCCGGCAACGGCTCGTGGTGCACCCGCGGGCCGTCCGCCCGAGGCACGCGTCGCCACCCCGGAAGGAGCGCAGCGGTGCCCGAGCCGACCGGGTCGAGCGGACAGCCACACCATCGCGCCGCACCGCGTCACGGCCCCGGGCCCCTGGCCGCCATCGCCGTCGGCGGGGCCCTGGGCACGCTCGCGCGCTACGGGGTCGACCGGGCGGTCGTGCCCGCGCCGCTCGGCTTCCCCTGGGCCACCTGGTCCGTCAACGTCGTCGGGTCGTTCGTGCTCGGCGCGGTGGTCACCCTCGTGGTCGAGCGGTGGCCCGGGGACCGCTATCTCCGGCCCCTGGTGGCGGTGGGGTTCTGCGGCGGCTTCACCACCTTCTCGACTCTGGCCGTCGAGATCGACCAGCGCCTCCAGCACGGTCGGGGGGCCCTGGCCGCCGCCTACCTGGCGGCGACGCTCGTTGCCGGACTGGGGGCTGCCCTGGCGGGGATCACCCTGGCGCGGGGCCGGCTCCTGCCGGCCGGAGACGTCCCGCTCGCGGACCCCGACCTGCTCGCCGGCGACGAGGCGGTCGACGAGTGGGACCCGGACGGGGGGGCGACGTGACCCTGGCCCTCCTGATCCTCGCCGGCGGCCTGGGCGCGCTGCTCCGCTACGAGGTCGAGCTGGCGGTACGGCGACGGTGTGGCCCCGACTTCCCCTACGGCACCCTGTTGATCAATGTCTCGGGGTCGTTCGCACTCGGGGTCCTGGCCGGCCTGGCGGCCCACCACGGCGTGCCTCCGTCGGTGGTCACGGTGGTGGGCACCGGCCTGCTCGGTGCCTACACGACCTTCTCCACCTTCAGCGTCGACACCGTGGGCCTGGTCGAGCACGGCCGGGTGCGGGAGGCTGCAGCCAACCTCGGCGCCAGCCTCGTGCTGGGCCTGGCGGCGGCGGCCGTGGGCCTCGTCGTCGGACACGCCCTCTGAGGTCGCCCCACCCGACCTGCGCACCCCGCCGACCACCCGGCCGGCCAGGTCGGCCCTCCATGGCCCGGTCCGGGCGCCACGCGACGTTCACAGAACGATCACCCGGGGGTTCCCCGCGGGTCGACCGGCGTTCATCTCCCCTCCGTACCGTGGGACGTGGAGGAGTCGCCTGTGGCCGTCGAGCACCGTGAGATCGGACGTGAGCGCACCAGGGTCCTGGTGATCGAGGACGAGGAGTCCTATCGGCAGGCACTGTCGTCCGGGCTCGGCAACGAGGGATTCGACGTCGTGCTGGCGGCCGACGGCCCGGAGGGCCTCCGCCTCCTGGGCGAGCAGGCGCCCGACATCGTCCTGCTCGACATGCTGCTCCCGGGCATGCACGGGATCGACGTGTGCCGCCGCATGCGAGCCGTCTCGTCGGTCCCCGTACTCATGGTGAGCGCCGTCGACACCGAGCTCGACGTCGTGCTCGGGCTGGAGCTCGGTGCATCGGGCTACGTGACCAAGCCGTTCCGCCTCCGCGAGCTCGTTGCCCGGATGCACGCCATCCTGCGCCGGGTGCAGCCCCGTCCGGCGGCCGAGCCCGACGTGCCCGTCACCGTCCACGCTCCCCCGGTCGAGGGGCGGTCGACGCCCGGGTGCGCACCGGCCTTCGGCTCGGTGCGTGTCGACTACGTCCGTCGCGAGGTCACGGTGGGGGGCGTGCCCACGCATCTGTCCCGCAAGGAGTTCGACCTGCTGGCCGCGCTGCTGTCCCCCGCGCAACGGGTGCGGTCCCGTGACGAGCTCATCGACCTGCTGTGGCCCGACACCGACCTGACCGACACGCGCACGCTCGACACCCACATCCACCGGCTGCGGGCCAAGCTCGAGCCCGATCCGACCGAGCCGCGCCACATCGTGACGGTGCGGGGCGTCGGGTTCCGGATCGACCCCGACGGTGGCGTCGGCGAGCCACCGGCGACCGACCCCAGGGTCGAGGGCCAGCCGGTCGGCGCCTGACGCCGCCAGCCGGTCCGCTCAGCCGAACCGGCCGTTGACGTAGTCGAGCGTCCGCGGGTCGGTGGGCTCGCTGAACAGCTGCGCCGTCGGGCCGTACTCGATCAGCTCGCCGGCCTTGTCCTCGCCCATCAGGAGGAAGGCGCAGCGGTCGGAGACCCGCATGGCCTGCTGCATGTTGTGGGTCACGATGATGATCGTCACCCGATCCTTGAGCTCGACGACGAGCTCCTCGATGCGCTTGGTGGCGATCGGATCGAGGGCAGACGTCGGCTCGTCCATCAGCAGGACCTCGGGCTCGACGGCCAGGGCGCGGGCGATGCAGAGCCGCTGTTGCTCCCCGCCCGACAGCGTGCTGGCATGGGCGCTCATCCTGTCCTTGACGCTGTCCCACAGGGCGGCGGCCACGAGCGCCGATTCGGCTGCCTCGTCGAGCAGGGCCTTCTTGCGGATGCCGTTGAACTTCAGCCCGGCCACAGCGTTCTCGTAGATCGACATCGTCGGGAACGGGTTCGGCCGCTGGAACACCATGCCGACCCGGCTGCGCAGCAGGGTCGGGTCGGTCGACGGGGCGTAGACGTCGAGGTCACCCAGACGCACCGTCCCGGTGACGGCGGCCGTGCGCACCGTGTCGTGCATCCGGTTCAGTGCCCGCAGCAGCGTGGTCTTCCCCGAGCCGGACGGGCCGATCAGGGAGGTCACCTCGCCGGCATGGACGTCGAAGGTGACGTCGCGCACCGCCGTGCGACCGTCGAACGCTACGGCGACATCGGCGAGCGTCATGACGACCGCGGCCACCGGGTTCAGGCCCGCCGCCTCGTCGGCCCGCACCGTGGCGGCGTTCTCGGCCCCTGGGGTCACGGTTACAGCATCGGTCATCGTCGTTCCTTCCGCAACCTGGCGGCAAACAGGCGGCTGCCGATACTGAGCACGAGTACGACCACCATGAGCAGGAGCGCCGCGCCCCAGGCCAACTGGACCTGGTCGGCATAGGGTTGGCTGCTGCTGCTGTAGATGAACGTGGGCAGTGCCTCCATCTGCTTGGTGGGGTTCCACTGGAGGTACTGGTTGCCGCCGATGGTGAGCAGGAGCGGCGCCGTCTCGCCGAGGCCGCGTGCCACGGCCAGCAGCACCCCGGTGATGACGCCGGGCAGCGCCGTGGGCACCACCACCTTGCGGGCGATGGTGACCTTGCGGGCCCCGAGGGCCAGCGCGGCCTCGTTGAGCGAGGTCGGCACGCCACGGAACGCCGTCTCGCCGGCCCGCACGATGACCGGCAGCATGATGAACCCGATGGCGAAGGCTCCGGCGAAGCCGCTGTTCCCGAAATTCCGGACGATGGCGATATAGCCGAAGATCCCGACGGTGATGGACGGGACCCCGGTCATCACGTCGGCGGTGAACCGGAGTGATGCGGCGACACGGCCGTCGGACTCGGCCAGGAAGAGGCCGACCAGCAGGCCGAAGGGGACCGTGACGACGATGGCGACGGTCGTGATGACGGCCGTGCCCACGATGGCGTTCCACACCCCCCCGCCGGGGATCCCCTCGGGCACGGTGGACTTGGTGAAGAAGTCGACACTCCAGGCCGGCAGGCCTTTGGCCACCACGTACGCCACCACGCCGACGAGCGGGACGATGGCGATGCCGAGGAAGACCCAGCACACGCCGAGGGCCACCGCCGACCCGAGCTTCCGGCGGCGCAGGCTCGACGCGGCGGCTTCCTGCACGGCACGGCGGCGTTCGAGCGTCGGGTCGCCCGGCAGGTCGAGGAGCGTCGTCATCGGGACGTCGCCCCGGCGCTGCTGCCGGCCGTGGACCACACGAGCCACCGGGCGACGGAGTTGACGGCGATCCCGATGACGAGGAGCACGAGGCCGGCGGCGAACAGGACGGCCAGCTCGGTACCGGTCGACTCCCCGAAGTTGTTCACGATGAGGGACGGGATGGTGGCCGCCGGCGACTTGATCGAGTGGGCGATGTACGGCGAGTTGCCGATGACCAGGGCCACGGCCACCGTTTCGCCGAGCGCCCGACCGGTGGCCAGGGTGAAGGCGCCGAGGAGGCCGGTGCGGGCGCCGGGGACGACGACCTTGTAGAGCACCTGCCACCGGGTGGCGCCGAGGGCCATGGCCCCCTCGACCTGCTCGTTGGGCACGACGGCGAGCACGTCACGCGAGATGGCGACCATGGTGGGCAGGATCATGACGAAGAGGATGACCCCGGCGAGGAGCAGGCCGACGCCCTGGCTCGGCCCGTCGAACAGCCCGGTCCATCCCAGTACCGACGTGAGGAACGGCTCGACGGTGTCCCGGAACACGGGTGCCAGCACGACGAGACCCCACAGGCCGTAGACGACGCTCGGCACGGCGGCCAGCAGCTCCACCGTCGTGGAGAGGCTCGACCGGATGCGACGGGGAACGAGGTAGGCGAGGGCGAGAGCCGTGCCCAGGCCGATGGGCACGGCCAGCACCACGGCGACGGCCGTGACTTCCAGCGTGCCCAGGATGAAGGGGAGCAGTCCGTACTTCCCGTGGCTGGGGTCCCACACCCTGCCGAAGATCCACGAGAACCCGAGGGTCGAAAAGGCCGGCTTGGCCTGCACGACGATGGCGATCAGGAACCAGACGGCCAGGGCGGCCAGCACGGCCGCGGCGACGGCCAGCACGGCCCGGTACCCGCTGTCGGGCAGCCGGAACCGCCCCGGCCGCCGCACCGGCGCCGGTGACGGTGCGGGGGCCGCAGTGTCGACGATCGTCAAGCGGATGCCGCCGCGCCGGTCATCCGACGGGTCCGAGGGGCTGGGGCCCGCCGGCTCACTTACCCAGGAGCGTCTGGCCGCTGGGGCCGGTGACCGTGAGCAGCTGGGTGCGCACCTGGTTCTGGACGGCGGGCGGAAGGGCCACGTAATCCAGGGCGGCCGCCAGGTCCTGGCCGCCACCGGTGTGGGTGGTCCAGTCCAGGACCTTCACGACCTGGGCGCCGGTGGTGGCACTGGTCTGCTTCTGCAGCAGGATGGCCCAGCTGTAGCCCGAGATCGGGTAGCTGGTGGCACCGGGCTGGTTCACGATGGAGAAGTCCGTGGCACTCACGCCGGTCTTCTGGTCTGCGTCGGCGGCCACCGTGTTCAGGCTCGGCACCACATAGGTGCCCGCCGCGTTCTTGACGGCGGCGTAGGAGAACTTGTTCTTGATGGCGTAGGACAACTCGATGTACCCGATGGAGTAGGGCGTCGACTGGATCGACGCGGCCACACCGGAGTTCTTCGGCGTCTGCACGGCGGAGGCGGGCCAGGCGATCGTCTTCGACGCCCCGAGGGTCCAGGCCGTCGGGTTGGCCGACTTCAGGTAGTCCGTGAAGATGTACGTGGTGCCGGAGCTGTCGGCCCGGACCTCGGGCACGATGGCGTTGGACGGCAGGGTGACGCCCGGATTGAGGGCGGCGATCTGCGAGGCGTTCCACGTGGTGATGGTGCCGTCGAAGATGCCGGCGAGCGTCGGCCCGTCGAGCTTGATCCGGCCCGTGATCCCGGGCACGTTGTAGGCGATGGCGACGCCGCCGAGGATGTCGGGGACCTGGACGACGGGGCCCGATGCGGCCGGCACCTTGGCCAGGTCCGTGGCGCCCATCGGCACGTCCGAGGCGGCAAAGGCGACGGTTCCCGCCTCGAAGGCGGTGATGCCGGCGCCGCTGCCCACACCCTGGTAGTTCACCTGCAGGCCCTGGTTCTTGCCGGTGTAGGCGAAGAAGGCCGAGGTGAAGAACGGCTGGACGAAGGTCGAGCCGGACGCATTGAGCGTGCCGGCCGGGGCCTTGAGGTCGGCGGCCAGGAAGGCGGCGTTGTTGGAGGAGAGGGTCCCGCCCGGCTTCGTCGTCGTCGTCGTCGGGGTCGAGGACGACGAACTGCAGGCGGACAGGATCGCGGCGGCGGCCAGTCCGAGTGCCGCCAGCGGGACAGCCCGCCGGCCTCGTGTGGTCCGGGTCTCGTTCGTGGTCGTCACGGGGGTAGTGGCCTCCATCGTCGTGGTCGTCGAGGGGAAGGACACGCCCGGTCGGACGCAGACCTACCCACGTGTCCGACGGTACTCAGGCCAGTTGAACGACAGGTGAACTCGCGGTGAACTGCACACGAATATCAGGGGTGCCGATCATGAACTCATCCGGCGTCGGCGAACTCCCCGATGATCCGGGCCAACTCCAACGGCTGGTCGCCCTGGATGCTGTGGCCGGCGTCCTCCACGACGATCACGGGGTCGGCGGGCCGGCGGCGGCGGAATTCGGCCTCGTCCGCGTCGTCCACGACGGGCGAGCGGCTCCCGCGGGCCAACAGCACCGGCACCCCGATGCGCTCGAGGGCGTCCCACTGCATGAGGTTGTCCGCCCGCTCGACGTGCAGCCCGGTCTCCATGGCCGGCCGCCCGAGCTGGTGACGCCATGTCCACGTGCCGTCGGGCAGCTGGACCGAATTGTGCAGGACGCCCCGGCGGAGGGACGACACCGAGCGCGTCGGGTTGAACTGGACCGTCCGGTCCAGGATCTCGTCGAAGGTGGCGAAGGTCTCGGGGCCCGACAGGAACGCTGCGATGTCGGACGTCTTGTCCCCCGTGACCCCGGGTGTGATGTCCACGAGCAGCAGTTTCGGCACCAGGCGGGGATGACGGCTGGCCAGGGCGATCGCGGTGGCCCCCCCGAGCGACATCCCGACCACGACCCGGGCCTCGGGTGCCAGCTCGGCGATCACCAGGGCGACGTCGTCGGCCATCGACGCCGGGTCGAGCCAGGCCGAGTCGGTCGGCCAGTCCGAGTGGCCGTGCCCGGGCAGATCGACGGCCAGCAAGGGGCGGCCGAGCGCCAGGGCCACGGTGTCCCACGTGTGGGCGTTCTGTCCGCCGCCGTGGAGGAGGACCAGCTCCGGCGTGGCCTCGCCCCACACCAGCGCACTGAGCCGCCGGCCGGGCGCGACCTCGCGGGAGGTCCGCCGGACCACCGGCGGGCCGTCGAAGGGGAGCCCGACCTCCTGGGCGTTCTCGTGGAACAGCGAGAACTCGTCGTAGGTCGGGGGCGTCGTGTCGCTCATTGCTGCTCCTCGGTCGATGGCGTGGGGGCGGTCGTGGAGGGGGGTCCGGGTGCGTAGGCCTCGGGCCGGTCGGCGTGGCGGAGGGCATCGACCAGCTCGCCCAGGGTGTCGTCGGCGACGAGGTAGGGGGTGTAGAACCCGACCCGGTCGGCCAGCCCGCCGAACCGGGCGACGATGTCGGCGGCCACCTCGGTCGGCGTGCCCACGGCGGCCAGGGTGGACAGCATGGTGTCGTCGATCCGGTCGGGCATCTCGTCCCACCGGCCCGACTTGGTCAGGGCGTTGAGCTCGGGCTGGAGGTCCTCCCACCCTTCGACTTCGAGGACGGGCCGGTATGCCGGCGTCGACGCGTAGAACGACAGCAGCCAGCGCCCGGCGAGCCGGGCCGTCTCGAGCTCGGCCTCGTCCCGCCCGCAGCACACGATCACCTCGCCCGAGACGGTGATGTCCCCCCGGGCCCGGCCCGCCCGGGCCAGGCCCTCGGCCACCGCCGGCAGTGTGCGCGCACGGAAGTGGGCGGCCGAGTTGAACGGCATCACCAGCAGCCCGTCGGCCACTTCGGCCGCCAGCGACACCATCTGGGGACCGAGGGCGCCCAGTGCGATCGGTGGGAGTCCGTGGGGATGGGGCCCGGGGTTGAACATCGGGGGCATCAGGGTGTGGGACGTGAACTCGCCCCGGAAGTCGAGGCGCTCGCCCGTCTCCCACGTGGCGAAGATCGCCCGCAGCGCCCCGACCAGCTCGCGCATGCGGGCGACGGGGCGGTCGAACTCGGCCCCGTACCGCTTCTCCACCTGGGCCCGGATCTGGCTGCCGAGGCCGAGGGTGAACCGCCCCTGCGAGAGGAGTTGCAGGTCCCACGCCTGGTGGGCGAGCTGCACCGGGTTGCGGGGGAAGGCGATGGCGACGTTGGTGGCCAGCTCCAACGTCGAGGAGGCTGCCGCGGCCAGGATCAGCGGGGTGAAGACGTCGTGGGGGCCCTCGAAGGTGAACGCCCCGTCGACCCCCATCGCCTCGAGCCTGCGGGCGTGTGCCGGGGCGTCCTCGAGTCCGGCCAGCTGGGTGTCGAAGCGCATCGGGTCATGCTCCCACCGTCCGAAGGGCAGTGTCGGCATCGGTCGCACGGACCGTGGCGACGAGGTCGGGACCTTGTGCCCTCACCGTGAGCGGCACCCGGTGCCACACTGTGGCCATGGCACCTAGGTTCTGCACACCCGAGGAAGCGGCCCAGCTGATCGGGACCACCGACGCCGTCGGGTTCGGGCTCGGGCCGGCGAACCCCGACGTGTTCCTCACCGCCCTCGGCGGGCGGGACGATTGGGTCGACCTGACCTTCGGCGGCGCGCTGCTGCTCGGCTTCTACCCGGTGCTGTCCCATCCGAACGTCACCTACCGGTGTGGCTTCTTCGGGCCGGCCGAGCGGATGATGCTGGCCGCAGGGGCGAACATCGAGCTCGTGCCCGGCGGGTTCCGGCAGTTCGCGCCCATCCTGCGCCGCTACGACCCGCGGGTGATGACGGTCCTGGCCGCCCCGCCCGAGGATGGGGCCGTCAACCTGTCGCTCCACCTCGGCGCCACCTACGAGGAGTTGCTGCTCGCCGGACAGGACCCCGACCGGCTCCTGATCGTGGAGGTGAACCCCAACCTGCCCCGGACCTGCTCCCTGGCGCCGGACTTCACCAACACCCTGCCCCTCGACATCGTCGACGTCGTGATCGAGGCGTCGGGGGCACCGTTCACCCTGCCCCAGCCCGCGCCCGACGACATCGACGAGGCAATCGCCGAGGTGGCCCGTTCGTTCGTCACCGACGGTGCCACCCTCCAGATCGGGATCGGCGCCGTGCCCAACATGGTGGCCACCAAGCTCGCCGAAGGCCCCGGCGGCGGCTACGGCATCCACTCCGAGATGTTCACCGACGGGCTCATGCTGCTCCACCAGTCCGGCAAGGTGACCAACGACGCCAAACGGCTGTTCAACGGCGTGTCCATCACGACCTTCGCCCTCGGGTCGTCCGAGCTGTACGCCTGGCTCGACGGAAATGCCGACGTGGCCTTCGTGCCGGTGCAGGTGGTCAACGACCCGATGGTCATCGCCCAGAACCACGCCTTCGTCTCGATCAACGGCGCACTCAGCGTCGACCTCTACGGCCAGGTGGTGGCCGACAACATCGACGGCCGTCAGATCTCGGGGGTGGGGGGCCATGAGGACTTCGTGGCCGGCGCGGAGATGCGCCTCGACGACCACTCGCTGATCTGCCTGCGCTCGACGGCCGTGTCGAACGGGGTGACCCGCTCGCGGATCGTGTCGGTGCTGCCCGAGGGGTCCGTGGTGTCGACGCCGCGGCACCACACCGGGGTGGTCATCACGGAGTACGGGGCCGCGGACCTGTCGGGACGGACGGTGCGCGAGCGTGCCGCCGCCCTGGCCGAGATCGCCCATCCCGACTTCCGCGCCGATCTGCGGGCCCGCGCCGCCGCACTCGGCCGGCACTGATCGGTTGACGGGTCGCGAGCCGGCCGGCGCCGGCACGGGCAACCGACGGGCGACGCTGCGCGTCGCCAGCTTCAACGTGCACATGGGCGTGGACGGCTGGGGGCGCCACTACGACGTGCTGGCGGAGTGCGAGGCCCTCGACGCCGACGTGCTGATCCTGCAGGAGGCGTGGACCCCCGATGACGGCACGCCGGGCACCGCCGCCCTGATCGCCGGCCGGCTCGGCTACCACGTGGTCGCCGAGGCCCACCTCGCCGGCGCCCGCCTGTACGAGCCGGTCGCCACGGCCAGCGCGCGATGGGGGCCGTCGATCGGCCAGGTCCGCAAGACCCTGCGCCTCGACGAGGAGAAGTGGAAGGTGGCGGCCGGCCCACGGGACCGGGTGGCCCATCACGGTCGCTGGGGCGTCGCCCTCCTGTCACGGGTCGTGTGCCGGGACTCCCGCGTCCTCGACCTGGGAAAGCTCCGACGCGACCCCGCCAGCCGTGCCGTCGTCCGGTGCGTCACCGATCTGGGCGGACAGGAGCTCGTCGTCCACGGGACCCACATGTCCCACATCACCCACCTGTCGCCCGCCCAGTACCGTCGACTCGCCCGCCTGCTGCCCCCGCTCGACACGCCGGCGCTGCTGGCCGGCGACATGAACATGTGGGGGCCGCCGGCGTCCTCGTTCTTCAGCGGGTGGCGCCGGGCCGTGATCGGCCGGACGTGGCCGTCGCACCGCCCCCACAGCCAGCTCGACCACATCCTGGTGACCCCGGCGGTGACCGTGGTGGACGCCAGGGTGGCGCCGTCGTCGGGTTCGGACCACCGCCCCGTGGTGGTCACGCTCGCCGCGAGCTGATCCGGCACCGGAAGTACGGGCGCCCATGGCGCGCCCGACGGGGATAGCGTCGTGCCATGGCTGACACCCTCGAGGACTTCGAGCGCTCGGAATTCTCGTTCGAGGGCGCGACCCGCACCGTCTACCGCACCGGCTCCGGCCCGGCGGTGATCGTGATCAGCGAGATCCCGGGGATCACCCCCAACGTGGCGCGGTTCGCCCGCATGGTGGCCGGCATCGGCTGCACCGCGGTCCTGCCCAGCCTCTTCGGCGAGGACGGCCGGGAGCCGGCCATGCCCTACGTACTGGCCTCGATCAGCAAGGCGTGCGTGTCCAGGGAGTTCACCATCCTCGCCCTCAACCGGACGAGCCCCGTCACCACCTGGCTGCGTGCCCTGGCCCGGACCGAGCACGAGCGGTGCGGCGGGCCGGGCGTCGGCGCCGTGGGGATGTGCCTCACCGGCGGCTTCGCCCTGGCCATGATGGTCGACGACACGGTGGTCGCCCCGGTGCTGAGCCAGCCGTCACTGCCCTTTCCCGTCAACCGGGCCCATCGCGCCGCACTCGGGATCAGCGATGCCGACGTCGAGAAGGTCGTCGAGCGGGTGGCCGCCGGCGTCTGCGTGCTGGGCGTGCGGTTCACCGGGGACAAGGCGTCGCCGCCCGAGCGGTTCGCGACATTGCGCGAGCTCCTCGGTGACGGCTTCGTCGGTGTGGAGCTGGACTCGTCGCCGGGCAACCAGCACGGGCACCGCAAGGGAGCCCACTCGGTCCTGACGGAGGACCTCGACGACCGGCCCGGCACCCCCACCCGGGAGGCGTTGGACCAGGTCCTCGACCTGTTCCGCACCCGGCTCCTGGTGTGAGCCCACGGGCGTGAGCTCCCTGGTCGACGCCTGGCGGGACCGCGGCAGCGAGCGCATCCTGCACGGCCACCGGGTCTTCACCGTCGACGTTGCCGCCGTCGGCCCGACCACGGCGCCGCCACTGCTGGTCCTCCACGGATTTCCCACGTCGTCGTTCGACTTCCACCGGGTGGTCGACGGACTGGCCGCCGGGCGGCGGGTGGTGCTGTTCGACTACCTGGGATTCGGGCTGTCAGCCAAGCCGGACCGCCCCTACCGCCTCGTCGACCAGGCCGACCTGGCCGTCGCCCTCGCGGCCGAGCTCGGCATCGATCGCCTCGGGCTGCTGACCCACGACATCGGCGACACGGTCGGCGGCGAGCTCCTCGCCCGCCAGCTCGAGGGGTCCTGGGACACCGAGGTCACCGACCGGGTGGTGACCAACGGGACGGTCTTCATGGACCTGGTACATCTGAGCGACGGCCAGAAGCTGCTCGAGGCACTGCCCGACGAACGCCTGGCCCCGGGGGTGCTCGACCGGGACGGGGTGCTCGCCGGCCTGTCGGCGACGTTCAGCCCGTCGTCCGACGTCGGTGCCGACGAGCTCGACGCCCAGTGGGCGCTGATCTCGGCCGAGGACGGCGAGCGGCTGCTGCCGAGGCTCGCCCGCTACATCGAGGAGCGGCGCCGGCTCGAGGCGCGGTTCACCCCGCCGATCGTCGACCATCCGTCACCCCTGGTCGTCGTGTGGGGCATCGACGACCCGATCGCCGTGCCGGCCATGGCCGACCGCCTGGCCGCGGCGCGTCCCGACGCCCGGGTGGTGCGCCTCGACGGCGTCGGCCACTATCCGATGGTCGAAGCTCCTGAGCGCTTCCTCGAGGCACTCGCCGCCGGGGACTGACGGCGCGCTCATCCGGCCCGGGTCAGGCGGTGGCCAGGACCTCGCCGTGGAGGACGGCGAACCACCCGTCGGGCGAGGCGGCCCACCGGCGCCACCCGGAAGCGAACCCCACGAGGTCGTCACGGGCGGCGATCCCGTGCCCGACCAGCTGGTCCGCCATCGGCGAGTCGGCGAACCGCTCGGCCCACAGCCCGCCCCACCATGCCCGCTCCTCGTCGGTGGCGAAGCACCAGACCGAGGCCGAGGCGGCCACGTCGGTGAACCCGGCGGCGTGGGCCCAACCGAGCAGCTGGCGACCCGCGTCCCAGTTGGCGCGGTTGACCCGGGTGAGCTCCCCGTAGGCC
>JADGOH010000013.1 GCA_017883025.1 Acidimicrobiales bacterium
CGTCGGTAGAGGGACTGGTAGGGGACTTCCTCGGTCGTGTCGGCCACGGTCGGGAGCCTACCGGTCGGCTCGGGAACCTTCCGAGGGCCCGACGGTGGTCCGGTCGGTTCGGGCGGCCTCCCCGGCGGACCGGGTGCCGAGGTGGGCCGGACATCCGAGGATCAGGACGGACCGGATACTGATCACTCTCGAGACCACCGAGAAGGGAATCTGCTCCCGGAACGACGGTCCCCGGTGGTCGGTGCGACGGCCAGGTTGGCTGCGGCACACTGCCTTGCCTGCTGAGAGCTGCTGCCTTCCGACCCTGACTCGATTCACAGGAGGACGTTGCGCAGGACCCAGCCGTCGCACCCACCACCGGGGCGACCCCGATGCTACCGCTCCCGGGGGGCGCCGCCGGCTGCGCCGGTCCGGACCCGCCGGGCGGTCGGAGTAGCCTGTCGTGGCCGTGGACGGCCCGGGACCGGGACCGTGCACGACACGGAGGCGTGCGAGAGCGGCCGAATCGGCACGATTGGAAATCGTGTGTGGGGAAACTCACCGTGGGTTCAAATCCCACCGCCTCCGCCAGGGGATCCTGACGAAACTCACCCCTCGGGGCGACGCGGAGCGTCGCGGCCGTCACCGCGGGCGTCGACGCGGCTGCCGGAATCGTCGCCCACCGGGAGGGACGGCCTCCCGATGTTCGACGACCATCATCACGGCTGGCTCACGCGGATCGGGCGAGTACCTCGTGCCTCCCGCCATGACTTCATCCCCTCACGGGGGACTCCGGGCAACCCGCGGTGATGCACCTGCAGCTGACTACCTGCCGCCACCTGGCACGGCCGGGGGAGCCGGCTGCCGACTAGGTGCTGGTGATGCCGACCACGGTCCCGCTACCGAGCTCGCCCACGGCTGATCCGGCGAACTCGGCATCGCCGAACGTGAAGACGCCACCGTCGGAAGAAGCCAGTCGATAGCCGTGCCCGCTCGCTGTCGCCGCCATGCCGACCATGGATCCAGGCATCGGCGTGCCACCCATCGATCCGAGGAAGGGAGCATCGCCCTCAGCGAAGACACCCCCGTCGCCGGCGACTTCCCAATACCCGCCCCCGTCAGGCGTTGCCGCGATGCCTGCGACCGGTGCGCTGAGCGGCAGGTTCCCCACGGACCCCCTGAAGGGAGCATGGAACGAGAAGACACCGCCGTCTCGTGCGACCTCCCAGTAGCCACCGGTCACGCGGTCCCGGGCAATTCCCACCACCGGTTGGTTGAGTGGGTGCCCTCCCATCGACCCGAAGAACTGGGCGTCGCCGAAGGCGAAGATCCCGCCATCGGAGGCGACCTCCCAGTACCCACCGCCGTCGGGGGTGGCGGCGATCCCGACGATCGGTCGGTTGAGGGACTGACCCCCCATCGACCCGAAGAAGTGGGCGTCGCCGAAGGCGAAGATCCCGCCATCGGAGGCGACCTCCCAGTACCCACCGCCGTCGGGGGTGCCGGTGACTCCGACGATCGGTCGATTGAGCGGGAAGCCTGACGGAGGTCCAAGGATCGGTGACGCCCCGTACGCAATGACACCGCCGGTATCCGTTGCAATCCAGTAGCCCTGCGAGGAAACCGTCAGCGCCTGTGCCGCAGAAATCGAACTCTGGTAGTTGCCGTCGCCGGGATAGCTTGCCGTCAAGGCGTGGCCGCCGGGTGCCAGCAGCGTGTCACCGAGTGCCGGGCAGCTACCGGTCGCTGCATCGGTTCCCACGGGCTCCAGCGATGCCACGGTGCAGACGACGACACCGGCATCTTGGATGACCACCGGACCCGTTGGCGCACCCGTCGTGCCGGAAGTGACTGTGGCCGCAATCTCGATTGCCCCTTCTTGTCCGTACTTCGTCCAGGGCGTGGAGATGCTGAGGCGCGTCGTTGTCGTGGCCGGGAAGATCATGAGCGGAACCGTGGTGGAGGCCGGAGCGAAGTTCGTGTCGCCCGGATACGAGACGGTCACGGAGTACGGAACCGCTGAGGCGCTCAGAGCCGTTGCTGAGTCGATGAAGCAGGGATTCCCCCCTCCATTCGATGCCGAGCAGGAGTCGGGTGCGATCAGGCTCTCCCCGGCTGCTGTGATCGCGTAGAAGCCGGTTGGGCTTCCCCCTCCGCTCCCACCAGCACCGACGATGAAGAAGTTCCCGCTCTCTGCGCCGTAGAACGCATACCCGGGTACAGGGAAGACCCCGAGTTGCGTCTGGACCTGTGTGATCGTGATGTCCACGGCAGTGGAGGTCGATCCGGCGAAGTTCCCGTCTCCGCTGTAGGCAGCGACGAGCGCGACGGGACCGGCATCCAGCTGGCTGTAGTTCAGGTTGCAGTTGCCCGTTGCCTGGCCGGCGATCGATCCTCCGAGAAAGGCCGTGCACAGGTAGGTCCCGGAGCCCGGGGTGCCCGCGTAGAAGTTGACGTTGCCAGAGGGACGCTGATCGACCCCGGGGGCGGCGGTCACCGTGACATCGAGCGAGTTCTGGCCTTCATTGCCGTAAGGGAGACCTGCGCCCGATGCCGGTGCGGTGATGACGGTGGTCGTCGGACCGGAATCGACCATCTGGGTCAGGTCCCCGGTGCCCGGCCCGTAGGTCGAATCGCCGAAGAACTGAGCCTTGACCTGGTGGGTGCCCACGGTCATCTGGGAAGCTTGGGCGACACAGCTCGCCGAGTAGCTGCCGGGGGTTCCCGTTGGCAGGAGGGGTTGACTCGTGCAACCGTTGAGCGTGGATCCACCGTCTTGGAACTCGACCGTGTCGAGACCGTCGACACTCCCCGAGTCTGAAGTTGTGAGCGTGGCGGAGTAGACCACGCCTGCGTCGAACGTCGACGGATTGTCCGACGAACTCAGAGTGACGGACACCGGCAGGCCACCGGGAAACGCACTTGCCGTTGAGCTCCAGGTCACGGTTGCCGCGAGGATGCATGCGACGAGGACCGTTCCCACCGCCAGGCGCGACTTCATGCAGTACGACCTGCCTTCACTTCTCCCTCCCCGAAGCCAGTGGACCTGCCTGGAGGAGATTTGGAGTGAGCGTAACGGCTCGAGCTCGGAAGTTGCGGGATCGTCACCCGTACTCGACTGGCATCCGAGAACCTGGGGCCCGCGGTGGCGACGGCCCGTCACGGGAGTCGGAATGCGGCCAACGCGCCGACTCCTGGCTTCAGCACGGTGACCGTTGGGTCGTGCAAGCGGACGGCCTCATTGGCGAGCAGGGCTCCGCCGGTGGCGATGGCACGCCCGGAACCTGCCCCGGGACGATGGGTGAGTGGCCGGGGGCAACGGGTGGAAGCCCGCAGCGCGGCCGGAGACGCCTGGACGATGCACCTGCTGCGTCCACGGCCCGGTCCGACGTGCGTGCAGCTCAGATTCTCGGTTCGCCAGTCCGCCCCCCGGACTGGGCCTTCAGGGCTTCGCCTCCCGGCCCGATGCCGGCGCCCGGACGGGACGGACCGCCCCGGACCGATGGGGACGACGTCCCGGCCGCTCCATGGGGCCGGAGGTCCGGCACCTGGATCGGCGCTGCGGTCGTCACGCGTCCCGCGGGGTCCGGGTCGGGGTCGTCGTGGCCCGGCGCACCCTTGCCGCCGTCGGCCCAGCGGGCGCCGGGGCGACGTGGACGAACCGGGACGCCCGCCGGCGCAGGTGCCGCTCCCTGCGGAGGTCGGGAGTGAGCGTGGGGCCGGTCGTGCGGACCCGAGGGGCGCGGTAGAAGCGGGACTTGGCCAGCTCCACCAGCAGCAGGTAGGCGGCGACCATGACGAACAGGAGCAGGAAGAACGTCGTCGGAAGCGGCGTGAAGCCCAGCAGTGGGGCCAGGCCCGTGTAGGGCAGCACGGCGCCCACCACGGCGGCCCCGGTGGGCACCAGCAGCATCGGCAGGCTCGGACGACTGGTGAAGAACGGGACCCGACGGGTCCTGATGAGGTAGATCACCAGTGTCTGGGTGGCGATCGACTCGACGAACCAGCCGGTCCGGAACTCGGCATGCCCGGCGTGCAGGAGCGACAGCATCACCCAGAAGGTGATGAAGTCGAAGATCGAGCTGATCGGCCCGAACACGGACATGAAGCGGCGGATGAACCGCATGTCCCACGCGGCCGGCCGGGCCAGCGCCTCGGGGTCGACGCGGTCGGTCGGGATCGCCAGCTGCCCCGAGTTGTAGAGCAGGTTGTTCAGGAGGATCTGCGACGGGAGCATCGGGAGGAAGGTCAGGAACACCGAGGCGCCCGCTGCGCTGAACATGTTCCCGAAATTCGAGGAGGTCGCCATCAGCACGTACTTCATCGTGTTGGCGAAGATGCGGCGGCCCTCCATCACCCCCTCGGCCAGCACCCCCAGGTCCTTGTCGAGGAGCACCACGTCGGCGGCGTCCTTGGCCACATCGGTACCGGAGTCCACCGAGATCCCGACATCGGCGTGGTGGAGGGCGACGGCATCGTTCACGCCGTCGCCGAGGAACGCCACATCCCGACCTGTGCGACGTGCGACCTTGATGATGCGCGACTTCTGACCGGGCCCGATCCTGGCGAAGATCGTCGTCGTGGCGATCGCCGCTTCGAGCTGGTCGTCGTCGAGGTCCTCGAGGTCGGGGCCGCTGAGCACGCCCGTCGACTCGACCCCGATGTCCGCGCAGAGCTTGGACGCCACCAGGCCGTTGTCCCCGGTGATGATCTTCACCTCGATGCCGAGCCGCTGGAGTTTGGCGATCGACGAGCCCGCGTCATCCTTCGGGCGGTCGGCGAACGTGAGGAATCCCACGAGCGTCAGTCCCTGCTCGTCCGCTGCCACCGGCATTGCGGCCCCGGAGGCGTCGCGGACGGCCACGGCGACGACCCGGGACCCTTCGGCGAACAGTGCCTCCATCACGGAGTGCGCCTCCGCGGGGACATCGACACACCGGGCGAGTACGGCTTCCGGCGCGCCCTTCACGACCAACAGCAGTCCGCCCTCGGGTGTGTCGACGAGGACCGAGCCCATCTGGCGTTCGTGGTCGAAGGGGAGGATCCCCCGCCTCGGGTACCCCGCGGCAGTCGATGCGAGCTCCCCGCCCGGTGCGGCCGCGGGTGCCGCCCACAGGGCCTGGTCCAGTGCGTTGCCCCCGACCGGGCCCTCGGCGGTCACCGTGGCCTCGTTGCAGACCAGGCCCAGCACCAGTGGACGGTCACCGTCCGTTCCCGATGCGTCGAGCGCCCGGGCGAACGCGATCTTCCCGTCGGTCAAGGTGCCCGTCTTGTCGGTGAAGAGGATCTCGATGTTCCCGAGGTCCTCGATGGCGACGAGCCGCTTCACGAGCACCCTCTTGGCGACGAGTGCACGTGACCCGGCGGAGAGGCTGACGGTCACGATGGCCGGCATCATCTCGGGGGCGATGCCCACGGCGATGGCCAGCGAGAAGAGCAGTGCCTCGATGAGGGGCCTGGACAGCGCCACGTTGACGACGAAGATGAACACGGTGAGGGCGGCGGCGACACCGAACAGGAACCGCGAGAACCGGGACAGCCCGACCTCGAAGGCGGTCTGCGACTGCTGCTCTGCGAGCCCGGCGGCGATCCGGCCGAACGCCGTGCGGGTCCCACTGCTGACCACGATGCCGCGGCCCGAGCCCTGGTGGACCACGGTTCCCATGAACGCGCAGCCGGGCTGGTCGAGCAGCGACCCGGTGTCGACCGGGGCCACCTCCTTCGTCACCGGCAGTGACTCGCCGGTGAGGACGCCCTCGTCGCACTCGAGCTCCTCCACGTCGAGCAGGCGCAGGTCAGCGGGGACGATCACGCCGATCCGGAGCACGACGACGTCGCCGGGGACCAGGTCCCCCACCGGGACGTGCGCAGTCGCCCCGTCGCGCACGACCTCGGCTTCGTGGTGGATCTTGCCTCGGAGCGAGGCCATCGCCATCGCGGCCCGGTACTCGTTGAAGAATCCGAGTCCGACGCTGAGGGCGACGATGACGGCGATGATCGCGGCGTTGGTGCCGCCTCCGGTCAGCCCGGACACGAGTGCAGCACCCAGTAGGAGGATCAGGATCGGGTTGCGGACCTGGCGGAACAGCACGGAGCCGGCGCTCACCCGCCGGGTGCCGAGGACGTTCGGTCCGAACCTGGCGAGCCGGTCGGCGGCGTCGACGGACGTGAGGCCCTGGGTGCTGCTCGCCAGCCGCGCCACGACGTCGTCGGCCGTCAGGCGGCAGGCCGTCGCCAGGTCGAGCTCGACAGCCGGCCGATCCCCTCGTAGCGGCGAGCCGTCGCCCGCCGGGCCCGATGCCCCGCCGATGACTGGGGTAGCCCCGCTCATGACTCGACGATGGTCCCCCGGGTCCCCTGGAGCAACTCGACCGCGTCCCCCAGGCTCCCGATCATGGCCGGTCTCCCCGTGGCCTCCACGAACCGGCAGGCGGCGTCGACCTTCGGACCCATGGAACCGCGGGGAAGGTGGCGGGCACGCAGCGCTGCGGCGGTGGTGCGGCGGATCAGCGTCGCATCGGACGTGCCGAATCCGTCCTCGACACCGGCAACGTCGGTCAGCAGCAACAGGGCGTCGGCGTCGAGCTCCCGTGCCAGGAGCGCAGCGCCGAGGTCCTTGTCGATGACCGCCTCGACCCCGCGGAGCTGACCGTCGTGCCCACGGACCACCGGGATGCCGCCACCGCCTGCGCAGATCACGATGGCGCCGTCGCCCACCAGTCGCCGGATCGTCCCGAGTTCGACCATCGCCAGGGGCTCGGGGGAGGCCACCACACGCCGCCACCCGGTCCCATCCTGCCGGATCTCCCATCCGCGCCGGGCCGCCAGGTCGTCGGCCCCGTCCCGTGGATAGACGGGCCCCACGAACTTGGTCGGGTCGAGGAACGCGGGGTCGTCATCGGCCACCTCGGTCTGGCAGACCAGGCTGACCACGCTCCTGCCAGGGAGGGCGTTCTCCAGCGCCTGCAGGAAGAAGTAGCCGATCATGCCCTGGGACTCGGCCCCCAGGACATCCAGCGGATAGGGGCCCGGCAGGTCGGGATCGAGGGCGCTCTCGTTGGCCAGGAGTCCCACCTGGGGTCCGTTCCCATGGGTGATCACCAGCTCGTTGGCGGTCGCCAGTCGGGCGAGCGCGGCCACGGCCACGGCGACATGGCCTTCCTGGATCCGGGCGAGCGGGACCTCGCCCCGCTCCAGGAGCGCATTGCCACCGACCGCCACGACCAGGCGCACGTCAGTCCCCGAGGCTGGCGACCATCGCCGCCTTGATGGTGTGGAGACGGTTCTCCGCCTGATCGAACACGATCGACGCCGGCGACTCGAAGACCTCGTCGGTGACCTCGAGCGCGTCCAGGTGCCAGGCATCGGCGAGCCTCCGCCCGAGGACCGTGTCGGTGTCGTGGAGTGCGGGGAGGCAGTGCATGAACTTGGCGTCGGGGTTCCCCGTCATCGCCATGGTGGCCGCGCTGACCTGGTACGGGAGCAACTTCGCGATCCTCGGCTCCCAGTCCGCGGCCGGCTCGCCCATCGAGACCCAGATGTCCGTGTAGAGGAAGTCGGCGCCCTCCACCCCGCCGAGCACGTCGGTCCCGATGTGGATCCGTGCACCCGAGGCGCTGGCGAGCCCCTGGGCGATGGTCTGGACGTCGGCGGACGGCCACAGGTCCTCGGGGGCGGCGATGCGCACGTCCATGCCGAGCAGCGCGCCCGTGACCAGCAACGAGTTGGCCGTGTTGTTCCGGGCGTCCCCCAGGTAGCAGTAGCCCACCCGGTCCAACGCCTTGTCCGAGTGGTCCCGCATGGTCAAGATGTCGGCCAGCATCTGCGTGGGGTGCCACTCGTCGGTGAGGCCGTTCCACACGGGCACGCCGGCGAACCGCGCCAGGATCTCGACGGCATCCTGGGCGAACCCCCGGTACTCGATGCCGTCGTACATCCGCCCGAGCACCCGTGCGGTGTCCTTGATCGACTCGCCCTCACCGATGTGGGTCCCCTCTGGGCCCAGATAGGTGACGTGGGCCCCCTGGTCGTGGGCACCCACCTCGAACGCGGCCCGCGTGCGGGTCGAGGCTTTCTCGAAGATGAGGGCGATGTTGCGGCCGATCATCCGCTGGCGCTCGCTACCCGACCGCTTCTCGGCGCGCAACACGTCGGCGAGGTCGACGATGGACAGGAACTCGGCGGCGGTGAGGTCGGTCTCCTTGCACAGGCTCCGGCCCCGGAAGTGGCCGGCACGGAAGCCGTCGGCGACGGGCGTCGTCACCGTCAGGCCGCGTCGCGCTCGATCGGGCAGGTCATGCACCGGGGCCCGCCC
Source organism: Acidimicrobiales bacterium (assembly GCA_017883025.1). GTDB lineage: Bacteria > Actinomycetota > Acidimicrobiia > Acidimicrobiales > RAAP-2 > Bog-756. Next base: position 8,294 of record JADGOH010000013.1, read on the forward strand.
CGACCCCGGCCGAGCTCGTTGCCGCCGATGTCGACGACCTCGATCCCGTGCTTGCGGAGCATCGTGTTGGTGGCGACGTTGCGCTCGTAGCCCATGACCACACCCGGGGCCACGGCCAGGTAGTTGGTGCCGTCGTCCCACTGCTCGCGCTCTGCGGCACGGATGTCCTCGTCGGTGGTGAGGACGGAGACCTCGGGCACCTCGAGGATCTCGGCGAGGGTCTCCCACAGGCTGTGGTTTCGGGCGATCGCGAACCCGCCCGGTTCGTCGGTATGGGTGAAGGTCCAGCTCCTCAGGTGCCGGTCGAAGTAGGGATAGAGCACGAACGTGCCGGTGTCCACCATGGACATGACGGTGTCGAGGTGCATGAACGCATGGCTGTGGGGCAGCTCGATGGCGACCACCGTCGTGGCCTGCCCGGCGGCGAAGAGCGCCTCGGTCACCGACTCGACGGCCATGGGCGTCGTCCGCTCGCCCATCCCGATCAGGACCGCACCGTGGCCGATGACGTGGACGTCGCCGCCCTCGATGGTGGCCGGCTGGTAGTCGTGGTCGTCACCGCCGTAGTAGGTCTCGAACTCGGCGCCGGCGAAGAGTGGGTGGAAGCCGTAGACGGCCCGGGTGTGCAGCGACTCGCGTCGACGGGCCGGCATGGCCATCGGGTTGACGGTCACCCCGCCGTAGATCCAGCAGGAGTTGTCGCGTTGGAACAGGTGGTTGGGCAGCGGTGGCAGCACGAAGTCGTCGGCCTGGAGCATGTTCCACTTGAGGCTGTGGGCCCGCATGGGGTGGAGGTCGGCCTTCAACACACCGCCGACCAGGAACTGCGCCAACTCGTCCCCGGCCAAGTCCTCCAGCAGGTGCCGCACCGGGGCGACCAACGACGGCCCGAGGATCTCGGGCGTGCAGACACGGTCGAGGACGAAGGCGCGCCCCTCGGTCAGGTCCAGCGTCTCAGCCAGGAGCCTGCCGTAGTAGTGGACGAGGACCCCCTTGTCGCGCAGGGCCTCGGTGAAGGCGTCGTGCTCCTCCTTGGCCTTGGCGGCCCACATCACGTCGTCGAAGAGGAGTTCCCCGATGTTGTCCGGGGTGAGCCGGGACAACTCGAGACCCGGACGGTGGACGATGGCCTGCCGGAGCCGGCCGACCTCGGAACCTACGTGGAAGGGCATGAGACGTGCTCCAGTCGATGGATGGGTGTCACCGGATTCCCGGTCAGGCGGGCGTAGCTGCGTCGGCCACTGGCACGGCGCTCGGCTCGTCCGGCAGGTCGACCGGCTCGGAGGCCTCGCCGAGCCGCTGCCGGCGGGCGTTCAGGAAGGCGTAGAGGACGAGCCCGGCCAGGATCACCACGAGGGCCTGGTAGACGACCTGATAGCCCGAGGCGAAGGTGACCCACATGGAGAACAGGACGCTCGCCCCGGCGACGGACAGGTCACGGGCGAGCTGCCAGCCCTGCACCCTGCGGCGCCGGGACACCAGGTACGTGAGTTGGGCGATGGCCGACATGAAGTACGGGATCGCCACCGTCACGACCGTCAGGTCGACGAGGTAGGTGAAGACGGTCAGTCCCGCACTGGTGTTGTATCGCCAGAGCATGAGCAGCGACGGCAACGCCGTGCCGACGAGGATGCCGAACCAGGCCGTCCCCTTGCGGTCTGTCCAGGCGAACGGCCGGGGGAACAGGTCGTCCTGGGCGATGGCCCGTGACGTCTCGGTGACGATGAGCGTCCACCCGTTGAGCGCGCCGATGCCGGACACGACGGCGACGGCGGCGATGAACTTCCCGGCCCAGGCGCTGTGGGGGAACATCGAGTCGAAGGCGTTGACGAACGGGGAACCGGTGTTGACCAGCGTGTGGTGCGCCACCAGTCCCATCACCACGGCGGTCACCAGCACATAGAGGCCGGCGCTCAGCGCCGTCCCGAGGACCGAGGCCCGCTCGACGTTGACCCGGGGGTTGCGCACCCGCTTGGCCGTCACCGCTGCGGCCTCGACCCCGATGAAGGAGAAAAGGGCCACGCCGGCGGCGATCCCGATCCCGCTGTAGAGGCTGCCACCCGAGGCGTTGAACGGGCCGAAGTGCGCCGACTCCACGAAGAACCAGCCGACGATGCCGACGAAGAGCAGTGGCAGGAACTTCAGCACGACCGACACGTTCTCGAACCACGCCATCTGGCGGATGCCGGCGAGGTTCACCAGGGCGGGCACCCACAGGCCCACCATGGCGATCGCCCAGTTCTCCATGCCGGACGGATGGGCCCACCCGAAGAGCGCGTCGACGTAGAAGACCCAGGACGACACGATGGCGGCATTGCCGGCCCAGGACTGGATCCAGTAGCACCAGCCGACCAGGTAGCCGGCGAAGTCGCCGAACTCGTGGCGGCTGTAGGCGTAGAGCCCCCCGTCGCTGTTGGGGATCCGGCGGGTGAGCTGGCCGAACAGGACAGCCAGGAGCATGGCGCCGACGGCGATGACGCCGAGGACGACGATCCCCATCGTGCCCGCACCGGCGATCACCGCGGGCATGGTGAACACGCCGGTGCCGACGATGCTGCCGATCACCAGCCCGGTTGCCGAGGTGAGACCCAGCGTGCGGGCCTTCTGCTCGTTGCGGGGGGACAGTGGCGGCCCGGGTGGCGTCGGGGACTCCGATCGGGGTGGCTCGGTCACTAGTGCCATGGGAACTCCGTTCCGGTCGCCGGCATGTACAAGGGAGGCCTGTCGAATTCAGTGTGCGCCGCCGAGGTCGGGCGCGGCAGAGTCGAATTACCCACGCGGGTGAACAGCGCGTGACGCCCTCGCTCTGCGACCGGCCGGGTGCGACCGCCGATCGGCGTCGGACATTGGTTCGTGCCGCTGGTGGCTGACGAGGCTGCGCGCGCCGGACCGGGACCGACAGGGAAGTTGGCACGGCGACAGGGAACATCATCACGCGGTGCGGTCACTACAGGCTCCCGGAGGTGCGATGACGTCACCAGGGGTCCGGAGCGACGGACGACGGGTTGTCGACGTCGACGGACCCGCGCGTGGAAGTTACCTGGTGACCGTACACCCGCTCAGGACGGCACAGCTCGTCCGGCCCCCGATGGAAGTCGGGCCGAGCACGGACAGGCGGGGCCCGTTTCGGCACCGACGTCCTGGGCGCGGACCGCCCGACAGGGGTCCCTCAGGCGACCCAGTCGGGTCCCCGCCCGGGCGCGGTCTCGGCCAATGCCCGCCGGACTCCCTCGGCGTCGAAGTCGGTCCCATAGACGGGCGTACCGGGCTGCTGGCGCCAGGAGTCGTCGAGCCCGCCGCCGTCGACCGGGTCGAAGCCGAGGGAGTCCACGAGCGCCATGACCACGGCCTTGGCCGCGGCGTCGTCACCGGCCACAGGGAGCGCGATCCTTCCCTCGGTGCCGACGGGGAGTCCTCGGGCGAGCAGGCGGTCGGCGTAGATCCCGTTGAACGCCTTCACCACCGACACGCCCAACTGCTCCTCGACCCACCGGCTCTCGGTCATCCCGTCCTCGATCTCCGCGATGCGCCCGTCGCGCTGCTGCGGGTAGTAGTTGCAGGTGTCGATCACGACCACGTCGTCGGCAGCCCCGTCCAGGAGGCCGTCCGGGAGGTCGGGCACCGCCTTGAGGGGAATCGTCACCACCACGACGTCGGCCCCGGCAGCTGCGTGCGCAGCCGGCACGGCCACCGCCCCCGTCTCGGCGGCCAGGTCGCCGAGCGTGTCGGGATTCCGTGAGTTGGCCACCGACACCTGGTGGCCGAGCGCAGTCAGCCTCCGGGTGAGGTTGCCGCCGATGTTCCCTGCACCGATGATGCCGATCCTCATGTCTGCTCCTCCGAGTCGTGTCGACCTGTTGGCGCCGCATCGTGCGGCTCGTGCGTCCGGCCGTCGCGGTCGACGATCGCGATCACCCTTCGGACAACCACCGACTCGCCCGACGGATTCCCACGTGCTGGCCGGCCAGGCGGGCCGGTTGCGGCCCTAGGCGATCCGGCCGCCGGTCGTGTCGTCGGCGACGTAGCCCCGTCGGCGCGGTGGGCGCCGGAACGGCCTGCGGAACGGACCCCGTCGATCGCTCGCGGGCGCAACTCGGGCAAGCGTCAGCGGAGCCTCGACGGGACCACCCATGGCCGGCGACGACGGATGCATCTGCGCGCAGACCGGACCGGGCTCATCGGACCAGGGCGCGGGAACGAGTGCCAACTCGATCCTCTTCTCCAGATCGCTCGACATGACCACCTCGGAAGTGTCCTGCGTCACCGGGAGTCTGGAGCAACGTGCCGCGATCTCCGATCTCCGCAATCGAAGGTGGACCGGGCGTTGTCCCGACCCTACACCGCTTCGGATCGTGCCGCCCGGGGTGGGCGACCCCGCCCCGGGACGGGCCGGGCGGGGTGTGTAGGGTGAAGGGAGAGCCGGTCGCGCCAGCGGCCGGGTGCGCTGAATCCGGATCCCGTTGAGCGTCCCACCCTGTACCCAGGAGGCGATCGATGACGCGACGAGGATCCACCTCACTGCTCGTCGCCCGCTCCCGGTCGTGGTGGGGGCGGTGACGGTGCACGACGACCGGATGGCGCTGATCCTGAGCCGGCTCGCCCCGCACGATGCCGACGGCACGGGGACGCTCCGCCTCTGCGAGCTCGCAGCCGAGACCACCGGAGTCAGCGGCGCCAGCATCATCCTCCTGTCCGACGAGCTCGCCCACGGTTCGCTGTGCACCACCGACGGCGTGGCCGCATACCTGGACGACCTGCAATTCACCCTGGGACAAGGACCGGCGATCGACGCGCATGCGGGCGGGCGGCCCGTCCTCGAGCCGGAACTCGCCGCTCCGGCCGTGGCCCGTTGGCCGGCGCTGGCAACGTCGGCCCTGCGAGCCGGCGTCCGAGCCCTGTTCGCCTTCCCGGTCAGGATCGGTGCCGTCAAGCTCGGTGCACTGACCCTGCACCGGGACTCGCCGGGGGCACTCAACGACCTCCAGCACGCCGACGCCCTGGCGATTGCGGTCGTGGCGACCCGGGCCATCCTGGCCATGCAGGCCGATGCGCCGCCGGGCTCGGTGTCCGTCGAGCTGGAGGAGGGGGCAAACTTCCACTTCGTCGTCCACCAGGCCGCCGGGATGGTCTCGATCCAGCTCGGCATCGGCGTGACCGAGGCACTGGTGCGGCTCCGTGGTCACGCCTTCCTCCTCGATCGCACCATCGACGACGTGTCGCGTGACGTGGTCGACCGACGCATCCGCCTGGAAGGTCCGGAACCTGCCTGACCCGAAGCTCCGAGCGCCCAGGGGAGATCCACGGGCCCAGGTGAGGTCCACGGGTAGGATGTGAACGGCCTCCATCCACTCTCGTGTCGCCGCCGAGTGCACCTCGATCGATTGGCGCAGTGATGTCCCGAGAAGCACTCCTGATCCGGACACTCGTCGAGCTGGCGGACAACCTGGTCGACGATTTCGACGTGATCGACGTCCTGACCGTCCTGAGCGACCGGTGCGTCGAGGTCCTCGACGTCGACTCGGCCGGCGTGATGCTCGCCGCCCCCGGCGGCGAACTCCAGGTCGTCGCATCGTCGAGCGACGCCATGCGGGGACTCGAGCTGTTCGAGCTCCAGGCGAACGAGGGTCCGTGCGTCGACTGCTTCGTCAGTGGTGAGCCCATCGTCAACCTCGAGCTGACTGCGGTCGACGAACGCTGGCCCCGCTTCGCCCGACGGGCCGTGGCCGACGGGTTCCGCTCCGTGCATGCACTGCCCATGCGTCTGCGCGGTACGACGGTGGGGGCGCTCAACATGTTCCGGACGTCACTCGGATCATTGCGCGAGGACGACGTCATCGTCGCCCAGGCGCTGGCCGACGTGGCGACGATCGCCATCATCCAGCACCAGTCGGCGGTGGGCGCCGCGGTGCTCAACGCCCAGCTGAGCGAGGCGCTGAACAGCCGCATCATCATCGAACAGGCGAAGGGCATGGTCAGCGAGGCGTCCGGGCTGGACATGGACCGCTCCTTCCAGCGCATCCGTTCCCACGCGCGGAACCACAATCTCCGCCTGACCGAGTTGGCCAGGGGGATCGCCGAGGGGTCGACCTCGATCGTCGGCCTGGACCCGTTGCCCCGATCGCACCCGGTGCGGTCGACCTCGCCGCATCTGCGGCCGGGCGACGGGTCGACGCCCGCCTGACAAGGGACGGGATCACCGCCGAGCAGTCGGTCGGCGCCACCGGCAGGGGGATCCGCCGAGCACCCTGTGCCGTCGATGCCGCCCGAGCCAGCCGAAGGGTAGGGGGGCCGCGTCAGTCGGGTGCGGCCCCGAGCGCCAGCGGGTTCGCCGTCGGCGGAGCGACCCGGGTCAGGGTGTTGGCATCGTGGTGGTTGACGAGCCCGTCCCGTCCCGGTACGGCCAGCATCGAGTCCTCCTCATAGGACCAGGTTCCGTCGTCGCCGATCGTCACGCGCATCCGGAAGCTGACGGTCCGGAAGTTGGCGTCCAGGAACGGGTTGGACAGGATGCCGTAGACCTCGGACCCGAGCGCGGCCGTCAACTCGTAGTCGGTGGCGTCGGGCGCCGCCGGCCCGCTGGCCAGGAGCACCTGGCCTCGGGGGATGGCGAGCGTGAAGGTGACGGTCTCGGCGGCCGGCTCCCACAGCCAGTACCCGACCTGGTCGTGGAAGGTCTCGACCTCCCCGGGCTTGACGATGTGGGTGTGGTACCGGAGTCCGTAGAAGATCTGCGGGCCGTTGGTCTGGCGGTCGATGGGCTGGAGCTCGTACCGCTCGTGGAAGGCGTCCGGCTCGTCGATCCCCCCGACCGCCGGGTGCCGGTCGGACCCGCCGGTGCCCTCGAAGATGCCTGCCATCGGCCCGAGCGGGCCGAGGTTCGCCAGTGTGTCGGGGTCCCCGTCGGGCTCGGTGTAGATGTCGACCCCCGGGGGGTCGGTCGGCCCTCGGTCCGACTGGCGGCCGGCATGCGCGCTCACGTGGAGGACTGTACCGGCACACATCGGAGACCCACCCCCTCCGTCGGCCCGCGGCGCTGATCGCTCAGGTGTTGGCCAGCGCGTGGAACGCGATGGCCGCCGCCGTCGCCACATTGAGCGAGTCGACCCCGTCGGCCATCGGGATCGGGACCGCCACGTCGGCGGCCGCCAGCGCGGCGTCCGACAATCCCGGGCCCTCCGCTCCGAGCAGCACGGCCACGCCCGCCCCGTCCGAGGTCCGCCGGTCGCACAGCCCGGCCAGGGTCACCGCCGGGACGTCACCGCCGACCGGCGGATGCGGCGCCAGGGCGGCGACCACGAACCCGGCGGCCCGCACCCGTTCGAGCCCGGACGGCCACGGAGCCAGGCGGGCGAAGGGCACCTGCAGCACGTGTCCCATCGACACCCGGACCGAGCGGCGGTAGAGCGGGTCGGCGCAGGTCGGATCGAGCAGGACACCCGAGACCCCGAAGGCGGCGGCGTTGCGGAAGAGGGCCCCGAGGTTCTCGTGGTCGTTGAGCCCCTCGAGCACCGCCACCACCGGTGCGCCCCCACCGCCACGGGCCACACGGGCACCCGTCAGCACTGCGTCGGCGTCCACCGGCTCCGGGCGGTCCGCCACGGCCACGACGCCCCGGTGGAGCGCGAACCCGACCGTGGCCTCCACCACGGGACGGGCGCCGACGAACACCGGCGCGCCCCGGGACCGGACCGCAGCCACCAGGCCGGCGCCCGCCGACACCTGGTGGTCGTCGACCAGCAGCGAACGGACGACGTAGGTCGACTGCAGCAGCCGTTCGACGGCGAGCTTCCCCTCGACCACGAAGATCGAGGAGGCGGCCTCCACCGTGCGCCGGCGCGCCGGGTCGTTCAGGTCCCGGTAGTCGGCCAGGCGCGGATCGGAGGGGTCACCCACCTCGACGAGGGGCCCGGGCCCGCTGACGGACGGCGGCGGCATGGCATCCTGCACCCGGTCAGCCTCGCGTACCGGCCCGAGCTCGCGCACGAGGCCGACGGGGTCGGCTCAGTGCCAGAAGGCCCAGGCCACGGCGAAAGTCACCGAATTGGTGGCGACGTGGGCCAGGACCGGCGCCAACTGGCTGTCGGACCGCACCCGAAGCCAGCCGAAGCCGACACCGGCCACCGTGGTGGCGAGCACGGTCCCGATGACCGCGCCGACGGCGATCCCACCGGACCCGTTGTGGAGCACGCCGTTGACGTGCCACAGCCCGAACAGCACGGACATCACGCCGATCGCCCACGGGACGGGGAGCCGGCGGTGCGGTGGACGGGTCGATCATGGAGGACTCAGTGCAGGCAGGAGGGGTAGGGCTCCCGCCCAGGGTTCGTTAGCATCCGGCCATGGGCACCACCGGCGGATCGCCGCACGACGGGTCGGCCCCCGCTCCCCTGTCCGACGACGGGGCCATGGCACTGGCGTTGGCCGAGGCAGCGGCGGCGGTCGAGCACGGTGACGTCCCGGTGGGGGCGGTGGCACTGGTCGACGGGCGGGTGGTGGCCTCGCGCCACAACGAACGGGAACGGGCCGGTGACCCGACGGCCCACGCCGAGATCCTGGCCCTGGCCGACGCTGCCGCCGCGCTCGGCACCTGGCGCCTGGAGAACGTGACGCTCGTCGTCACCCTCGAGCCGTGCCCCATGTGCGCCGGCGCACTGGTTGCATCGCGGCTCGGTCGGCTGGTGTTCGGCGCCGCGGACCCGAAGGCCGGTGCCTGCGGCTCGCTCTACAACTTGTGCGCCGACCCCCGGCTCAACCACGAGGTGGCGGTCACGGCCGGCGTGCGGGCCCACGAGGGCGCCGCCCTGCTGACCGGGTTCTTCGGCGATCGGCGCACGAAGTCATGACGGGCACCGACGCGGACGGGCAGTCAGCCGCCGACGTCGAGCGCGAGGCCACGCTCGACGCCGCCGCCGCGTGCTACCTGCGACTCGGCGTTGCCAAGACCACCGCCGCCGACATCGCCCGCGAGGTCGGCTTCTCCCGGGCCACGCTCTACCGGCGCTTCGGCAGCCACGAGGCCGTCTTCCTGGCCGTCCTCACCCGAGAATCCGAAGCCATGGCAACCGAGGCACACGCCCATCTGGCCGGGTTCGACGACCCGGCCGAGCAGGTCATCGAGGGGATGCTGTTCAGCATCAGCCAGATCCGCAGCCGGCCGGTCCACGCCGCCGTGTTCGGGAGCGACTCGGCCGCCTGGGCGGCGGGGCAGGCGTTCCAGGAGGAGGCGCTGCGGCTGATCGGCGACGCCGGCGTCCGGCCACTGCTCGCACCGGCGCTGGCCGACGGCACCCTGTCCGAGGACGACGTGGCCGACCTGGTCGACTGGATCCTGCGCATCCTCCTGTCGTTCGCGGCCGTGCCCGGCGACGGCGGGCGCACGTCCGACGAGATCCGCCGCCAGCTGACACGGTGGTTCCTCCCCGCATTCACGGGACTGGTGGACAGCGGGCCCGCACACCCGTCGCCAGGCTGACCGACCGACCGGTGAGACACTAGGGTCGGACTGTCTCACGCACCGGCTCCGGGGGAGCCGGACGGCCTGATGTGCTGCGACGTGGGCGACGAGCGAAGGGGGACCGATGGCCGAGATGCAGGCAGTCCAGGTGACGAGGAACGGGCCGCCGGCCGAAGTGCTGGCGGTCCGGACGGTCGAGCGGCCGGTGCCGGGCCCCGGACAGGTACTCGTCGAGGTGGGTGCGGCCTCCCTCAACTTCAACGACATCGACCGCTGCCTCGGCAAGCTGGTGTCGGTCCCCACGCCACCGCCATACACGCTCGGGATGGACGTCTGCGGCGTCGTGGTCGAGGCCGGGGCCGGGGCCGGGCCGTGGGTGGGACGGCGGGTCGTGGCCATCACCACCACGGCCCTCGGAGGGATCGCCGAGTACGCCCTGGCCGACGCCGTAGCCGTGTTCGACGCGCCGGAGGGGCTCGACGACGCCGAAGCGGCCGCCTTCATCATGACGTTCCAGGCCTCGCACCTGGCACTGTTCCGTCGGGGCCGCCTGACGGCCGGCGAGACCCTGGTGATCCACTCGGCGGCCAGCGGGCTCGGCTCGGCCGGGATCCAGCTGGGCAAGGCGGCCGGGGCCCGAGTCATCGCCGTGGCCGGAGGGCCCGACAAGGGTGCATTCTGCACCGCCCAGGGGGCCGACCTCGTGATCGACCACACCGCCGAGGACTTCGTCGAGGCCGTCCTGACTGCCACCGGCGACGAGGGGGCCGACGTCGTCTACGACCTGACCGGCGGCGACTTCGTCGAGCGGTCGTGGCGGTGCACGGCCCGGGGCGGCCGGTACCTTGCCGTGGGGTTTGCCGACGACGACGAGAACGGCATGACCGGACGACCGCTCCGCATGGCGTGCATCGGCAACATCGACCTCGTCGGGGTCATGATCGCCTGGGCCGACCACGTCGACCCCGGCATGCGTCGGTTCGGCTTCAACCCCTACGGGCGCGACGTGGCCGAGGAGATCCATGCCGACCTGCTGCGGTTGGTGGCCGAAGGGGCGATCCGGCCCGCCGTCGGCCGCCGGGTCACCATGGCCGGGGCCGGCGAAGCGCTGGAGGCCCACCGGGACCGGCGCTCCATCGGACGCACGGTGGTCGAGGTGGCCCCATTCGGATCCGGCACATGAGCCGCACCGATGCCGGGGCCGTCGACTACACGTGGCGCGATTCGGTGCTCACGGCGACCCCGCTACGTGCGCTCAACGCCGTCGGCGCCCGGCTGGCCCGCCACGGCTGGGATCGCCCGCCGCTCACGGTCGATGCCGTGGTGGCCGGTGCGGTCAAGTCGGCCGGGTCAGACGACCTGGGCAGCACCAGCTACCGCGAGCCGCTCGAGCTCTTCCTGGCGTCGTGCCGGGACGAGGCCGAGCTCACCACCTTCGGTCGCATCCTCATCACCAAGATGCTCAGCTCGGCGCTGGCCAACCGTATCGAACTGCACCGGTGGTCGACCGACCACCCTGGAGCCGCCGCCGAGCGCATCACGAGCCCGTGGGTCATCGTCGGCCTGCCCCGCACCGGCACCAGCCTGCTGAGCAACCTGCTCGGGCTGGACCCCGAGAACCGGAACCTCCTGCAGTGGGAGGCCGCCCACCTGATCCCGCCGGCCAGCCTCGAACAGGCCACGTCCGACCCCCGGATCGCCGCCACGGCCAAGGAGCTCGACGGCCTGTTCAAGCTCAACCCGCCGCTGCGCGTGATGCACCCGTTCGGCGCCACCCTCGCCCAGGAGTGCGTGAGCCTCTTCATGTACGACGTGCGCACACTGGCCCTCGAGACCCAGGCCCACGTGCCGGCCTACGCCAGATGGCTGGAGCAGGCCGACATGGCCCCCGCCTACGCACAGCACACCTCAGCCCTCCAGGCGCTGCAATCGGCCCAGCCGACCGGACGCTGGGTGCTCAAGACTCCCAATCACCTGTGGGACCTCGACGCGCTGCTGGCCGCCTACCCGGACGCACGGATCGTGTGGACCCACCGGGATCCGGGCCCGGTCGTCACCTCGCTGGCCAGCCTGGCCAACGCGGGTCAGCGGCCGCTGACCTCACGGACCGACCCCCGCCCGGCAGCCGAGGAGTGGAAGCGCAAGTGCGGGTTCGCCATCGGGTCGGCCACCGCGTTCGACGAGCGTTCGGGCCCGGGCTGGTGCCGGCACCTCCACTACGAGGATCTACTGGCCGACCCGGTCGGCGCCGTGCGCGGCCTGTACGCGGCATTCGACGAAGAGGTGGGTGATCTGCACGCACGCCGCATGCGGGCGTTCCTGGAGCAGCGGCCCCAGAACGCCTTCGGCCGCCACGTGTACGACCCGGCCGACTTCGGCTGGACCTACGCCGGCCTGGCCGAGGAGTTCGCCGCATACACCGAGCGCTACGGCATCGCCACCGCCGCCCGGTAGGGGGTGGGCCCGGGACGGGCCGGCCTCCCACCGGTCACGGCGGCGTGCGGGTCAGTTCTTGGGCGGCGTCACGTACGAGTAGTCGCAGCGGAAGCCGTGGGTACTGCCGCTCACCGGCGGGTCGTCCAGGCGCTGGAAGTCCCCGCTGACCACCTTGCCGATGATGTAGCAGTTGCCCACCGACTTGGCCGCCGGGTTGTTCGGCCCGATCAGGTGGTTGCCGTCGAACGTCGTGATCTTGCCGAGCTGGGCGAGCAGCGACCCGCGGCTCGGGTTGGTGCCGGCGTTCTGGAGCGCCTGGGCGAACAGCTGGGCGGACAGCCAGCCGTAGAGGGTGAAGAGGTCGGGCGTGAACCCGGGCGAGGCCACGTTCACCCAGTGCAGGAACGTCGCCACGGCGGGGACCTGCGAGGCGTCCTGACCGAGGTAGAGCGTCGTGCTCTGATCGAGGAAGGAGCCGTTGACGGCGGCCGGGCCGCCCGAGTCCTGGATCAGCTTCGCCGTGTAGGTGGCGGCACCCAGGACGACCACCGGATGGAAGTTCTGCTGGGTGAGGTTCTTGAGGAGGGCCGAGGCGTACGACTCCGCCATGGAGTCGACGAAGAGGATCTTGACGCCGGCGTTCTTCATCGCGATGACGTTGGAGGTGAAGTCGGTCTGGGCCACGCCGTAGTTCGCCGTATAGGTGATGTGATAGCCGACCTTCTCCATGACGTACTTCTCGCCGGCCCAGTCGGTCTGCGCCGACGGGAGCGAGGCGATCATTGCGCCCACGGCGGTCACGTCGGAGGGGAACTTCTTCTTGAAGTACTGGAGCCCGCCCTCCTGCCAGCCGCCGTTGAGCGGCACCGGGCTGTACACGTTGGGCAACGAGCCCGTCGTGGTGTCGAGCACGTTGGAGACGTCGGGCATCCCCGGGTTGGCCGCCAGGACGGCACCCCCGTAGCTGTCCTCGAGGGAGAAGTTCCCGACGAGGGCGAAGTCGTTGGTGAGCGCGGCTTGTGTGGCCTGCTTGTTGGTGGCGCCGGTGAACCCGTCGTCCGCTCCGTCGACCTTGAGCTTGCGGCCGTTCACACCACCGGTCGAGTTGACGTAGTCGGCGTAGGCCTGGGTCCCGACCTGGGCCCCCTTGAACAGACCGCCGAGCGCCAGCGTCGACACGTTACCGACGGTGACCGAGTTCGACGTGATCCCGGTGTGGTCGCCGTAGGCGCTGGCCGGGATCTTGGACGAACCCGACGTGGTGTTGCTGCCCCCCGCCGCGGTCGTCGTGGTCGACGCGGAGTTGGTCGAGCTGCAGGCGGCGGCCGTCGTGGCCAGCAGGAGTACCGCGCCCAGCGCTGCCAGACGGGTCTTCCGGGACGTTCTAGTCATTCTTCCCCCAAGCTGTCGCGCCCTCGGCTGGTGTATCAATCCCCCATCAGTCCGGGCGTTCTTTCCGAATGCAGCACCATACTGCGCGGAGGCGACCGGGTGTGGAGCATCCTCCGACCCCCATCCGCGCCAGTGGCTGTGGGCTGTCTGTACTGGGAGATCACGACCCGTTACCGGGCGCACGGCGTCCATCGGCCCCGACGACGTCCGACTTCCGACGACACGTCCCTGCCCTCTTCGACCGGTGAGACTTACCGATTTCGGTGTCTCACGGCGCCGGTGCACGGCCATGCCGGACGGGCGGCGTGGAGCGTGGACCCGAGCGGGGCCGCCGGCGACCCCGTCCAGGACCCTCGTCCGCCTCCGTTACACTCGCCGGCGGAAGGGTGGCAGAGCGGACTAATGCGCACGCCTCGAAAGCGTGTGAGGTGAAAGCCTCCGGGGGTTCGAATCCCCCCCCTTCCGCCACTCGGCCAACCGGTGCGGCCGCTCGACGTCAACCCCCGGGTTCGACCGGCCCGTGCCCGTCCGGTACGCCCCAGACGGACCCGGTCAGCGCACCGGCTCCGCCACCGGTGCGGCCATTGCGGACGGCGGCTCGACGTCCACCTCGACGCCGAGTTCGGGGACGATGCGGTCGAGCCACGCCGGCAGCCACCAGTTGGCGGGGCCGAGCAACTCCATGACCGACGGCACGAGCACCATCCGGACCAGGGTGGCGTCGATGAGGATGGCCGATGCGAGCCCGAGCCCGAAGACCTTGAGCACGTGCAGCGGGTCACCGAAGACGAACGACCCGAACACGAAGATCATGATGGCGGCTGCTGCGGTGATCACCCGGGCCGTCTTCGCCAGTCCGTCGGCCACGGCACTGGAGTTGTCGCCGGTGAGGCGCCACTCCTCGCGGATCCGCGACAGCAGGAAGACCTCGTAGTCCATCGACAGGCCGAAGAGGATGGTGAACATCATCAGGGGGATCCACGGGTCGATCGGCCCCGTGGCGCCGATGCCGAAGAATCCACCCAGCCAGCCCCACTGGAACACGGCAACGATCACGCCGTAGGACGCCGCCACCGACAGCAGGTTGACGATTACCGCCTTGAGCGGGATGACCAGCGACCGGAAGACGGCCATGAGCAGCAGGAACGACAGCAGGAGGACGGCGCCGATCACCCAGGGGAGCCGGGCCGACAGGTAGGTGGCGGCGTCGACGGAGCCGGCCGTCTCACCACCGACGTAGGCCTGCACGCCCGTCCCGCCGGTGGCGGACGGGAGCACCTCGTCGCGGAGGTGGTGGACGAGCGCCTCGGTCTCGGCGGCCTGCGGATCGGTCGTCGGGTAGGCCACGATCAGGGCCGCCGATCCGGTGGCGTTGAACGTGGCAGGCGTGACGAAGGCGACGCCCGGTGTGGCCCGGACCGAGGCCTCGAGCTGCCGGACCGCTCCCTCCTGCCCCCCGGGCACGTGGGCGGCGATGACCAGCGGGCCGTTGAACCCTGGGCCGAACCCGGTGGCCAGCGCGTCGAACGCCTGACGGGTGGTCGTGGTGGCCGGGTCGTTGCCTGCGTCGGTGAAGGCCTGGCGCATCTGGAACATCGGCAGGGCCAGACAGAGGAGCACCAGGACTGCGACCAGGCCGGACACGGCGGGGTGGCACTGGACGGTGCGGCTCCACCGGTACCAGAACCCCCGCTCGGACGGCTCGGCGCCACTCTGGAGGAGTCCGGGGATGGCCAACTTGTCGATGGCCCGGCCCGCAAACCCGAGCATTGCGGGCAGCAGCGTCAGCGCCGCCAGCATCACGAGCACGACGGCGGAGATGGCGCCGATGGCCAGCCCGCGCATGAAGGGCAGCTGGAGCAGGAACAGCCCGAGCAGCGACAGGATCACCGTCGTCCCGGCGAACACGACGGCCCGACCCGAGGTGGCCAGGGAGACGGCGACCGCGTCGCGCGGCTGGCGTCCCTCCGCCAGCCCCTGCCGGTACCGGGTCACCACGAACAGTGCGTAGTCGATGCCGACACCGAGGCCGATCATGGCCATGATCTCGGGGGCGAACACCGGCGTGGTCACCACGTGGGACAACAGGTCCAGCACGGCGAAGGCGACGGCGATGCCGAACAGGGCCGTGATGATGGGCAGCCCCATGGCCACGACCGAGCCGAACGCCAGGAGCATGATGATGATCGCGGCGAGGATCCCGATGCCCTCGGCCGGGCCGGGCTTCGCCCCGGCGACCAGGCCGATGGCCTGTCCGCCGAGGGCCACGTGGTAGCCGGGGGCCGCGAACGACTGGGCGGTGTCGATCACCTTCTGGATCGACTCGGTGGGCAGGTCGCCCGCAGCCTGGTCGAAGTTCACCCGGACGTAGCCGATATGGCCGTCACGCGAGACCTGGGACGCCCCCGGCGGCGCGAAGGGACTCGTCACCGACGACACATGGGCGAGCGGTGCAAGGGCGCCGGCCAGGCGCTCGGTCCGGGCCTGGTTTGCCGGGTCCGTCAAGGGTGCCGTGGTGGTGATGACCACCTGGGCGGGGCTTCCGGACAACCCCGGGAACTGCGTGTCGAGGATCTGCTGCGCCGACTGCGTCCCGCCCGACAGATTGTTGGAGAAGTTGCTCCCGAGCGCCTGGGCACCGACGTTGACGCCGATCAGTCCCACGATCCAGATCACGAGAACCCACCACCGGTGGTCGTGGCACCAGCCGGCCAGTCGGGCCAGCGCGCTGCGCTGGGCGGGCTGTCCCGGCCCGGCGGGTCGTGTGGACGTGTCCGGGGTCTGCTCGATGGTGGTCATGCGAAGCCTCCGCTGGGGGTCTGCGCCGGCCGGCGCCGTCGGGCGTACGACCTCGTTCTACCGGGATCGCGTGCCGGGTCGGTCGAGCGGCCGCTGCCGGGCGACGGTGTCCGCCAGGTACTCACCAGCCTTGGTCGGCGATACTGCTCGTTCCCGAATCCCACGTCCCGAACGAGTTGCTAGTCATCCTCTCCAGCAACTCCCGGTTCCACACGCTGCATCGAAGGACAGGGGGCTTCCGCCGCCTGGCGGATCAGTTCGTGGCCTCGGGCCGGAGCATGGGGAAGAGGATGACGTCACGGATCGCGTCCACCTCGGCCAGCAGCATGATCAGCCGGTCGATCCCGATGCCGATCCCGGCTGTGGGCGGCAGGCCGTATTCGAGTGCCCGCACGAAGGCCTGGTCGGCAGGATGTGCCTCGGCGTCGCCGCCCGCCTTGGCCGCCGCGCTGAATTCGAATCGCTCGGCCTGCTCCTCGGGCACGTTGAGCTCGCTGTACCCGTTGGCGAACTCCTTGGCGACGATGCACAGCTCGAACCGGTCGGCCATCGTCGGGTCGCCAGCCGTGTGACGGGCGAGCGGGGACACCTCGACCGGGAACCCGACCACGAAGAGCGGGTCGACGATGCCCGGCAGCAGGACCTGGTCGTAGAGCTCGAAGACCAGCTTGCCCGGTCCCCACCCCGGGAGCGGCGTGACCCCGTGCTCCTCGCACACGGCCCGCAGATCCTCGAGGGGGTCGGTCGGGTGGACGCGGCGGCCCAGCCGCTCCTCGAGGAGGTCGAGTAGCTGGCGGCGCGGCCACGGCCCGGCCAGGTCGATCTCGACGTCACCGGCAGCGAAGACCGTGCGGCCGGTGGCCGCCTCGGCCGCCGCCAGCACCAGCGCCTCGGTCAGTTCCATCCCGTCGGTGACGTCGCCGAGGGCCCGATAGGCCTCGAGCGCGGTGAACTCCGGGCTGTGGCGGGTCGAGACCCCTTCGTTGCGGAAGTTGCGGGCGATCTCGAAGACACGCTCGAATCCGCCGACCACCAGGCGCTTCAGGTAGAGCTCCGGGGCGATGCGGAGGCTCAGGTCGATGTCGAGCGCGTTGGCATGGGTGAAGAAGGGGCGGGCGATGGCCCCGCCCGCCTGGGGCTGCAGGATGGGCGTCTCGACCTCGACGTAGTGCTCGGACTCCATGAGGCGGCGCATGGCGGCAATGGCCGCGAATCGGATCTCGAACACCCGTCGGCTGTCGGGGTTGGCCAGCAGGTCGACCTCGCGCTGGCGGTAGCGGGTGTCCGTCTCGGTCAGGCCGTGCCACTTGTCGGGGAGCGGCCGGAGCGCCTTGGACAAGAGCCACAGCTCCGTGGTGTCGACCGACAATTCGCCGCGGCGGCTGGTGATGACCTCGCCCTCGGCACCGATCCAGTCGCCCAGGTCGACCGATTCGAGGACCACTGCGGCCTGGCCCGACAGCGACGTCGCCTGGAGGAGCAGCTGGATCGAGCCCGACGTGTCGGCGACCGTGGCGAAGGAGAGCTTGCCGTGGCGGCGCACCGCCGTGACCCGCCCGGCCAGCCGTACGCGCTCACCGGTGCGGGCGTCGGGCTCGAGGTCGGCGTGGCGGTCGTGGAGCTCGGCGGCCAGCGCCGTCCGGTCGAACCGTGCCGGATACGGGTCGATCCCCTGGTCGGCGAGCGTCTCGCGCTTCCTGCGTCGTTCGGCGATGAGGGCGTCGAGCGTCGGCGCGGCAGCGTCCTCGGACGGCGGGTCGGTCTCGTTGGTCACGGCTGGTTCCTCGTTCGAAGGGGATCCGCCGGCGGTGACGGAACCCGCCGCGGCGGCGCCATCTTAGGAGAGGCGCCTGGTCCGACCCGGCCCGGTCCGCCATCGACGGTGCCTGCGGCCCACACCGACCGTGGCCGGGTCGTATGCTGCCCTCGCGCCCCTAGCTCAACGGTGGAGCACCGGATTCTTAATCCGGAGGTTGGGTGGTTCGAGTCCCCCGGGGCGCACCAGTAGAAGCGGGACCGACACGACCAGCGGCACGACCCGGCAGGGAGCGTCAGCCGACCCGGATCACGGACAGGTCCCGTCCGACGGTGACCCGCCCGGTGAAGCCGCCCTGGCGCACGTCGGCCACGAAGCCGGCGACCTCGTCGGGGGTGTCCGGCGCCGGAATGAGGTGGGTCAGCACCAGGTGCGGCACGCCGGCCCGCTCGGCCATGGCGCCCAAGGGGACCGTGTCGGCGTGGTAGCTGAAGATGGTCTCGATCGTGGTGCCCGCTACGGCTCCGGCCAGTGCGGTCGCCCGGCACGCCTCGTGCACGACGACGTCGGCCCCGGCGCACAACGCCTCGACCTCGGCGCAGACCCGGGTGTCGCCCGACACGACGACAGCCCCGTCGGGGGTGTCCACCCGGTAGGCGACGGCCTCCACCGGCTCGTGGTGCACGGCGACAGCCGACACCCGGACGGATCCGTCGTCGCTCACCCATACGACCTCCGGTGTCGCCCGGACGGCGAAGGTGGTGAGCGCCACCTCGGGTGCAGGGGCGTCGACATGGGCCATGCGCAGGGCGATGTCGTCGTCGTACGGCTCGAGCATCCGTCGGGCGAACCGCGCCGCCGCGCCTTCGGGGGCGACGATAGGGAGCGGACCGGCATCCTTCACCGGCCGGAGGATCCAGCGGGTCATGGCCACGTCGGCAAGGTCGACGAGATGGTCGCTGTGCACATGGGTGAGGAAGAGCGCGGCCAGCCGGGTGGTCGGCGTGCCTGCCTCGGACAGCCGCAGCACCGTCCCGCGGCCCGCGTCGAACTGCAGCGCCACCCGTCCGCACCGGACCAGGGTGCCCGGACCGGCCCGTCCGGGCGACGGGTGCGGCACCCCGGTCCCCGTCAGCACGACCTCGGTGGTCATTGGTGGCTCGGCGACCCGTGGCCGCCGGGGAGGAGGATCGACAGCACACTCGCCACGTGGGCGGCGGTGCCGGTGGGCCCCCGGTCGCCCCCCAACAGGTGCAGCATCGGCTCGTTCGCGAAGTGCAGGGCCCCGTAGCTCGTGATGACCTCCCAGACCTCGTCGGCCGTCAGCACGGCTCCGGCACCGGACGCCCGGACCGCCGCCCACTGCGCGCCGACCGCACCGCGCCGAGGAGCCAGGTGGGCGGCAACGAGCCACTCCAGGCGAGGCGACGACGCCGTCGCCTCGAGGTTGATGATCCGGTTGAGCTCGGGATGGTCGGCCGAGAACCGGAGGAACCCCCGGACCATCCGGGCGAACAACTCCACCTGGTCGCCCGCGCCCGGCGTCGGGGTGGGCACCGGGCCGAGCAACGCGAACAGCTGGTCGACGGTGGCCCGCCAGAGGTGCTCCTTGGAGGTGAAGTGGTAGTTGATCTGGGGTTGGTGCGCTCCGGCCCGGGCGGCGATCCGACGGGTGGACGCGCCGTCGTACCCGTGGGACCCGAACTCGACGGCGGCGGCCGCCAACAAGTCGGCGCTGACGTCCGCTGGGCGTCGGCGGGTCCGCCGCAGCGGCGGGGCGGCGATCGTCGTGGCGCGGACCATCGCCGGACAGTACTCTTGTTATCGGTCGATAACAAGAAGCCGGCCCCCAACCGCGGAGTTCCCCATGACACCAGCCACCGGCACCTCGTCCGGCGGGCCACCCGAGTTCGACCTGCTGGTCGTCGGCATGGGGCCGACGGGGGCGACCCTGGCCGGCCTGGCCGCGAGGCGGGGCCTGCGGGTCGTGGCCGTGGAGCGGGACGCCGCGTTGTTCCCCCTCCCCCGGGCGGTCCAGTGCGACCACGAGGTCCTGCGCATCCTGCAGGAGCTGGGCTGTGCCGACGAGGTCCTGGACGACTGCATCATCAACGCCGGCATGGACTTCCTGGCCGCCGACCGGCAGGTGCTGCTCTCCTTCAGCGTCCCCGGAGAGGCGCCCACCGGATGGCCGACGTCGGTCTTCTTCCACCAGCCCACATTCGAGGCCGTCCTGCGACGCACCGTGGCGGCACTCGGCGTCGACGTCCGACTGGGGTGTGGCGTGGCGACCCTCGACCAGGACGACGGCGGCGTCCATGCCGTCCTCGAGGACGGCCGTACCGTCCGGGCCCGCTGGGCCGTGGGCTGTGACGGTGCCCGGTCCGCCACACGCCGGACGATCGGAACGGGCCTGCGTGACACCGGGTTCGAGGAGTCCTGGCTCGTG
Source organism: Acidimicrobiales bacterium (assembly GCA_017883025.1). Lineage (GTDB taxonomy): Bacteria > Actinomycetota > Acidimicrobiia > Acidimicrobiales > RAAP-2 > Bog-756. Next base: position 28,580 of record JADGOH010000013.1, read on the forward strand.
GTGGACCTGATCCTGCCGGACGGAGCGCCCGACCTGGCCGACCGGTGTCTGCAGGTGTGCGACCCGGCGCGGCCCCACACGCTCGTGCCGATGCCGGGCCGACGGTTCCGGTTCGAGTTCATGCTCCTGCCCGGCGAGGACCCGGTGGCCATCCAGGCGCCGGGCGTCATCACCGGCCTCGTCAGCGGTTGGGTCGACCCGGTGCTGGTCGAGGTCGAACGAGCCGCGGTCTACACGTTCCACGGTCTGGTAGCCGCCACCTGGCGGGACCGACGGGTGTTCGTGGCCGGGGACGCCGCCCACCAGACGCCACCCTTCCTCGGCCAGGGCATGTGCGCCGGGTTGCGGGACGCCGCCAATCTGGCCTGGAAGCTGGCCGCGGTCGCGTCGGGTGCGCCGGACTGGCTGCTCGACACCTACCAGGTCGAGCGTGAGCCGCACGCCCGGACGGTGATCGACCTGGCCGTCGAGTTCGGCAGGCTCATCTGCACGACCGACCCGGTGGTGGCGGCCGAGCGTGACGCAGCGATGTCCGCCGAGCGCTCCGAGCCCACCGAGGTACCGACGCTGCTGCCGCCGCTGGCGGCCGGAGTGGCAGTGGGTGCGGGCGGCGGCGACCTCAGCTCCCAGCCCCGGATCGACGGCCGGCGGATGGACGACCTGACGGGCACGGGGTTCGTCCTGGTCGCTGCCCGCCCGCCCGCCATCGGGTCGCCGGCGTCCGACTGGTGGGCGCGCCACGGCACCGTGCTCGACGCCACGGTGCACCCGGAGCTGACCGGGTTGCTCGACGGCGAGCCGGCGTGCGTCCTGCGCCCCGACCGCTACGTGCTCGGTCGGGGCTCGGTCGACGAGCTCACGTCGCTCGCCGGGCGGCTGCTCGGGTCATGAGTCGGCCGGCCGGCCCCCTGATGGGGTCCCCGGCGTTCAGGAGTCTGGCGTGACCGCCCCGCCGGCCGGAGGCCGCCCCACCAGCCAGCGCCGGAGGCCGGCGGCGTTGGAGTGGACCCCGTTCATCACCTCGAGCTTCTCGCGGTGCTCCTCGGGCACGCCGTCCAGGTCCGACTCGAAGGTCGCCGACAGCGCCGCGGCGATGTCCGCGCCGTCGCGGAACGCGCCCTCGGCCACCGACGCCCACCGCCGCAGCGTGCCGTCGGCCTCGTCCAGGACGTCGAGCGGGTCGGCCAGGAGCCCGTAGTGGGCGAGGGCGAGCCCGGTCGGCCGCCGGGCGGCGAACTTTCCCAGCGACTGCAGGGCGAGGTCGAGGTCGAAGTCGGGCGGCGGCGTCGACGGCCGTAGCACGCCGCCATCGGGCAGCTTCACCCCGACGGCGTCACCGACGAACATGGTGCCGCTCCAGTTGTCGTGCAGTCCGAGATGGTGCTTGGCGTGGCCGGGCGAGTCGACCGCCGTCAGGAAGCGGTTGGCGCTGACTCGGATCTCCTCCCCGTCCTCCAGGACGTGGATGCGCTCGGACGGCGTGGGGTCGAGCCGTCCGTAGAGGGAGTCGAGCAGCGGGCCATAGACACGGGCCGCCGAGTCGACCAGCCGTGTGGGGTCGACCAGGTGCCGGGCGCCCTTGGGGTGGACGTAGACGGTTGCCCCGGGGAACGCCCGGGCCACGTCGCCCACGCCACCGGCGTGGTCCAGGTGGATGTGGGTCACCACCACCCCGGCCAGGTCGTCGGGACCGAGGCCGAGGCGGTCGAGGTGGGCGAGGAGCGAGGGAACCGAGCTCTGGCTGCCCGTCTCGACGAGTACCGGCGCATCGCCTTCGATCAGGTAGCCAGCGGTGACCCGCTCCCACCCGCCGAGGAGGGTGTCGAGCTCGAGCACGCCCTCGGCGATCCTGGCGCCCGTCGGCGGGGGGGGCGCGTCGTCGGCGCCCTGCCGGTGTCCGCCGGGACCATGGTGGTGCTTGCCGCTCATCGGCCACTCACCGGCGCTTCGACGCGGCCTTGGCAGCGGTGGGCGCCGCCGAGGCCGCCTTCGACGTGGTCTTCCTCGCGGTGGCCTTCGTTGCGGTGGCCTTCTTCGTCGTCGTGGCCTTCGTTGCGTTGGCCTTCGTTGCGTTGGCCTTCGTCGACGTGGCCTTCGTTGCGGTGGCCTTCTTCGTCGTCGTGGCCTTCGTTGCGGTGGCCTTCGTTGCGGTGGCCTTCGTTGCGGTGGCCTTCTTCGTCGTCGTGGCCTTCGCGGTAGCGGCCTTCGTCGACGCAGCCGCCTTCGAGGCGGTGGCCTTCGCCGTCGGCCTCTTCGGCACCTCGCGCTGGACCGACCGCTTCCTGGTCGGCCGCGACAGATTGGGGAGTCCGGGCCGCGGCGGCGGGCGGACCCCGGTCCGTCCGACGAGGTCCCGCAGAACCGGACCGGCCATGGACGTACTCATGTGGCGTACGGCCAGTCCGGTCGGCCGGCCGCCGGTCAGGGCCTGGCGGGCGAGGCCGCGGAATACATGGTCCGCGCTCGGCTTGCGGTGGCCGGTGATCTTGGCCGCCGAGTTGACCAGCGACACGTGCGAGAACGCCTGGGGGAAGTTGCCCACCAGTCGGCCGGCGATCGGGTCGTACTCCTCGGACAGGAGGCCCAGGTCGTTGCGGAGATCGAGAAGGCGCTCGAGGAGCTGTCTGGCCTCGTGCTCGCGCCCGAGCAACGACAGGCAGTCGGCCAGCCAGAAGGAGCACGCGAGGAACGCCCCCTCACGACCGGTGAGCCCGTCGACATCGCCCGTGTCGGCGGTGCGGTAGCGGAGGACGAAGTCCCCCTCCATCAGCTCGCGCTCGATCGCCTCGATCGTCCCCCGCACCCGCGGGTCGGTGGCCGGCAGGAACCCGACCATCGGGATCATGAGCAGGCTGGCATCGAGCTGGTCCGATCCGTAGTACTGGGTGAACGACCCCGAGGAAGCGTTGAAACCCAGCTCGCAGACCTGGTCGTGGATCTCCTTGCGGATAGCCCGCCACCGGTCGACCGGCCCCTCCATGTGGAAGCCCTCGACCGTCTTGATGGCGCTGTCGAAGGCCACCCAGGCCATCACCTTGGAGTGGGTGAAGTGGCGGCGCGGGCCGCGCACCTCCCAGATGCCGTCGTCCGGCTCCCGCCACCCTTCCTCCAGGAACGCCAGCAGCGTCAACTGCAGCTCCCATGCGGCGTCGGCGTCGGGGTCGTCGGGCTGGACCGACTCGTAGAGCGCGGACAGGACCTCGCCGTAGACGTCCAGTTGGTACTGGCCGGCGGCCGCGTTGCCGATCCGGACCGGCCGGGATCCCTCGTAGCCCGGGAGCCAGTCGACCTCCCACTCGTCGAGGCGACGCTCGCCGGCCGCTCCGTACATGATCTGCAGCTGTGACGGGTCGCCGGCTGTCGCCCGCAGCAGCCAGCTCCGCCAGGCCATCGCTTCCTGGTAGTAGCCGCCCCGCATCAGCGACTCGAGGGTGAGGGTGGCATCCCGCAGCCAGCAGAACCGGTAGTCCCAGTTCCGCTCGCCGCCGAGCGTCTCGGGCAGCGACGTCGTCGGGGCGGCCACGATCCCCCCGGTCGGCTCGTAGGTGAGGGCCTTCAGGGTGATGAGCGACCGGACCACCGCGTCGCGGTACTCGCCCCCGTAGGTGCACTGGGCCGCCCACTCCTCCCACCACTGCTGGGTGTCCTCGATGGCGTAGTTGGCGTCCACCGGCCGGGGCGGGGACTCGTTGGCCGGGAACCACGAGAGGGAGAACGGGACGGACTGGCCCTCGGACACCGTGAACTCGGCCACCGTCGACAGCTCATTGCCCTCCGTGGCCACCGTGGTCCACAGCGACAGCGCGTCGGGTCCGGCCACGGCGGTGAGTGTGCCGTCCGTCCGGCGCACCCACGGGACCACCTGCCCGTAGCCGAAGCGGATGGTCAGCTGCATCTCCATCGTGACCTTGCCCATGACCCCCTCGACCAGGCGGACGACCTCGGGATGCCGCTGGCGGATGGGCATACAGTCGACGATGCGCACGGTCCCCTCTTCGGTCACGAACTCCGACTCGAGCACCAGGGTGTCGCCGCGGTAGTGCCGGTGGGTGGCCCGTTCCACCCCTTTCGGCGCCAGCTTCCACGAGCCGTGGTCCTCGGTGCCCAGCAGTTTGGCGAAGCAGGCGCCCGAGTCGAACCGCGGGAGGCACAGCCAGTCGATCGAGCCGTTGCGGCCGACCAGGGCGACGGTGTGCAGGTCGCCGATGATCCCGTAGTCCTCGATGGGGAGCGCCATTGCTCTGTTCTACTCCCCCGCACCCCTCATCAGCCGCTTCGCCGCGCCCGGCCGGCCAGGCTCACGACGGAGTGCACGGACCGGTGCCGACCGCCGTCGTCACCGGCACGGCCTGGGCCAGCCGGCTCAGCACGTCGGGCGAGGTCAGCGCATAGCCGACATTGGCGTCGACGGTGGACCGGGAGAAGACGACGCCCACCACGCGGCCGTCGGGCAGCACCAGTGGACCGCCGGAGTTACCCGGTCGGACGAGCGCGTTGAGTTCGTAGACGTTTCGGACGGTGAGCGCGTGCCCGTAGATGTCTCGCCCCTGGGCTTCGAAGAGCGCCATGACACCGGCTCCGTCGACCGTGAACGGGCCTCCGTCCGGGTAGCCGAGGACGGCGGCCTGGACGCCGCGGTCGACCGTCCCCGGGTCGAGGCGGAGGACCGGTGCCGTCAGTCCGGACACCCGCAGGACGGCGAGGTCGAAGGCCGGGTCGAAGTAGACGACCCTCGTCGTCTTGACACTGGTCCCGACCTGCACGAGCGGCGAGGGGATCCCGGCCACGACGTGGGCGTTGGTCACCACCAGCCCGGGCGCGGCGACGAAGCCGGAGCCCTCCTGCAGCACGCCGCACCCGTAGCCTTCGACCTTCACCGTCGACGCCTGCGCGGCCTGCACGGCGCGCCGCAACTGGCTGTCCGACGGCAGCGCCACCGGCCGGGCCGATGCCGGGGCCAGCGCGGCGAACACCGGCGGGAAGCCCTCGGCCGTCAGGAACCCCTGCGCCTGGGAGAACACCGACGGTGGCGCCGGCAGCACGTTGTCGAGCCCGCTGATGACCCGCGACTGGAGGATGGCCGAGTCGAGCGCCACCGACGAACTGTTCACCAGGGTGCTGGCCAGCAGCCAGAAGGTCACCAGGGCGGCGATCACGGCGACCACCGTGCCCAATCCGGCGTCGAGGGTCCGACCGAACCCGGGGTGGACCCGCACGACGAGCATCCCGCCGAGGACCCGGCCAGCCATGCCGAGTGCGAAGGCCACGCCGACCATGGTGCTGAGCGCGACCGCCGTCCGGGCGGTCGGCGATCGGGCCCAGTGCACGGTCACCGATGCCAGCAGCGCTCCCAGGTAGAGGCCGCCGAAGAAGCCGAGGATGGCGCACACCTGGACGACGGCGCCCACCCGGGCGCCCTGGTAGGCGGCGAGCAGCGCGACCACGACGAGGACGACGTCGACGACGTTCACGTGCTGGTCCGGGCGGCCGGCGGGGGTCGGTTGGAGCTGCGCTCGGCCACGGACTCACGGTAACCGGGTCCGAAGGGGAGGAGCCGTCACCGCCGATGCCCCCGTCATCACCGGGGAGCCGGGCCGGTCGTGGCAAGATCTGCGCGGCCCGGACCGCGCCCCCGGCGGCGCACGTGACCTCACGACCGGCCGGAGAGGGAAGCGCAGTGCGAGTCGTTCGAGCCCAGGGCAGACCCGTGGTGTCCCGGCGTCGGCTCGCCCCTGTCGCCGCCCTCCTCGCCCTCGTCTCCACGGCCGCCTGCGGATCGGGCACCACCTCGACGTCCGGCAGCCCATCGGGAGGAGGAGCGCCCACGGCGTCGCAGCCGCTCGCCCCGTTCGTGGGCGCGTTCGCCGGCGTGGCACTGCCGGCCGGGATCCAGTCACTCCAGGACGTGGACTGCCCGTCGGCCATCCGGTGCTGGGCCGTGGGCTCCACCCTCGGCACCGGCAAGGCCCCGTCGGCCGCAGCCGTCGTCACCACCACCACCGGCGGGGCCACCTGGACGGTCCAACCTGTCCCCCCGACGGTCGGCTACCTGACCGGCATCGCCTGCCCGACGACCCGGTCCTGCACCGCCGTCGGCCAGATGGGCACCGACGGCGCCGGGCCCGGTGCCGTCCTCACCACGGTGAACGCCGGTGCCACCTGGACGTTGCAGGTGGTGCCCGCCGGCACCTCCGATGTGACCGCGGTGGCCTGTCCCTCAGCCGGCCGGTGCACGGCACTGGGCAATGTCGCCGGTCGCGTGACGACGCTGGCCCCCGGCGCACCGGGGACACCCTGGGTGGTCGGCGGGGCCCTGCCGGCCACGGTGGCCTCGGCCACCGGGCTGTCGTGCCTCACCGTCCGCCGCTGCTGGGCCACGGTGATCAGCCCGGTCGACGTGGGCCACGCCACCGGCGCGGTCGCCACCACCACCGACGGAGGGGCGACCTGGACCACGCAGTCCGTGCCACCCGGGACCGGCGCGCTCCAGGGGATCGACTGCACGGCGACCGATGTGTCGGACCCGACGGGGTCGACGTCGGCATCGTCGGCGGGGACCGCCCGGGTCGCCTGTGCCGCCGTGGGGACCACGGCGACCGCCACGGGCGCCACCCGCACCGGGCAGGGGCTCGTCCTGACGACCACGACGGGCGGGGTGATCTGGACCCAGGCGTCCGTGACCGCCGCCAGCGCCGCCCTGTTGGCCGTGTCCTGTGGTGCCGGGCCGTGCGTGGCGGTCGGGTCGACCGTGCCGACCGCCCCCCAAGCGGGCCTGGTGCTGCTGACCGGATCGCCCGGCGCCGGCTCGTCGGGCTGGCGGAAGGCCGCCGTCGCCGCCGTGCCCCTGCCGCTCACCGGCGTGTCGTGCCGGTCCCTGTCGTCCTGTGTCGTGGTGGGCGAGTCGGTGTCCGCCCACCTGACCGCCGGCTGACGGGGCGGGTCCCCGCGGTCGGCGTCGGCGTCGGCCGCGGCCGACGCCGACCGGGCCCATCCCCGAGCGAAGTAGGGCGCGCCGATAGCGTCCCGGCGATGGGAGCACGCCCTGCCGCCGTACCACTGACGGTCCCCCCGATCGACGCCGCACCCGGGCCGACGGTCCGCCGGCGGGTCACGACGACATCAGCGTTCGGGGTCGACCGACGCGAGGGCCACGACGCGTCGGACTCCAATGCATGCTTCACCCCGCCCCGGCCGTCCGACCACGACACCGTCACCGTCACCGTCACCCCGCCCATGGTCCTCGACGCCCTGTGGGCAGGGGACGCCCGGGACATGGACGAATTCGTCGACGCCACCACCGACGTCTGGGACCTGTTGTCGGAGTCGGCCACCCGGGTGGGCCACCCGGCCCAGTTGCGGGTGGAGCCGCCACGGCGGCTCATATGGCGCTACACCTACCGGGGCGACCTGGTGCTCGACCCGGCGACCGCCGACGGACCGGCTGCGCTCGCCGAAGGGGAGGACCGCTGACCTCCGACGGACCGCAGCCGGGCGACAGCCCGCCCGGCGCCACCGAATGGCACGGCGGGGACTACCAGCGGCGCTTCGACGAGCTTGCGGCATCCGGGGTCCATGTCCACGGCGAGGCCGAGTGCGTGTGCCGGCTCGGGCCGCGGACGGTGCTCGACGCCGGGTGCGGCACCGGGCGTGTGGCCGCCGAGCTCGCCCGCCGGGGGCTCGAAGTGATCGGCATCGACCGGGACCCCTCGATGATCGCCACGGCCCAGGAGGTGGCACCGGACGTCGAGTTCCACGTGGCCGACGTGGCAACCGCCTCCCTGGGCCGGACCGTCGACCTCGTGGTCATGGCCGGGAACGTGCCGCTCTTCACCCCTGAGGGGACCCAGGCGGCGCTGGTGGCCGGGTGCGCCCGGCACCTGGCGCCGGGCGGCCGTCTGGTGGCCGGCTTCCAACTGGGACGGGGCTACACCGTGGCGCAGTACGACGAGGACTGCCGTGCCGCCGGTCTGGAACCGGAGGCGCGCTGGTCGACCTGGGACGGCGACGCGTTCGATCCGGCCGGCGAGTACGCCGTGTCGGTCCACCACCTGGCGGGATGACCAGGCGCGCCCAGCGGGCTGACCCGGCACGTCAGGCGGCTCGACGCCAGGGGTTGCTGCCGGGATCGCCGACGGCCGTCTGCGATCATTGAGGGCGGACGCCACCAGAACGGATCCCCATGCGCAACCCGATGTTCGTCTATGACGAGAAGCTGACCGACCTCATCTTCGACTACTGCAGGTGGCGCCTCTCCCTCGACCCTGTCCCGCTGGACTACGGGGGCGCCGTCAACGAGTCGCTGGTCGCCAGCCTGGAAGGGCTCATGACCGAGGGCGGGGTCGACCCGGCCGTGGTCATGGAGCTCTTCGACAAGACCCTGGCCACCGCGGTGGTGTCATGCGACAGCCCGAAGTTCCTGGCGTTCATTCCAGCCGCGCCCACCAAGGCCTCCCTCCTGTTCGACATGGTGGTCGCGTGCTCGTCGCTCCACGGGACCTCGTGGATCGAGGCGGCAGGGCCCGTCGCCGCCGAGAACCAGGCGCTCCGGGTGCTGGCCGACATGGCGGGCCTGCCGGAGGGGGCGGGGGGTTGCTTCGTGGCCGGCGGCTCGGCCGGCAACCTGTCCGGCCTGATGGTCGGTCGGGACACCGCCGCCTATCGCATGGGCGACCTCCTGCCCGAGCATCCGGTGGTGGCCATCAGCGAGGAGGCCCACTCCTCGGTGGGCAAGGCCCTCCACGTGCTCGGCGTCGAGGCGCTCCTGGTCCCGGTCGAGGACCACCGCCTGACCGGCCACGCGCTGCGGGTCGCGCTGGCCACGCACTCCCGCGGCGACGATGTCATCGCCGTGGTGGCGACGGGCGGGACCACCAACGCCGGGATCATCGACGACCTCGAGGGTGTGGCCGACGTGGCCGAGGAACGCAAGCTCTGGTTCCACGTCGACGGCGCCTACGGAGCGGCCGCGCTGTTCGCCCCGTCGGTGCGCGAGCGGTTCCGCGGGATCGAGCGGGTCGACTCGTTCGTGGTCGACCCCCACAAGTGGCTCTTCGCCCCGTTCGACTGCGCCGCACTGCTGTACCGGGAGCCGCGGCTGGCCAAGGCCGTGCACTCCCAGGACGCCTCCTATCTCGAGGTCCTCCACACTGACGCCCCCGAGGAGTGGAACCCGAGCGACTACGCCTACCACCTCACCCGCCGGGCCCGGGGCATGCCCCTGTGGTTCTCGCTCGCCGTCAACGGGACCGACGCCTACCGCGACGCGGTCGAGACGGTGCTCGAGGTCACCCAGGAGGTGGCCGACCTCATCGAGGCCACGCCGCACCTCGAGCTCATCCGGCGGCCCGAGCTGTCCGTGGTGCTGTTCACGCGCACCGGATGGGACAAGGCGGACTACGAGGCGTGGTCCGACCGGCTCCTGGCCGAGCAGATGGGCTTCGTGATGCACACCACATGGGAGGGCGAGCCGGTGGGCCGCCTGGCGCTCCTGCACCCGGACACCACCCTCGAGCTCATCGCCGACATCCTGGCCACCACCGCCTGACCGGTCCCCACCCGGGACGGCCCTGCGCCGTGAGCCGGTCAGGCCTCCACGGGCTGGGCAGGTGCCCAGCTGAAGCCGAGTCGGCCTGCGGCGAAGCCCATGGTGATGCGGACGGCGGACGAGGGGTCGAGCGCCGGGTCGCCCAGCGCCAGCTGTACGGCGAGCCCGTCGAGCAGGGCCGACAGCGCCGTGGCGAACTCGCCCGGGTCGACAGGGGCGAACTCGCCCGCGGCCTGACCCTCGACCACGGCGTCGGCGATGATCCGGCGCCATCGGGAGTCGAACTCCTCGCGCACCCGCGCCACCTCGGCGTGGCGGAGGGAGCGGGCCCACAGGTCGACCCACAGCGCTCCCAGGTCGGGGAAGCCCACCTCGGACGGAGGGGTGAAGGTGGTTGTGATCAGCTCCTGGAGGCGGGCCGCCGCCCCGGTGACGGCACTCATGCGCCGGTAGCCGTAGTCGTACCAGAGGTCCTCGGCGAGGCGGACGGCCTCGGTCAGCAGGTTGTCCTTGGTCTGGAAGTAGTAGATGACCAGGGCCGGGCTGGTGCCGGCCCGTTCGGCCACGTCGGCGATCCGGGTGTCGGCGAATCCACGCTCGGCGATCACCTCGAGGGCGGAGCGGAGCATCTCGTCGCGCCGGTTGTCGCTCTGGCCGTCGGTCACCTCGGCACCACTGCCGTCCTCAGCCACGAAGTTCGCTCCCTGTCCGACCGGCGCGGGACCGGGGTTCCGGCCCGCCAGTGGGCGTCCCGCCCGCATCCCGTTGCGTCACGGTACCAGCAGGGTGTGCGACCGTCCCAGGGGGACGCCGTGGGGCCACGTCCGCCGGCGCACGGATGCTGGGGCGATCGGCAGTCCCGCCGGTCCGGCGTGCCACACTGTGGCCGGTCCGACCGGGCAACAGACAGGAGCGGCTCATGGCATCGGAGGTCCGAGGTGTGGTGGCGACGGCCGTGGGCGAGCCCGTCCGCGTGGTGACCATCGTGGTCCCCGACCCGGGCCCGGGTGAGGCCGTCGTGCAGGTCCAGGCGTGCGGGGTGTGCCACACCGACCTCCACTACCGGGAGGGCGGCATCAATGACGAGTTCCCGTTCCTGCTCGGCCACGAGGCCGCCGGCGTGGTGGAGGCCGTCGGGCCCGACGTCACCGTGGTCGGCCCCGGCGACTTCGTCGTCCTCAACTGGCGGGCCGTCTGCGGCAATTGCCGCTCGTGCCGACGGGGCCGCCCGCAGTACTGCTTCGCCACCCACAACGCGACCCAGCGGATGACGTTGCTCGACGGGACGCCACTCTCCCCCGCGCTCGGGATCGGCGCCTTCGCCGACAAGACCCTCGTCGCCGCCGGACAGTGCACCAAGGTGGATCCCGCGGCCCGTCCGGAGGCCGTGGGCCTGCTCGGCTGCGGGGTGATGGCAGGGCTCGGTTCGGCGATGCTGACCGGCGAGGTCGGCCCCGGCGACTCCGTCGCCGTGTTCGGGTGCGGCGGCGTGGGCTGCGCGGCGGTGGCCGGCGCCGTGCTGGCCGGGGCGTCCACGGTGATCGCCGTGGACCTCGACCCCCGCAAGCTCGAGCTCGCCCGGCAGTTCGGGGCCACCGACGTGGTGGACGCCTCCTCGGGGGACGTGGTGGCGGCCGTGCAGGCGCTCACAGGCGGGAACGGCGCCGACGTCTGCATCGAGGCAGTCGGCAAGCCGACGGTCCTGGAGCAGGCGTTCTACGCACGGGACCTGGCCGGCACCGTGGTGCAGGTCGGGGTGCCGACGCCGGACATGCGCATCGACCTCCCGATGATCGACTTCTTCGGCCGGGGGGGTCGGCTGCAGCCGTCCTGGTACGGGGACTGCCTGCCGAGCCGGGACTTCCCGATGCTGGTCGACCTCTACCTGCAGGGACGGCTCGACCTCGACCGTTTCGTCAGCGAGACCATCGGGCTCGAGGACGTCGAGGAGGCGTTCCACCGAATGGAGCGGGGCGAGGTGCTGCGTTCCGTCGTCGTCCTCTGACGCCGACGACCCCGGCCCGGGATGCTCCGCTCAGACGTAGCCCTGGGCGATGTACTCGATCCACCATGCCGGCGCCGAGTTCATGAGCGTCGACAGGTCCCAGTAGTCCCACCACCGGACGATGGTGCCTCCGCTCAGCTCTTGGACGGACACGAAGGGCAGGGTGACCTCCTCGCCGGTGTGCCAACGCCAGGTCTCGGCGTGCTCGGTGACCACGGTGTCACCCTCGGCGACCATCAGGCGCAGTTGGTGCTCGTAGCCGGAGATCTTCTCGAGGCCGAGCTTGAGCCGGGCCACCACCTGGTCGGGACCCCGGGCCACGTCGTCGGCCGGGGAGGGCACGTCGGTGTACTCACAGTCGGGGCCGAAGAACGAGGCGATGCCGTCCCAGTCCCGGGCGTACAGCGTGGCCCAGAACTCCTGGACGCGGGCCTTGTTGGTCGCGGCGGTGTCGGAGGCGGAGGAGTCGGTCATGGGCGCCATGTTCGCACGACGGACCCGCCGGCGCCCGGGGTGGTCGGGGCGGTCGATCGAGCGGCCCTCACCCGCTCCCCTACGATGGGGCTCCGGCACACAGCCGACACGATGGAGGCAGCAATGACCGACGGGATCAAGCTCGACGCCCACCACCGCAAGACGGTGGACAAGCTCTTCACCCACCCCACCAGCCACAACATCCAGTGGCACGACGTCCTGTCGCTGCTCCAGGCCGTGGCCGAGGTCGACGAGGCCAAGGAGGGCCGGTACAAGATCACCCTCGGCCCCGAGACCCAGACGTTCGACACCCCACGGGGCCCGGACATCGACACCCAGATGGTCGTGGACCTGCGCCGGATGCTGAAGGGTGCCGGCATCGAGCCCGACTGAACCGCGTCCCCGGTCATCCCTGCTGGGTCGACCCCCGCTCGATGATCCCGTCACGGCGGGTCTCGAACGCCGCAGCGTCGAACCGCTCCGTCATCCAACGGCGCGACCACCGGGCCTCGTCGCGGTAGGACTCCTCGTCCCCCCGGTGGGCGAGCGCCTCGTACATGGCCCGCAGCTCGGCGACGGCAGCCGGGTCGGACTCGGCGATGGCGCCGGCCAGCTCCAGCGAGCGGGGCAGGAGCTCGCCGTGCGGGACGACCTCGTTCACCAGGCCCCAGGCGCATGCGGTCGCCGCGTCGACGAAGTTCCCGGTCAGCGACATCTGGCGGGCACGGTTGACGCCGATGAGCTGCGGGAGGCGGATCGTCATGCCCCCGGCCGGCATGACCCCGACCCGGGCATGGGTGTCGGCGAAGGTCGCCCGTTCCGAGGCGATGAGGAAGTCGCAGCCGAGGGCGAGCTCGAGCCCGCCGGTGACCGCCGGCCCGTTGACGGCGCCGATGCGCGGCTTCGTGGTGTCCGGTGTCAGACCGCGACGGATCCGGGGACCCTCGGCGCCCCTGTCGCCGCCCGGGGACCCGGCCACGTCCTGGTACGTGCGGGCGAGGTCCTTCAAGTCGAGCCCGGCGCAGAAGGCCGGGTCCCGGCCGGTCAGCACGACAGCGGCCACGTCCGGGTCGGCGTCGGCGTCGGCCAGGGCGGTCGCCAGCGACCCGATCATGGCCGCCGTCAGGGCGTTGCGGGCCTCGGGGCGGTCGAGGACGACGAGGGCGACGGGGCCGTGGCGTTCGGTTGCGATCACGGCTCCTTGCTACCACCACCGGTCGGTGCCCGTCCCGCACACCGGAACGCCCCCCGACCCGGTGCCAGGTCCCTGGCAAGATGAGCAGGCCATGCTCATCCTCTGCACCTCGGTCGCCCACGGCACGTTCGGCGAGCGGCTGGCCCGTCCCTGCCTCGAGTGGCTGACCATGGAGGCCGACGGCACCCTGCTCGACGGGTCCGGCGCAGTGGTGCCGTGGCCCGAGGCCCGGCCCGAAGTCGCCTGGGGCACGTCCGACCTGTTCCGCCAGGGCGCGCCGGTCGCCGCCTACTTCCGGTTCCTGGTCGAGTGCCCTTCGCTGCGATGGTTCCAGTCTCCGGCCGCCGGCTACGACAGTGAGCCCTTTCGACTGATGGCCCACCACGGTGTCCGGGTGTGCAACGCCCACGTGAACAGCCTCCCCATCGCCGAGTTCGTGCTGCGCTCCGTGCTCGACGAGTTCCAGGGTGCGGAGGTCTGGCGACGCCAGCAGGACGAGTTCACGTGGCGCATCCACGACTGGCGTGAGGTGTCGGGCACCACCTGGCTGGTGGTCGGCCTCGGCCACATCGGGAGCGCGGTCGCCGTCCGGGCCCGGGCACTCGGCGCCCACGTGATCGGCTGTCGGCGCACGCCGTCGCCCGACGACCCGGCCGACCGCACCGTGACCCCGGACCAGCTGTACGACGTCGTCGGCGAGGCCGACGTGGTCGTCCTGTCGGCACCGGCCAGCCCGTCCACCCACAGCCTCGTCGACGCCGGGTTCCTCGCCGCGATGAAGCCGCACAGCATGTTGGTCAACGTGGGCCGCGGGTCGCTCATCGACGAGCAGGCGCTGCTGGAGGCCCTCGACACGGGGACCCCGGTAGCGGCCGCCCTCGACGTCTTCACCACCGAACCCCTGCCTCCCGACCACCCGTTCTGGACCCATCCGAAGGTCCGGGTGACCCCGCACAACGCGGCGGGCGGCTTCGGCCGGTTCGGGCGCCAGGCCGACCTGTTCGACGCCAACCTCGACCGCTACCTGGCGGGCGAACCCCTCGAGCATGACGTGACCGAGGCCATCAGGGAGCACCACCCGTGACCGACGCACCCCCGGACTACGCACCCCCGGACTACGTCCCGCTCGCCGATGCCCCGTCATGGTTCGTCCGCGCACTGGCCGTCCCCCGCGGCGACCTCGTGGTCGACGTCGACGGCTGTCCGATCCACGCCCTGACGTTCGGACGACCTGGCACCCGCGGCCTGGTGTTCGTCCACGGTGGCGGGGCGCACGCCCACTGGTGGACCCACGTGGCCGCCACGTTCAGCGACGAGTTCCGGGTCGTGTGCGTCGACCTGTCCGGGCACGGGGACAGCGGCCACCGGACGTCGTACTCGCTGGAGCGGTGGACCGACGAGGTGATGGCCGTGGCCGGGGCCGGCGACATCGCCGGGCCGCCGGTGGTCGTCGGCCACTCGATGGGCGGCTTCGTGACCATCGGAACCGCCGCCCGCCACGGCGACCGGGTCAGCGGCGCCATCGTCTGCGACTCGCCGGTCACCGAGCCCGACCCCGAGATCGCCTCGTACCGGCTGAAGGAGGCGTTCGGGCGCCCCCGGGTCTACCCGACCCTCGAGGACGCGTTCGCCCACTTCCGCACGGTTCCCGCCCAGGACCACTACCTCGACTACGTGATGGACCACGTCGCCCACCGGTCGATGCGGCCGACCGAGGGCGGCTACCAGTGGAAGTTCGACCGGGACGTCTTCGCCCAGTTCGGCGGGGGGATGCGGAGCGTCGCTCTCCCCTACCTGTCGCGGGTGCAGTGCCGGTTTGCGTTGTTGCGGTCCGAGCACGGGCTGGTGACGCGGGACATCGGCCGGTTCATGTACGACGAACTCGGCCGGGTGACACCCGTGCTCGAGCTGCCCGAGGCCGGTCACCACGCCATGCTCGACCAGCCGCTCATCCTCCTGACCGCGCTGCGGACCCTGCTGGCCGACTGGGACCACTCGGAGCCCCGGCGGCGCGACTGACGCCCGGCGTCACCGGAGGGCCCGGGGCTACCAGCCCGACGCGGCGACGATGGGGGCGTTGAGGCGGGCCCCGGCCATGCTGCCGTCGGCCGTGGCGTCGCCGTAGGGGTAGACGCCGCCCGCCGCCGAGGCGACCCAGTAGCCGGCGCCGTCCGCCGTGGTGAAGACGGCGGTGGCGGTGCCGGTGCCGAGGGCGCCCGTCGGGTCGCCGTAGCGACCGGCGTCACCGGAGGCGGCGAGCGTCCCGTCGGCGAACAACACCCAGTAGCCGCCGCCGTCGGGCGTCCGGACCGCCGAGGTGACGGGCGCGGTGCGCCGCGGCGGCGACCCCAGCGCCTGGGCGTCGCCGAAGGTGTAGACGTTGCCGGTGGCCGTGACCAACCAGTAGCCGTTCCCGGTGGCATCGGGCATGACCGCCACCGCTGTGCCGCTGCAGCCGCCGATCCCCGGGCACGAGCCGGCGTAGCGGGCGTCGCCGAAGGCGAAGACGCCGCCGTCGGCGGCCACCATGAAGTAGCCGGCGTCGTTGACGGAGGGCACCATGGCGACGATCGGCGCCGCCAGGCGGACGGTTCCGTCGGAACCCGCCGGCGAGAAGCCCATGCCGGGGAGCGAGCCGTAGTACCCGGAGTCACCGAAGGCGAACACGCCGCCGTCCGAGCCGACCAGCCAGTAACCCAGACGGTCCGCGGTCGGCGAGATGCCCACCACCGGCCGCTGCAGCCGGAGCTTGCCGGTCGAGCCGTAGAACCCGGCCGACCCGAAGGAGAAGATCCCGCCGTCCGCCCCGACCAGCCAGTAGCCGCTGGCGGTCGACTGCGGGCCCGGTGTGGTTCCCACCGCCACCAGCCGGGTGGTCGTGGCCGTGAACCCGTCGGTGTCGGTCACCGTCAGCGACACCGCGTAGGTGCCGCTGACCGGGTAGGCGTGGGTGGGTGTGGCGCCGTGCACGACGGGTCCCGCGTCCCCGAACGCCCATGCCCAGTCGGTGATCCCGTGGGGGACATTGGCCACGGACGACGCCCGGCCGTCGAAGCCCACCGGTGCCCCGGTCGTCGGGTGGGTGGTGGTGACGACGAGGGACGCCGTCGGCACGGACTGGGTCAGCGCGCATCCGGCGGCCGCGTCCAGCGCATAGTCCTCGTTGGAGAACTCCTGCTGGAGCTCGTAGTGGTGGTTGTTGATGACCTGGTTCCACCGGGCGCCCGGCCCGCCGCCCAGGGCGGTCCCGAAGTTCCAGGCGCACTCGTCGCCGTTCTCGTTGCCGAGGCTGTCGATCCAGCCGCCACCGTACGGGTCGGTGATCGTTTCGTTGTGCTCGTGGCTGATCGTGGTGA
The DNA here is from genome assembly GCA_017883025.1 of Acidimicrobiales bacterium. Lineage (GTDB taxonomy): Bacteria > Actinomycetota > Acidimicrobiia > Acidimicrobiales > RAAP-2 > Bog-756. The sequence goes on from JADGOH010000013.1 coordinate 45,154, forward strand.
GCGTCGAGTCGAGCGCCAGCGAACCGCTGGGGGCGTCGCTGCCGAGGCAGGTGGCCCCGAAAGCCGTCGGGTACGGGATGTCGGCGTAGAGCGCGTAGGCGGAGTGCGTCCAGTACGCGCTGTGGTACCCGCAGAACCCGGGGTAGGCGGTGTCCGAGCACGCACCGCCGGCCCGCCCGTTCCCGGTGCCGGTGCAGGTCTCGACGTTCGGGGGGAAGATCAGCAGGAAGACGGTACCGAGGCCGCTGGGGAGACCGTGCGCGGTCAGCACGTGGTCCAGCTCGGTGTGCATCTGGGCGTCGGTGAGGCACCGCGCGTAGCCCTCGCCGTGTCCGGTGTCCGGACTGCAGCCGCCACTCGTCGGATACGGGTCGGCGGCGTCGACCGCCGTGCCCACGTGGACGGCATAGCGGACGTGGGGCGAGCCGGCCACGTGACCGTCGGTGTACTGGGTGCCGACGGCGTAGACGTTGGAGGCCGAGCCGCTGGCGGCGGCCACGTCGGCCAGGTACCTGTCGATTCCCGCCTCGTAGGTGCCCGGGAAGCTGTAGCCGGGCGGAGCCCAGAACACGGCGTGGACGGTGTTCTCCCCGGTGGTCGCGGGGGTGCCCACGACCGCGCCGCCGTGGTACACGAGCGGCGGGTTGCCGCCGCCGTAGACGGGTTGGAGCACACGGGTAGCGGCGGCGTGGCCGACGGCGCATCCGGACGGTGCCCGCGCCGGCACCACACCGAGGATCCCGGGCGGCACGGTCCGGTGGGCGCAGGCGGCGGTCAACGTGGCGGGGGCCGCGGAGGCGGTGGAGGCGGTGACCCCGACGACGGGGGGCAGGGACAGCAGGAGGACCAGCACGCCCGGGCCGCCCGGGCCGCGCCAGGACCGGGCCCTCGGGGGGTTCGTCATCGGGCCTCCACGGCGCGGTTCGGCATTGCTCCTCAGGCGGTCCATCGGCCTGACGGTCACCGGACTGAAGCCGGGGAGGCGCCCGGGGCGTGGCCCGTTTCACGCGAGCGTCCCCTCTTGGGGATCCGTGCAACACTGCTGACCGATGGGGGACGGAGCACGGATCAGCAGGCGTGACCTGCTGCGTCAGGGGGCACTGGGAGGCCTCGCGCTCGGTGCGCTGAGCGCCACCGGTGGCGCCGTGCTGGCCGCATGCGGCTCGTCGTCGGCGACCTCGACGACTGGGCCGGCGTCGCCACCGACTACCGCACCCCCCGACACGGGATCGTCCCGGTGGTGGCTCGAGGGCAACTTCGGCCCCGTCCGCACCGAGACGACGGCCACGAGCCTGTCCGTGACGGGAGCGTTGCCGACCGAGCTCACCGGCCTCTACGTCCGTAACGGGTCGAACCCGCTCCAGGGGGCATCGCCCCACTGGTTCCTCGGCGACGGCATGGTCCACGGGGTGCGCCTCGAGGCTGGTGGTGCCACGTGGTACCGCAACCGGTGGGTTCGCACCGGCCTCTACGACCACGGCGGCGGGCTGGGGGCGTCCGGGGCGCCGGGCGGGACCGCCACCCTGGCCAACGTGTCAGTGGTGTCCTTCGGCGGGAGGATGCTCGCCCTCGGCGAGGTCGGCGTCCCCTACGCGCTGGACCCGGCCGACCTGTCCACCGTCGGGCCCTCCCTGGCCGACGGCGGTGGCAACGGCAACATGACAGCCCACCCGAAGATCGACCCGGCCACCGGCCGTATGCATTCGTTCGGCTACGGCTTCACCGAGCCATTCCTCGAGTACCGGGTGCATGCCCCCGACGGCACCCTGCTGAGCAACCAGCCCGTCGCCCTGCCCCGTTCGGTGATGATGCACGACTTCGCCATCACCGGGTCGGACGTGGTCTTCATGGACCTGCCGGTGCTGTTCGACATGCAGGGCGCGGTGCGCATGGTGTCGGACCCGGCGTCGGGCGCCGTACCCTACCGCTGGACCCCGGCGGCTGGGGCCCGGATCGGGGTCATGCCGCTCGGCGGCCCGACCAGCGCGATCCGGTGGGTCGACATCGAGCCGTGTTACGTGTACCACACGATCAACGCCGTCCGACGGGGTGGCCACGTGGTGCTCGACGTGTGCCGGCTCGACTCGACGTTCGGACCGGCCACCCTGGCCAGCGCCTCCACCCGGCACCGGTGGACGATCGGAACCTCGGGGTCGCGCCTCACCTTCGCCGACGAGATCGTCGACGTGCCGCCCGCCGACCTGCCCACCATCGACGCCCGCCACCGGGGCGGCGCATGGCGGCACGCCTGGCTGTCGGAGATCACGTCCAGGCCCGGCGAGGTGGCGTTCTCGGGGTGCCAGCACATCGACATGGTCACCGGGAGGCTGGACCGGTGGGTCCCTGGTCCGACCCGCACCAGCGGCGAGTGGCTGTTCGTCCCGGGCGGCCCGGGCGAGGGCGAGGGCTGGGTGCTGGCCTTCGTGTACGACGCCGTCACCGACCGCTCGGACCTGGTGGTGCTCGACGCCCAGCACGTCGCCCGTGGGCCGGTGGCCGAGGTGCACCTGCCGGTCCGGGTGCCCTACGGGTTCCACGCCGCCTTCGTCACGGTCTGAGGCCCGCTCCGCCCGGGACGCACGGCTTCGCCGGGGACGGCAGTCGGTCGTTCCGGGGGCACGGGCGGTGATGCCGGTACCATGCGTCGCGGCGCTCGGCACCGGCCAGAGCTGCGAGGATGCGAACGTGCTGGTCAACAACGCCGTCTACGTCGATGGGCTCCGGGGCCCGGATCCCGACAGCCTCGATGCGACCTACGAGCTGCTGCGCGAGACCGGGGGCATGGCCTGGATCGGCCTCTACCGGCCCGACCCCGAGGAGATCCGGTCGGTCGCCAGGGAGTTCGGCCTCCACGAGCTCGCCGTCGAGGACGCGATCGCCGCCCACCAGCGACCGAAGCTCGAGCGCTACGGCACGACCCTCTTCACGGTCCTGCGGCCGGCGCGCTACATCGACAGCACCGAACAGGTGGAGTTCGGGGAGCTCCACGTGTTCACGGGCGCCGACTTCGTGGTCACGATCCGTCAGGCGGAGACGCCCGACCTCGGCCAGGTCCGGGCGCGACTCGAGCATGCACCCGAGCTGCTGCGCCTCGGGCCCGAGGCGGTGCTCTATGCAATCGTCGATCAGGTGGTCGACGAGTACGCGCCCGTCGTCGCCGGCCTGGAGAACGACATCGACGAGATCGAGGACCAGCTCTTCAAGGGAGACCCGCAGGTGTCCCGGCGCATCTACGAGTTGTCCCGGGAAGTGATCGGCTTCCAGCGGGCGACCCATCCGCTGCTCGAGGTGCTCTCGTCCCTCGAGGACGGGTTCGACAAGTACGACGTCGAGCTCGAACTGCGACGGCGCCTGCGTGACGTGAACGACCACGCGATCCGGATCGTGGACCGGGCCGATGCCTTCCGATCCCTCCTGCAGAACGCACTGACGGTCCAGACCACGCTCATCGGTCAGCAGCAGAACGAAGAGATGCGCACGCTGACCGAGGCGAGCCTGGCCCAGAACGAGGAAGTCAAGAAGATCTCCGCCTGGGCCGCCATCCTGTTCGCCCCGACACTCGTCGGGACCGTCTACGGAATGAACTTCGACCGGATGCCCGAACTCCACTGGTACTACGGCTACCCGGCCGCGCTCACGCTCATGTTGGCGACGTCGACCATGCTCTACGGCATCTTCAAACGGCGCCGCTGGCTCTGAGGGGCGGGATCACGGGCCCCGGCCGGAAGGCGGCGCGCCACCGGTCGGGCCGGGGCGCCTCCACAAGACCCTCCGGTGAGGCAGGTCCATCGCCCCGGTGCACGCGACGCCCGGGACCGTCCTGTCTGGCGCGGGGTCGTACAGCGTCGTGATCCGGAGGGGCTCCCGATTGAACGTCGGGAACTTCGGCTTGGCCTGGGACCGGTAGTGGTCGGTCGAGACCACCGGGTCCTTGTCGAACTCGGGGATCACGTACTTCCCGAAGGTCTCGACGGTCTCGATGGCCTCCTCGTAGGAGGTGGCATCACCCGGGAGGCCGAAGGCGACCTGGCTGGCCCCGTAGTCGACGAACGGCTGCAGCTGCTCGCACACCTCCTCGGGGGAGCCGCACAGCAGGTAGCCGCCGTCGATCAGACCGTCGAGCTGGTCCTCTCGGGGCGCCCGCGGCGCCTTCGGCCACCGCGACCCGCCGGGCCCGGGCATGGTGTCGTGGTAGAGCGACACCATCGACGGCAGGTAGCCGTTGCCCTCGCGGCACGCCTGGAACCGGGCGAGCGTGCGGTCCGTGGAGCAGCGGACTGCGGTGGTGATCATGACGTTGTCGTTCACGAATTCGCCCACCGGGTCGGTGCACTCGCCGATGCCCTTCTTGTAGGCCTCGATCCATGGCGCCACGTCGTGCACCGAGGCGAAGGTGAAGCCCAGCGCACCCTGGCCGAGCCGGCCCGCCTTCTCCCACGTGGCCGGCGAGCCGACGGCCAACCAGAACGGCGGGTGGCCGGGCGCCCACGGCTTGGGCAGCACGTTGTGCGGGATGTCCATGTCCCAGTGGGTGCCGTGGTACGTGTAGTCCTTCTGCTCCCAGATGCGGACGATCTCGCGGATGACGTCGTCGTAGTCGTCCCGGGTCGATTCCTTGTCGTGGATGTTGAGGGTGGCGATCTCGTGGCTGCCTGCGCCCCGCCCGGTACCGAACTCGAACCGGCGGTTGGTCAGGTGGTCGAGGGTGGCGACCTTCTCGGCCGTGCGCACCGGGTGATTCACCCTCGGGGAGATGTTGAAGATCCCGGCCCCGATGTGGATCCGCTCCGTGGAGGCCGCCAGGTACCCGGCGTGGACGTCGTTGGCGGCCATGTGGGAGTACTCGGTCAGGCCGTGGTGCTCGGTGAGCCACACGAACTTGAAGCCGTTGCGGTCGGCGGCCTGGGCGAGCTCCATCTCCTTCGTGAGTGCCGCGTGCTCGGCATCGCTGTCGTGCGCCTTCTGCCCGGGGAGGTAGCCCTGGAGGAAGATCCCGAATTCCATGCTGTGCTCCTTCATGTGCTCGTTGGGTCGGTGTCGGTACTTGTGTCGGTGTCGGTCGGATGCGGGCGGGAGTCGCTGGTCACGGCGGTGGGATCACGCCGGCGACACCACCTGGCCGGGTAGGCGGCCGGTGAGCTTGCCGTCGAGGACGATGGGGACCCCGTTGACGATGGTGGCGTGGATGCCGTTCGGGTAGGCCTGGAACCGGGCCGAGTCACCCGGCAGGTCGTGCACCCGCTCCTTGCGGCCGGGGCGCCGGATCTCCTCGGGGTCGAAGATCATGAGGTCGGCGAAGTTACCGGGCTGGACGAGTCCCCGGTCGCGGAACCCGAGGAGGTTGGCCGGCACCGAGGTCAGCTGGCGGACGCCCTGCTCGAGCGTCCACTCGCCGAGGTCGAGCACCCACCGGCGCAGGAAGTAGGTGCTGTAGTCGGAGCCGTCGTCCCGGGACAGGTGGGCGCCGCCGTCGGAGGTGCCGGTGATCATGTTGGGGCAGTGCTGGGCTTGGCGGACGGCGTCCATCCACTCCCCGGTCTCGGTGACCCAGCGGAACTGGGTTGCGAGGCCGTCGGCCAGGGCGAGGTCGAGCATGGCATCGGCCGGCGCCTTGCCCTCCCCGGCGGCGATGTCGGCGATCGACCGTCCCACGTAGCGGTCGAGGGCGGGGTCGCCCACCGAGCCCACGAACAGGACGTCCCAGTGGGGCGGGGGCAGGGTCGACCCGCGGTCGGGGTCACGGTTCGGCTCCTCCACCGCACCACGCATGGCGTCGCGCACCGCTGGGTCCTCGAGCTTGGCCCGTCGGTCGTCGACGAACGGCGCCACCACCTTGTCCCAGGCGGGCACGCCTTCGTACAGCGTGGTCCCGTCGGCGAGGGTGAAGGGGCGGTCGAACGGCCGGGCCAGCAGGAGTGAGTAGACGGCCGAGCCGGCCGCCTCGGCCCTGGCCAGGAACTCGAGGGCCACGTCCCACCCGGCGCCGGGGGCGTCGACCTTGTTTCGGCCGCCGAGGCCCTGGATGATCACCGGCAGGCGACTCACCCGTCCCAACTCGATCAGCAGGTCCATGTCCTCGGCGTCGAGCCCTCCCACCGCGCTGCGCGGGAGGTAGGTGATGGTGCCCCTGTCGGTCCGACCGAGTTCGTCGGCCAGGGCCAGGAGCTCGTCGGGCTCGGCGAACCGGCTCGGCACCGGGTGGTTGTCACCGTCGTTGTGGGTGGACGCATGGGTCGACGAGAACCCCGCCGCTCCGGCATCCATCGCCGAACGGAGCAGCTCGCCCATCTCGAGCACCTCGGACGGCGTGGCGGCGCGGGCGGAGCCCTCCGGCCCCATCACCCAGCGCCGGAGGTTGCAGTGGCCCACGTAGCAGGCCATGTTCACCCCGAGCTTCCCGGCCCGGTCGGCCAGGAATTCGGGGAAGGACTCGAATCCCCAGTTGATGCCGTCGAGGGCGGCCGGGGCCATGCCCTCGACCTTGGCGAACAGCCCGGCGAAGAACCGGCGGTCGGCCGGCCTCGTCGGCGCCACCGAGAACCCGCAGTTGCCCGCGAGCACGGTCGTGACCCCGTGGAAGCACGACGCCGTGGCGTAGGGGTCCCAGGTGATCTGGGGGTCGTAGTGGGTGTGCGGGTCGATGATGCCCGGGGCCACGATGCGGCCCGTGGCGTC
>JADGOH010000014.1 GCA_017883025.1 Acidimicrobiales bacterium
CCGTCGATGCCGACGTCGTCGCGATGGTGCTCCGCGGGCTGGCCGTCGTGTGCGCCGAGTTCGACCGGGAGGTGCACCTGCTCGCCTCGACGTACGGGTGGGACCTGCCGACCATCGAGGCGTTGCCTGACCAGCGCCGCCAGCGGCTCGCGGCCCTCGTCTCCGGGGTGGCCTGATGGGCCCGACTCCCGCACCCGGGCCCGAGGCCGGTCCGACGACCGGTGCCTTGGCCCGGGTCCTCGCCCGGGCGGCACTTCCGCCGGTGGCCGTGCCGAGCGGGTATGCCGGTGAGTCCCGGCCCGTTGTCCGCGCGGCCTTCCTCGACCCGCCGACCGATGGAGGACCGGCGGCGCCGTCGTCGGTGCCGCGGGTGGTCGCCACCCAGCAAATCCCCGCTGCCGTTTCCGTACCCGGCGAGGCTGTGGCCCTCGCCGATCCGTCGCCCAGCCCGACCGGAACGGTGATCTGGCCGCCTGCTCCGGACGTGGTGGCCATGGAGGAGGAGCACAGCGCGGCCCCGGCGGAGGCTCGAACGGCACCGCCCGCGCAGTTGCCTCCCACAGAGTCTTTCCCCGGACCAGTTGCTTCCCTGACGTCCACGCCTGGCGCCGCCGTGACACCACTCGCCGCCGCGGCGGCGCAGTCGGCGGTCGAGCCAGGGGACCCACCTGGGCACGGGCCGGTCGTCGGCACCCGAGAGCCGGTACCGATGGGGATCGACCAGCCGGACTCGCAGGTCACCCGGGTGAGCCGGTCGGCCCCCGAACGACCCGATCGCACCGATACCCCGGCGCCCACCCCATCAGCGCCTCCCGTCGCCATCGGGCGGATCGAGGTGCACGTGGATTCGCCTGCGGCACAGGCGGATCCGTTCGCCGGTTGTCGGATCGTGGCGGCCGGTCTCACGGCCCGGCGGGGAGGCGGCTGGTGAGCCTGTTCATGCCAGGTCCGCCCGTCATCGCCGGGGTCGACGAGGTCCTGCGCGTCGTCACGACCGAGGCCATGAAAGGTCTCGCCAGCCCGGTCGGAGTGAGTGTGGGACCGCTCGACCGGCCGGTCGGCGGTGCCCGGCTCAACTGGTTCCTCTACCGGATCGAGCCGTCCGCGGCATACGTGAACATGGAGTCACCCGTGAGCGGCTGGCGCACCCGCCGCGGTCACCCACCCCTCGCCCTCACCCTGCGCTACCTGCTCTCCACCGACCCAGGCGAGCTCAGCGCCGACGGCGGAGAGGACGACGTTGTCCACGCCGGCCTCTCCGCGGTCATGTCGGCGTTGCACGACAACGGGATCTTCGGCATCGACACCCCCGTCGCGACCGGGCCGGACCGGTCGGTGGTCGACGTCGCGACGGCCCTCGTCGGGATGATCGAGCCCTTGCGCATCAGCCCCGACCCGCTCGCCATCGAGACGATGACGGCGCTCTGGAACACCGGCTCGCACGCCCTGCGGCTTTCCGTCGGGTATGCCGTGAGCCTCGTGACCGTGCCCCCGCAGACGGCTTTCGTCGCCGGGCCGCCGGTCCAGGTGCGTCGCGTCGGCGTCGCGCCGGCCGTCATGCCGGTCGTGGCCGCGATCGCTCCCTCGACGGTGTTCTTCGACGAACCGATGGCCATCCGCGTCCGCGGCCTCACCGACGCCCGGAGGGTCACCCTCGGACGGCTGGCGGGCGACCCCGACGACCCCACCGACGGCCGGCCGGACCCCATGCACACGCACAGCACCGGCCCGTGGATCCTACCGTCGTCGACCACCGACGACGGCCTGCTCGTCCGCCTTCCTAATGACACGATCGTCGCCGGTCAGCGCGCACTCGTCGTGACGAACCTCGCCGACGGCCTGCCTGCCGGTAGCGGCCACGCGATGGTCACCCTCGTGCCGGTCGTCGTGTCGGCGTCCGCCGCACTCCAGGCCGGGGTCGACGTCACCCTCACCGTCCAGCACGCGACAGCCGACGGCGAGGTGTTCTTCGGCGGCACCTCGGTCCCGTATGCCGTGCTTACCCCGACGACCGTCAAGGCGAACGTTCCCCCGTTGCCGGCGACGGGCACAGTCCCGGTGAGCCTGCGGGCCGGGACGATCAGCGGGCCCGCGACCCCGCTGGCGGTGGCGCCATGACGACGACCGCCGCTCGGACCCCGGTCGAGCCGGCCATTGAGGCGTTGGGCGCCGAGCCCGATGAGCGGGACGCGCGGCTGCTCGCCTGGCGCGATGTCCTCGTCGGAGCAACGACGGCTGCCCTGCGGACCTATCGGTCGGCGTGGTCCGCCGAACACCTCGATGACGCGGCCCGGGCCACCGCCGGTGTGGGCGCCCTCGACGGCCAGTCAGCACTGGAGCCAAGTCTCCCTGTGGATGGAATGGTTCCGGGGGTGGGCCCTTGCGCTGCACGGAGGGTCCGGCCGCGCACTTTCCACGACGTACTCCCGGCATGCGGCACCCTCGCCGCTACTGTGACAGCGGCCGGGCTGACACCGGGCGAGGAGGCCCTGCTTGCTGCGGCGTGGTGGACCGCCGTCGACCCGCAGCTCGCCGTCGCCTTCGGCTGCCTCCATGACGACAGCCGCCGGAGGTGGGCGACACCGGCCACGGTCCGGTTGGCCCTGACCCGGATGGGTGTCGACGTCCCCGTCGTCGTCGACGAGGACTCCTCGCTCGTCCGCCCCGGGCTGCTCGACCCCGCCCCCGGGCCGGGTCATCCGCTGACCATCACGACGGCCGCAGCCGACCTGCTGTCGGGGAACGTGCGCGCCAGCCCCGCGACAACGGAGACCACGCCTCGGCTGGCCCCGGTGGCCGACTGGCTCGCCGACCTCGTCGCCGGTGGCGGTCGCGTCGTCGCGCGGTGCGTCGCCGACGACGACCGGGCCAGCCTCCGTGATGCCGTTGCCAAGCGGCTCGCTCTGCCCCTCGCCCCGACTTCGAGGCCCCGCGGGCTCGCCGACCTCCTCTTCCGCCTCCGGCGCGAGCTGCCGGCCGTCGTCCTCCGCGCCGGCGAGACGCCACCGGAGGGGTGCGTCCTCGCCCTCGGGCCTAGCGACGCGTCGGCACCTCCTGGCTGGCACACCGTCGACGTCCAGGCCCCGACCCTCACGCAGGCCGCGGCCGCGTGGCGCTCAGCCCTGCGAACGGCCGGCGCCCGAATGGGGAGAGCCAACCTCGCGACATATGCGAGCCGGATCCCCTTGGGTGAGAAGGGGATCCGTGAAGTCGTGACGCGGGCTGCGGCCGCGGCTGGGGCCCGCGGTGACCTGCTCACCGGCGACGACGTCGCGGCGGCGCTGCGCGGTCAACTGCGGCACGACCCCGGCGGCCTCGCCCGTCAGGTGCCGACGGCGACGCGCCTGGACGACCTCGTGCTGTCGGCCGCCACCCGCGACGGGCTCGACGAGGTCGTCGCCCACGCCCGGTGGTCCGCGGCCGCCCACGAGA
>JADGOH010000097.1 GCA_017883025.1 Acidimicrobiales bacterium
CCGATGCCGTGCTTGTCCATGACCGACTGGAAGTAGCGCTGGAGCTCGGGCTGCTGGGCGAAGTACTCGGTCCAGTGGTCGCTCGGCTCGAAGGAGTAGCAGTAGAAGTGGTTGCCGACGTCGACCCGGGCCCCGGGGTACGAGTTCTCCCACCAGGTGCCGCCCACCCCAGCGTTCTTCTCGACGATGGTGAACGGGATGCCCGCCTCCTGGAGCCGGATGCCGGCGAGCAGGCCGGACTGCCCGCAGCCGATGACCACCACCGGGAAGGCCCCGCGCTCGTCGTCGGTACCCACCGGGTCGACCCGCCGGGCGTCGCGGCCGTCGAGCTCCATCTCCTCCATCAGGAGCGGCACGTACTCCTCGGGCACCTCCTCGCAGACGAGCCACGTCATCATCTCGTGGAGGAGCTCGGGAGAGACGGGCTCGGGCTCGGGGCAACCCCGGTCCCGGTAGTCGCGGATCACCTCGAGGGCGAGGGTGCGCGCCTCGGCCTTGTCCTCCTCGGTCATGTATCCCTGGACCTCGTTGAGGAAGAGCCCGGCCGGCCGGAGCCGGCCGCGGATCAGTTCGGGGTCTCCGGACAGGTGGACCAGGGACAGGAGGAGCGTCGGGATCGACACGTCGAGCAGTGCCTCGGCGATTGCCGCGTCCGGAGTGTCGAAGGGCTCGCCGGCGTGGGGATTGCGCATGTCCGTGACCTCTCGTCGCTCGTCGCCGTCCCAACCGGGGACCGGCCCCGTCGCACGCCGGCAGGACCCGGCCCGGCCTCGGCGCGGTGTGCCACAGTACTCAAGGACAAGGTCGGTCCACCGACCGAGGTGAGGGGGAGCCGTGCGGCACGTGGTGATCGAGGGGGCGGGCCAGGTCCGGGTGGAAGAGGCGCCCGAGCCCGTCCCGCCCGGGCCGGGCGGAGCCGTGGTGTCGGTCGACGCCACGGCCATCTGCGGATCGGACCTGCACTTCTACGACGGTGACCTCGACCTCGGCATGGCCATCCCGGTCGGCCACGAATTCCTGGGCACGGTGCTCGAGGTCGGCCCGGACGTGCGGCGGTTCCAGGTGGGTGACCGGGTGTTGACGGCGTCGGTCGCCGGGTGCGGTGCCTGCGACGGGTGTGCCACGGGCGACCCCGTCCGCTGCGTCGACGGACCCCAGGTGTTCGGGTCGGGCATGCTGCCCGGCGGCCAGGCCACCGCCGTCGCGGTGCCGGCCGCCGACTTCCAGATGCTCCGCATCCCCGAGGGCATGGACGACGAGGCGGCGCTCCTGTTGACCGACAACCTGTCCACCGGGTGGGCCGGCGCCCAGCGGGCGGAGTGCGCGCCCGGTGGGACCGTGGCGGTGCTCGGGCTGGGTGCGGTGGGGCTGTGCGCCGTCCGCTCGGCCCTGGCCCTCGGTGCGGGCCGGGTCCTGGCCGTCGACCCGGTCGAGGGGCGCCGGGCCCGGGCCGTCGACTCGGGGGCCGAGGCGGTCGACGGTCCGACGGTGGAGGCGGTGCTGGAGGCGACGGGCGGGCGGGGCGCCGACGCGGTCATCGACGCGGTGGCGAAGGACGCGACCCTCGACGCCGCCCTGGCCGCCGTGCGCCCCGGCGGCACGGTGTCGGTGATCGGGGTCCACGACCTGGAGCCCTATCCGCTGCCCGCTCTGATGACCCTGTTCCGCAGCGTGACGCTACGGATGACCACGGCACCCGTGCACCGGACCTGGGCCGAGCTGGTCCCGCTCGTCCAGAACGGCCGACTGCGCACCGGCGGGATCTTCACCCACGAGTTCGCCCTCGACGACGCGGCGGCGGCCTATGCGGCGGTGGCGCAGCGCAGTCCTGACTGCATCAAGGTGCTGCTCCGGCCCTGACCCGGTGCGAGTGGTCACCGGTTGCCGACACGCCAGACGACCCGGAGCCCGGTCCAGGTGTCGTCGAGGGCGCACACCTTGTTGTCGACCAGTCCACGGGGCAGGGCCAGGTCCCGTACGACGTGGTCCGTCATGTCGGTCGCAACGCCGGACGCCCGTTTCGGCCAGGCGATCCAGAGCGCACCGGCCGGGTGGATCAGGGCGCCCAGCCGGTCGATCCGCCGCTCGAGCTCGGGGGCCCGGGTGACGAAGTCCACCGCGACGTCGGCCCGGCCCGCGGCCCGGCGCCGCACGGTGACGTCGGCCGGCAGGTCGAGGACCAGGTCGTCCGGCAGGTGGAGGAGGGCCACCACGTCACCGGGCCGGATGCCCAGTTTGGCCGCCAGTGGGATACTCGAGTCTTCGGCCATGCCCGCGCCGCCGGCGTCAGCCGTCCGAACCCCCGGCGACCTCGTAGGACCACAGCTCCGAGGCCACCGAGACCGGTCCGCCGTGGGCGGCGGGACGGCTGGCGCCGGCGTGCCCGTGGGCGAAGGCCGGGGACTGCACCCAGGCGTCGAACGACGACTGGTCGCGCCAGCGGGTGACCACCAGCCACTGGTTCCGGCCGTCGGTGGGCCGGAGCAGTTCGAATCCCTCGAAGCCGTCCTGTCCGTCGACCGCACCGGCCCGGGCCGCGAACCGCTCGGCCAGTTCGTCACCTCCATCGTCCGGCACCGTGATGGCATTGATCTTGATCAGGGTCATGGGGTCATCTGAGCACACGGAGGTGGCCGTCGGACACCGCAGCGCACCGGTGGTCGGGGTCCCGTTCACACGCCGTTAACCCAGGGAATTGGATGAACCGTTTCGCGCCGCGCCGACGATACGATGAGCGGACCAGAGAGAGGAGGTGGTCCAACTGAGTAGTCAACTGTTCGGGACCCTGGAGGTGGCTGGCCGCTGAGGCGGCTCGCTGTACCA
>JADGOH010000098.1 GCA_017883025.1 Acidimicrobiales bacterium
TGGAGGTTCTCGCCCATCCGCATGATCGATCCCTTGCCGAACTGCTTCTCGATCTGCCCCAGGGCCATGTCGAGTGCCTTGTCACGTTCCATGTCTTGTCTGCTTCTCCTCGGTGCTGTCGTTCACTGGACCCGGCCGACCGTACGGAAGGGGTGTGACGCCCGTCCCCCGGTGGGTTCCCGCAGCCTCGGCCCCGTGGGTTCGCCCCGGAGTGCCTGCGGTGCGGTTTCGACTGCGACTGCGACTGCGGTAGTCATTTCGGTACGACACGGCCACTGTAGACCCGAACGCATGTTCGATGTTGGATCCCCGAACCTGCCGGAGGCCTCTCCCCGGCGCAGTAGCGTCACCCTGATGCCGGACGACGAATCCACCACCCCCGGGACCCCGGACGGCGCCCCCGCCATCCTGTCCCGCAAGGAGCTGCAGGCCCAGAGCGAGCACGGTTCGCGGACGAAATGGTACGTCCTCGGCGCCGTGGGCGTCCTGCTGATCGGTGGCATCGTGGCCATCGTGGCCGCCGGCGGCAACGCGAAGAAGGCTGCTCCGCCGGCCACCACCTCGACCGTGCCCGCGGTCGTCGCCACCTGCCCGCTCACCGGCACCCCGGCGCCGGGGGGCGTCGTGCCGCCACGACCGGCGCTGGCGACCAAGATCGGCAACTACACCGACGACCGGCCCTCTGCCGGGCTGAACCAGGCCGATGTCGTCTTCGAGGAGCCGGTCGAGGGCTCGTACACGCGGCTCGTCGCCGTCTTCCAGTGCCAGGGGGCCGCGCTGGTCGGCGACCTCCGCTCGGCACGTCAGCCCGACGTCGCCATCCTGTCGCAGTTGAGCAACCCGGTCTTCGTCCACGCCGGCGGGATCACCCCGGTGCTGGGCCTCCTGGCCGACGCGCCGATCCAGGACAAGAACGTGCTCGAGGGCGGCATGGGGTCGATCACGCTCCACCCGAGCGGTCGGTACGCCCCCTACTCCACCTTCACGGCGACGGCGCCGGTGTGGGCGATGGTCCCGGGCGACACCGCGCCCCCGGCACCGCTCTTCACCTTCACCCCGGCGCCGCAGGCCGGTGCCGTCCCCGGCTCCGGACTCACCGTCCACGTCCCGTTCTCCACCGAGGCCGACGTGACGTGGACGTGGAACCCGTCGACGTCCAGCTACCTCCGGTCCTACTCCGGCACGCGCGACAAGCTGCTCGACGGCAGCCAGACGTCGGCCGCCAACGTGGTCGTCATGACCGTGCCGACGTTCATCGGGCCGTGGCTGGAGAACAGCGAAGGCGGCCACGAGGTCGAGGTGACCGCCACCGGGTCCGGCCCGGTGGTCGTGCTGCGCGACGGCATGGCCATCACCGGGACCTGGTCGCGCACGAGCCTCACGAAGCCGGCCACGCTGACCGCCACGGACGGCGCGCCCATCACGCTCCACCCGGGATCCACGTGGGAGGAGCTCGCACCCCAGGGCATCCCGGTCACCACCACGGCCGCACCGCCGCCTGCGACGCCCTCGACGTCGGCCCGCTCGACCCCGCCGACCACCAGGGGATGACGGGCGGGTCCGGGCCCGCTCAGCCCGGGTCCGCCGCCGACAGCGACCGGCGCAGGAGGTCGAGAGCGGCGATCGTGGCGTACTGGCGCACCCGCGCCCGGTCACCGGGGACGGCGAACGCGAAGGCCTCCGGTCCGTGCCCCGGCCGGGCCAGACCCACGAAGACGGTCCCGGGGGGCTGGCCGTCCTGCTCGGCGGGACCGGCGACCCCGGTGATCGACAGCCCGACGTCGGCGCCCAGCACCCGGCGGGCGCCGTCGGCCATCGCCTTCGCCGCGTCCTCGGACACCACGGGACCCTCGGGCACGCCCAGCACGTCGTACTTCACCTCCGACGCGTAGGACACGACGGACCCCCGGAACCAGGCGCTGGCCCCGGGGACGTTCACCAGGCGGGACGCCGCCAGCCCGCCGGTCAGCGACTCGGCGAGGCCGACGGTCAGCCCGGCGGTCGTCAGGACGCGCGCCACGGCGTCCTCGATGGCCTCGTCGTCGATCCCGAAGACGACGTCGCCCGCCGCCCCGGTGAGGATCGACCGCACGGCGTCCTCGTGCAGGTCGAGGAGTGCCCGGGCCGTCGTGCTGTCCGCAGCGCGCACGGTGACCCGGACCTTGATGCCCTCGATGCCGCTGGCCAGGAAGGCGATCGTCGCCGTCCCGGCGCCCTCCCCTGCCTCGTCGTCGAGTCCGACGATGTAGTCGGCCAGGGTCTCGCCGAGGCCCGACTCGCTCATGCCCCACGTCCGGATGACCCGGCTGGCGATGGTCCCCTCGAGCTCCCCCTGCTCGGCCATGCGTCGCTGCAGATCGGGGCCGATGGCCCGTTCGAACATGTCGGACATCTCGTAGGGGACGCCGGGCACCGCGTAGACGACCTTGTGGCCGACCGGGCAGATCAGTCCGGGGGCTGTTCCCTTGGTCTGGGCGATGACCGACGCCCCGTCGGGCACGTCGGCCTGGCGGAGGTTCGACTCGGGCATCTCCCGGCCCCGGCTCGAGAACATGGCCCGGATCCGTTCGACGACCGCCTCGTCGCGCACCAGCGGCACGTTCATGACCTCGGCCAGCGCGTCCCGGGTGATGTCGTCGTGGGTCGGCCCGAGCCCGCCGCAGACGATGACGCCGTCGCTGCGGGCGAGCGCGGTCCGGAACGCGAGGACGATGCGCTGGTGGTTGTCCCCCACGGCCTGGTGGAAGTGCGACCCGACCCCGAGGGCGGCCAGGTGCTCCCCCAGCCATTGCGAGTTGGTGTCGGCGATCTGGCCGAGCAGGAGTTCGGTGCCGACGGCGACGATCTCGATCCGCACGTTCGCTCAGGCCGCCCGGTCGGTGCCGCTCGGCGCCGCGGACCCTGCCGCCGCACGCCCGGCCGCCGCCCGGCGACCGTCGACGTAGTACTGCACGCCGGTGAACACGGTGAGGAAGGCGGCCACCCACATGACACCGTTGAGCAGTGTCCAGTGCCCGGCGAGCGGCGGGGCGAGGCACATGCCGATGGCGATGTCCTGGACCAGGGTCTTGAACTTGGCCGAGTTGCGCGCCGGGATCGAGATCCCGCGCCGGCCGGCCAAGGACCGGTAGACGCTCATGGTGATCTCCCGCACGGCGATGATCGCCACCGGCAGCCACCAGATGATCCCCTTGGCCACCAGCGCGACCAGCGCGCCGAGCACCACGACCTTGTCCGCCAGCGGATCGAGGAACGCCCCGGACCGGGTGGTGCCCTGCTTGCGGGCCAGCCAGCCGTCGATGCCGTCGGACATGGCCAGCAGGCCGCCGAAGACGAACGTGAACCAGCTCGCCCCCCACAGCATGATCAGGACGATGACCACCGGGGTGGCCAGCAGCCGGATCACCGTGATGCCGTTTGCCGGCGTGAGGAGCGCGGAGGGACCGAACGTCGTGCCCCGTGACGCACCGGCGGCGGGCGCACCGGGAGCCGCCGGGATCCCGGGCCCGAGGGTGCCGTCGCTCATGGTCGGCCCGACCCGGTGCCGGCCAGTGCCGCGGTCCCGCCCACCGGCCCGTCACCGGCGACCTGCGCCGACAGGTCCGGACCGTCGGCGTCGACGACGACGACCTCGACGAACGACCCCACCGGCAGGTGGTCAGGCACGGTGACGATGCCGTCGATCTCGGGCGCCTCGCGGTACGAGCGGGCCTCGCCCGGCGCATCGACCAACACCTCGACGGTCGTCCCGATGAGCTCCTCCCGTCGGCGCGCCGTGATGCCGTCCTGGAGCTCGGTGCACTCGCGGATGCGCTCGGTGACGAGCTCGTCGGGCACCTGGCCGTCGAGGTCGGCCGCGTACGTGCCCGCCTCGTTCGAGAACGGGAAGAAGCCCACCCAGTCGAGCTGCGCCTCATCGATCCAGGCCAGCAGGTGGTCGTGGTCCTCCTCGGACTCGCCCGGGTAGCCGACGATGAACGACGACCGGAACGCGGCGGTGGGCTCGGAGCCGCGGATCGAACGGATCCGGTCGAGGAAGCGATCGCCCTCGCCCCAGCGCCGCATGCGCTTCAGCAGGGGCCGCGACACGTGTTGGAGGGAGAGGTCGAAGTAGGGCACGCCGGTCGCCAGTATGGCCTCGACGAGTGCGTCGTCGAGGGTGGACGGGTACAGGTAGAGGAGACGGGTCCACCGGACCCGGGCGGCCACCCGGGCCACCAGGTCGACGATCGGGCGGTTGGCGCCGACCGCCGGGCCGTCGAGCCGGGGCTCGACCCGGCCCCCCGAACGGTCCAGCGCGAACGACGACAGGTCCTGGGCCACCAGGACGACCTCGGCGAGCGACCCGTCGGACGCGCCGAGCTGGTCCACCTCGTCGAGGATCGACGCGATCGGGCGCGACCGCTGCTTGCCCCGGAAGGACGGGATCGCGCAGAACCCGCAGTTCCGGTCACACCCCTCCGCCACCTTCACGTACGCCCACGGGGCCGCGGCGTGAGGCCGAGGCAAGTTGAGCAGGTCGAACGCAGGGACCGGTGCCGGCTTGGTGCCGAGCGTGACCGGGGTCCGCCCGGGGGCGGCCGGCTCGTGGAGCGACGCGCCGAACGGGGCCACCAGGTCCACCTCGGGCAGGGCGTCGGCCAATTCGCCGCCGTACCGCTCGGCCATGCAGCCCGTCACCACCAGCCGGGCGCCGTCGCGGCGGGTGTCGGACAGTGCCAGGACGGTGTCGATCGACTCCTGACGGGCGGCCTCGATGAAGGCGCAGGTGTTGACCACCACCAGGTCGGCCTCCTCGGGGGAGTCAGCTGCCTCGAAGCCGTCCCCGGTCAGGGTCCCGACCAACTTGTCCGAGTCGACCTGGTTCTTCGGGCAGCCCAAGGTCTCGATCCAGTACCGCTCGGCCACCGGTCCAATCTACCGGGGCGGGGCACAGGCGGCGGGCGGGGGCCCGCACGCGGCGCGGGCCCCTCGCAGTCGAAGGGCCCGTGGCCGGCCGAGCGGAGAGGGAGGGATTTGAACCCTCGGACCCAGTTACCCAGGTCAACTCATTAGCAGTGAGTCCGATTCGGCCGCTCTCGCACCTCTCCTTGCCTGTTCAGAGGCACTTTTTCCTGTCTGCCGTCCGTCCAGATCTTCCCCTTGTCCCATTTACTTGGCCCA
>JADGOH010000015.1 GCA_017883025.1 Acidimicrobiales bacterium
ACGCGGGCCTCCCACGACGCGGCGTCGCCGTCGGAGGCCTTCGGCCACAGCACGGTCCGGAGGCCGTCGGCGATCACCAGGTCGAGGAGCGCGTCGAACGGCTCCTTCCCCTGCTCCTCGGCGATCGACCCCACGTCACGCCAGCTGTAGCCGGCGTTCTCGGGGGCGAAGGTGTCGCCGATGATGTAGTTGGCCCAGTGGGACAGTCGACGGAAGACGCCTGCGTCGTCGGAATGGGCCCGCTCGTCGAGCTGGGCCCGCACGGCCGGGTCGCCCAGCTGCTCGATGCGCTGTTCGGCCGGCAGGCCCATGACGTCGCCCCACCCGGGGATGAGGAAGAGGGCGCAGTGGGTGCGGAAGCTCATGTTCATCGGGACCAGCGTCGGCATGGTCAGGGCGACGATCCGGCCCCCGGCGGCCTCGGCCGCCTTCGAGGCCTCGAGCT
Organism: Acidimicrobiales bacterium; assembly: GCA_017883025.1. Taxonomy (GTDB): domain Bacteria; phylum Actinomycetota; class Acidimicrobiia; order Acidimicrobiales; family RAAP-2; genus Bog-756. Next base: position 446 of record JADGOH010000015.1, read on the forward strand.
GGCGGGCCGTCTTGTCCGGGGTGCGCGAGTCGACGGTGAGCAGGTTCCAGTTGAGGGGACGCCGCGCCGTGGTGGTCATGGCCACCATCAGGTCGATCTCCTCGTCGGTGAACGAGTCGAGGCAGCCGTTGGTGATGTACTCGAGCGTCGTGCCCGGGTGGTCGCGGACGACCTCGCAGAAGGCCAGCATCTCGCGACGGTCGGCGTAGCGTGAGGAGATCGGGTTGCCGTCGCCGTCGGAGTGGGTGCGGGACTGCGACGACGAGAATCCGAGCCCGCCGGCTTCGATCGACTCGGCCAGGAGCTGCGTCATGGCCGCCAGCTCCTCGTCGTTGGCCACCTCGTCGGCCCGGTCGGCGCCCATGACCCAACGGCGGACGGCGCAGTGACCGACCAGGAACCCGGCGTTGACGCCGAGGTTGCCCTCGAGCCGGGCCAGGTACTCGCCGAACGTCTCCCAGTCCCAGTCGATCCCGTTCTCGAGTGCCACCAGGGGCATCCCCTCGACCTTTGCCATCATGCGCCGGATGTAGTCGTGGTCGGCGGGCTTGATCGGGGCGAGGGTGAAGCCGCAGTTTCCGGCGATCACCGTGGTCACCCCGTGCAGGTTCGACGGGGAGGCCGTCGGGTCCCAGAACAGCTGGGCGTCGTAATGGGTGTGGGGGTCGATGACCCCGGGGGCCACCACGAGCCCGTCGGCGTCGAGCTCGGTACCCCCGGCCTCCTCGACGGTGCCGACGGCGACGATGACCCCGTCCCGGATCCCGACGTCCGCCCGGAAGCCGGGTGCGCCGGTGCCGTCGACGACGGTGCCGTTGCGGATCACGTAGTCGAGCATGGTGGGATTCCCTCCGTGTGGCCCGGGCGGTCGCCCGCGGCCGTGTGCGCATGGATGTGCTGCGGGTCCGCGGCGGCCGTCTGCGACCATGCCCCGCGTCCCCCCGGAACTGACAGTGCGTCAGATTATGGCACGCAGGCGGACCGTGCGGCAGGGGCGGGCCGGCCGCGCCCCCGGCCGACGCCGACCTCGACGGTAAGGTGCGGGGATCCACGCCGCCTTCCTCCGGGACAACCTGCTGCCCGTCATCGTGCTCGTGCTCGGTGCCGGCCTCCTCGTGCGCTTCGCCCACTGGGTGGGCGCCCGGCGGCGACGGTGGATCGACACCCAGATCCGACACCAGATCGAGTCCGGCATCGTCGCCTCCGAGGCGCTCAAGCGCTCCCGGGCCATCTCCGAGGCGGTCGAGTGGTCGGCGGTGGCGCTCACCTACTTCATCGTCGGGATCCTGGCCTTCGACCAGCTCGGGATCCCGCTCACCACGCTGGTGGCGCCGGCCACCGTCATCGGGATCGGCCTCGGGTTCGGTGCCCAGCAGATGGTGGGCGACCTGCTGGCCGGCTTCTTCTTGTTCGCGGAGCACCAGTTCGCCTTCGGCGACGTCATCCGGTTGTCCACGCCCGGCCAGACCACCGGCATCACCGGGACGGTCGAGGAGCTGACCCTGCGGGTCACGAAGCTGCGCACCCAGCAGGGAGAGCTGGTCGTGGTGCCCAACAGCGCGCTGCGCCAGGTGACCAACCTGTCCAAGGACTGGTCGCGTGCCGTCATCGACATCCCGGTGTCGGTCACCGAGGACCTGCTGGAGGTGACCCGGCTCCTGAAGGAGGTCGTGGCCGACATGGCCGACGACCCCGGCTGGTGCGACCTGCTCCTCGGCGACCCGGTGGTCGCCGGGGTGGAGACCATCGACGTGGGCTACGTGCAGCTCCGGCTCATCGCCCGCACCCTGCCCGGCCGCCAGTTCGAGGTGGCCCGGGAGATCCGGCTCCGTGCGTCCACCGCCCTACGCTCCTTCGGCATCGCCTCGCCCGGGGTCGGCGACACGGCCACGGGGCACACGCCGTGAGCACGGACGGGTCGGACGACGACGCCGGGGCGCCGGGCGACGACACCGGGGACGTGCCCCGCCCGACCGACAAGGTCTTCCTGGCGCCCGCACCCCGCAGCGCACTGGTGGGGCTCATGGCCGAGCCGGTGTCGCGCTCGATCCCCGTCCGGCGGTCGACCGTGCTGATGGTCGTGGCCTTCCTCGGCTTCGGCACGCTGACGGTGCTGTACCCGCCGCCGCCCAAGACGGTCACCATCACGACGAACAGCCCGAACGGCTTCCCTCCCGGGTTGCTGCCGACCACCACCACCACGCATCCGGCGACGCCGACGACCACGACGTCGACGAGGCCGGCCAGCTCCACGACCACCACCGGCTCGCCGACGACCACGACCCGGGTGGGCGCCACCACGACCTCGACGACCGTGCCGGCCGGATCCACGACCACCACCGGCTCGCCGACGACCACGACCCGGGTGGGCGCCACCACCACTACTGCGTCGACCGCAGCCCCCTAGCCCTGGCCGGAGCGGGGACGACCGACCGGGTCAGCCGTTGACCAGCGGGATGACCTGGGCACCGAACGCGGCGATCTGGTCGCACAGCTCGTCGGGCGAGTGGGCCGGGAACCGGACCTGCACCTGGCCCACGCCGGCCTCGCCGAACGGCCGCAGGTACTCGGCCAGCTGCTCGGGCGACCCCTGGACCGTGCCCGGCGGCAACTCGTTTCCGGCTGGCGGCGTACCGAGGTACATCGGGTAGGCGATGGCGCCGATGTCGAGCGGGGCGCCTGCCCGGTACTCGGTCCGCAGCTCGTGCAGGGTGGCCAGGAGCTCGACGTTCGGGCCGACCGACTGGGGCAGCCAGCCGTCCGCGAACCGCGCCGTCCGCCGCAGGGCAGCGGGCGAGGACCCGCCGACCCAGATGGGGGGCCGGGGCGTCTGCACCGGTCGGGGCCTCAGCCCCACCCCGGACGCAGGCCAGCGCGGTCCGGGCAGTTCGGGGTACTCGTCGGTGAGCCCGAGGGCGAGGCCGGCGATGGCCTCGTCCGTGGCCGGGCCCCGCTCGTCGAAGGCGGGTCCCATGAGGTCGAACTCCTCGGTGACGTGCCCGGCGCCGACCCCGCAGATCACCCGGCCCGAAGACAGGACGTCGACCGTGGCGAACTCCTTGGCCGCCCGCAACGGGTGGCGCAGGGCGGCCACGTAGATGTGGGAGAGCAGGTGGATCTCGCTGGTCACACCGGCCAGCCAGCCGAGGGTGGCGACGGTGTCGTACCAGGTGGTGCTCATCGCCCCCGCCAGCCGGTCGGGGATGAACGTGTGGTCGCACACGCCCACGTAGAAGAACCCCGCCGCCTCGCACGCCCGTGCCACCCGGGCCAGCTCGACCGGCCCGGCGCCCGGCTCCCACGGCTCGACGTAGATCGTGGACTGAGACTGCACGGGCAGCTGCATCCCGAACGACACGACGCCGTCGGGCAGGACGGGCACCACGTCGGCGGGCGGTGCGATGGGGGAGTCGGTCACCGGCTGAACCTCACTTGCTCGGGTCCCCCGTGGGGGACGTGTCGTCCGTGACGGGCGGTGTCGGCCGTCCGTGCGCCGTCGGTCGTCAGCCGGACGCCAGGGCGTCGGCCAGTGCCTCGGCCAGTGCGTCGTCGCCGCCGAACTGAGTGGCCAGGACACGGGCCCGTTTGTAGGCGAGGTGGGCGGGGACCTCCCAGGTGAACCCCATCCCCCCGTGGACCTGGATGCACGACCGACCGTTGGTCACCGCTGCCTCGTCGGCGAGCAGTTTGGCGCCGGCAGCGGCCACGTCGGGGTCGCCCACGTCGGGCTGGTCGACGGTGACGGCCGCAGCCTGGACCGCACAGCGGGCGACCTCGACACGGACGGCCATGTCGGCGCAGAGGTGCTTCACGGCCTGGAACCCGCCGATGGGACGGCCGAACTGCACCCGGCCCTTGGCGTACTCGACGGCGAGGTCGCAGGCCCACTCGGCCATGCCGACCTGGAGCGCGGCGGTCAGGACGGCCCCGTCCCGGCGCCACCATGCGGCCACGTCGGGCCCGGCCACCAGCTCGCCGGCCGGCAGGGAGGCGAGCGACCAGACCGGGGTCAGCGGGTCCATCGGTCGCGCCAGCGGCATCGCGTCCAGTGCCGCCGGGTCGAGGCGCTCCACGCCCTCTGCCGACAGTACGAGCAGGACGTCGAGGTCGGCGAGGTGCTCGATGACCACCGGAAGCGTCCCCGACCCGACGGCACCGGTCACCGGGCGCTCGACCAGTCCGACCACTACCGAGCCGTCATCGGCACCGTCGATCAGCCCCGCAGCCAGGTGGGAGGCGACCAGGGGACCGGGCACCAGCGCACGGCCCAGCTCCTCGAAGACCAGCGCCGCCTCGGCCAGGCCGAGTCCCACCCCGCCGGCCTCCTCGGCGAGGCACAGATGGAACACGCCGGCCTCGCCCAGGCGCGCCCACCCACCACGGTCCACGACGCGGTCGGTCGACTCGGCGCGCCGGATCACTTCCAGGGGGAAGGCACCCTCGCACAGCCGGCGGATGCCGTCGGCCAGCTCCGTCTGGAATTCCGAGACCTCGAAGTCCACCGTAGCCCCTAGCCCTTCCGCCCCGTCGTGGCCTGGGGTTCCTTCGGGAGCCCCAGGATGCGCTCGCCGACGATGTTCCGCTGGATCTGCGACGTGCCCGCGGCGATGGTCAGCGAGATCCCCCGCAGCCAGTCCTCGACCATGGTGCCCGCCGGCAGCGGGCCCTCCCCGTCGATGCCCTCGAGGTCGTGGGCGGCCAGGCCGGCCCGGTCGAGGAGCGCGAGGGAGAACTCGCCGAGCTTGTGGCGGGTCTCGGAGTAGGCGAGCTTGAAGAAGGTGCCCCCGACGCCGGGGATCCCGGTGCGGGCGGCCTGGGACACGTTGCGCTTGGTGAGGGCCCACAGGGCGTCGAGCTCGGCCTTCAGGTGCCCGGCCTGACGCCGGACGCCGGGATCGGCCCACGCACCGGTGCGACGGGCCAGGGCGACCGTCGCGTGCAGCAGCTCGACGGCCTCGAGGAGGTCGCCGACGAACGCGGTGCCCCGCTCGAAGCTGAGGGTGACCATGGTGACCCGCCACCCGTCGTTCTCCTCGCCCACCCGGTTGGCCACGGGGACCCGGACCTCGTCGAGGAAGAGTTCGGCGAACTCGGTGGTGCCGGCGATGGTGTGGAGCGGCCGGATGTCCACCCCGGGGGAGTCCATGGGGAGGATCAGCCACGAGATGCCGCGATGGCGACTGTCCTCGGGACCGGTGCGCACGAGCAGCTCGCAGTAGTCGGCCACCTCGGCGTGCGACGTCCAGATCTTCTGTCCGGTCACCACGTAGTCGTCGCCGTCGCGGACGGCCCGGGTGCGCATCGACGCGAGGTCGGAGCCGGCGTTGGGCTCGGAGAACCCCTGGCACCACACCTCGTCGCCCCGGAGGATCGGGGGCAGGAACCGGGACCGCTGCTCGGGCGTCCCCTCGGCGATCACGGTCGGGCCGGCGTGGAGCAGGCCGACGAAGTTCACCCCCACGTAGGGGGCGTGCGCCCGCTCCAGCTCCTCCTTGAAGATGAGTTCCTCGACGGCCGAGCTACCGCGGCCGCCGCCCTCGACCGGCCAGTCGACCCCGGCGTAGCCGGCATCGAACAGGAGGCGCTGCCAGTGGGTGTCATAGGCGCGCCGCCCGGGCCAATCGTCCGGGGACGGCTTCGGCGGAAGGCCGGGCAGGGTCGTCTCGAGCCAGGCGCGCAGGTCGTTGCGGAACGCCTGCTCGGCGTCGGTGTAGCGGAGGTCCACGTCGGTCTACTGCCCGATGGTCACTGGAAGTCGAGGCCGAAGAGCCTGATCGCGTTGCCCCGCACGACCTTGTAGCGCTGCTCGTCGGTCAGGCCGGCCATCTGCTTCTCGGCGATCTCCCGGGTGCGGGGCCACGTGGAGTCCGAGTGCGGGTAGTCCGACTCGTAGGTGATGTTGTCCTCGCCGATCTCGTCGATCAGCTTCAGGCCGTTGGGGTCGTCGAAGAAGCAGCCGAAGACGTGGTCCTTGAAGTAGCTGGACGGTGGGTGCGGGACCTTGTCGCCCACGCCGCCCCAGCCCCGGTTCTCCTCCCACACGACGTCCATGCGGTGCATCAGGTGGGGGATCCAACCGATCTGGCCCTCCGAGTAGGCCACCTTCAGGTTCGAGAACCGCTCGAAGAGGCCCGACAGGAGGAAGTCGGTCATCGAGAGTTCCGCGTTGATGTGGGTCAGCGAGGATCCCACGGCGGCCGGGGCGTCGGGCGACGTCGACGGCATCTTTGAGCTCGAGCCGATGTGCATGTTGACGACCGTCGACGTCTCGTCGCAAGCTTCGAAGAACGGGTCCCAGTAGTTGTCCGGGTCGTGGATGGACGGCAGTCCGAGGTAGGCCGGGATCTCGGAGAAGCAGACGGCGCGCACGCCGCGGTCTGCGTTACGCCGCACCTCGGCGGCAGCCAGGTGGGCGTCCCACAGGGGCACGATGGTGAGCGGGATCAGCCGGCCGCCGGTGTCGGCGCACCACTCCTCCACCTGGTAGTCGTTGTAGGCCTCGACGCACAGGAGGGCCAACTCCCTGTCCTTGGCCTCGGTGAAGGTCTGACCGCAGAAGCGGGGGAAGGTCGGGAAGCACAGCGACGCCTCGATGTGGTTCTCGTCCATGTCCTCGAGGCGCTCCTTCTGGCTGTAGGAGCCGGGGCGCATGTCCTCGTAGGTGATGCCCTTCATGGTGACCTGGTCGCGGGGAACGCCGACGGCCGAGTCGACCCGGAGCAGCGGCCGCTTCAGGTCCTCGTAGTACCACCAGTCGGTGGGGTTGCCCTCCGAACCCGGCTTCACCGTGAGCTTGCCGCCGACGAACGTGATCTCGCCCATCGGGGCCCGCACGATGCGGGGGCACACGTCGTGGTACTTGCTCGGGATGCGGTCGGTCCACGTGGTGGCGGGCTCGACGATGTGGTCGTCGACGGAGATGATCTTCGGCAGTTCGGCCATGAGGGGGAGTGTATCCCCGCTTCTGACGGAGTGTCAGGTACGGGATGCCGGTCGCCGGCGGGCGCCCGGACACAGGGCCCCACCCACGTCGGCCGGCCGCGTCCACCGGTGAACACCGTGTGAACACACGGGATCACGGGGAATTGCCCCTATCGCCCGCACCGGGGGTTGCCTAGCATGGGGACGATGCGAGGACCGGCGCGAGCGCTCATGACCGCCGCCGCGGCCGTGCTCACGGCGGTGGCTGCGGGCGCCGCCGCGGCTCCGGTCGGCGCAGCCACCGCGGGGAGCGGACTGGTGTCCCAGGCACTGGCCGTGCCGCACGTCTACGCCGGCGGCGGCGTACTCGGCTTCGGGGCCCCGGCGGTCGGGAGCCCGATCACCCTGCCCCTCAGCTCGGTGGTGGTCGCCCAGGCCGCGAACCCGGCCGCCACCGTGTCCGACGAGGGCTACTGG
>JADGOH010000016.1 GCA_017883025.1 Acidimicrobiales bacterium
GACCACGGGCGGGCCCTCGTCGACACCACCTACGTGGACGACGCCGCCGCCGCGCTGGTGGCCGGGCTGGACCGGACGGTCGACTCCGACGAAGCCGTCGGGCGGGCATGGGTGGTCACCGGTGACGACCCCCGCCCGCTTGCGGAGCTGGTCGAGGACATCCTTCGGGCCGCCGGGCTCGACCCCGCCCCCCGCTCGGTTCCGGCACCGTTGGCGTCACTGGTGGGCCGGGTCGTGGGTCGGCTGTGGCCCGGTGACGAGCCGCCGATCACCCACTTCGCCGCCCGCCAGCTCTCCGTGGCCCACTGGTTCGACCAGACCGGGACGCAGCGGGTCCTCCGATGGGCGCCCGAGGTGGGGGTCGACCGGGGCATGGAGGCCCTGGCCGACTGGTTCGCCCACCACTGACGTCGCGCCGTCCGTGGGGGATGCCGTCGCCCGGTGGGACGGGCGCTTTCCGCCGATCAGCCGCCGGCGAGCTGGCTGCCGCGCCGGAGGCCCCGGCTGCCCCGCAAGCTGAGCCTGAACTCGACGCCGCGGGAGGGTGTCACGGGTGCGAAGAAGTCCTCGCCGTGCACGCCGGCCACTGGCGACAGGTCCACCGGGTCCGTCCCGTCGGCTCCGTCCGGCTCGCGGGGGCGGTCCGGCTCCGGCCGCCCGTCACCCTCCGGTGTCGGGAGGGTGACGGCCACGGACCGGTGCTCCTCGGGGGCCAGTGGGTCGACCGGAGGCACGTGGGCCATCCCACGCAGTGGGGCCACGGTCCGCTCGAGGGCCGTGACGCCGCTCGCCAGGCCCTTGAGCGCCGTGTGGCACGCCACCGAGTCGAGCGGGCTGATCGGGTGGGTCCCGGTGGCCCGCACGAGCAGGCACCGGGCCTCGTCGGCCACCCGGTCGTGGTCGGCGCGGAGCGACGCCGGGCAGGCCGGGTCGGCGTATGCGGCACGGTACCGGTGCAGGACCGCCCACACGTGGGCCCGCCAGTACTCGCGGTGGTGGGCCTCGTCGTCGTCTGCCGACCGCAGCTTCGGGACAGAGGGGAGACGCACGGTGGCGGGATCCAGGCCGGGCGGGAACGGATCCGCGAACGCGTGCGCGACCGCCTCGAACCGGTGCCCCTCGTCGACCTGTGTGCTGCCCATCGATCTGCCCTCGCCCGGCCCTGCCAGCCGGCACCGGTCCCTGCGCCTGCCCTCAGGCTACCCCGGGGAGGCCCGATCTGCGCCCTCGGGGGGCGGGCGCCGCCGGCAATGGTGCCGAAGGATCCGATGGCGTCACATGTCAGGCCCCCGACCTGCAGATCCGCCTCCGTCGACCGGGGCCGCCCGCTCCGGCCGGCCGAACAGGAAGCCCTGGGCCAGCGGGATGCCGAGGTGTTGCAGCACATCCCGCTCCGCCTCCGTCTCCACGCCCTCCGCGATCAGGGTGTTCCCGGTCTGTTCGGCGTAGTGACGGAGGCCCGCCGCAAGCGCCTGGCGGGCCGGGTCGGTGTCGATGGTGCGGACCAATCCGATGTCGAGCTTCACGAAGTCGGGCTGGAGCTCCAGGATGTGACGGAGGCTGGCGTACCCGGCGCCGGCGTCGTCGACCGAGATCCGCACCCCCGGGCACGTCCGGACGGCCGCCCGCACGGCGGCGTAGCTCTCGACCTCGACGTGCTCGGTGATCTCCACGACCACTGGGCGGTCGGCCTCGGCGGCGACCGTCGCCACCGTGCCGGCGATGACCGACACCGGTGAGAAGTTGACCGCGAGCCAGGGCCCGCCCGGCAGGTCGACGGCGGCCCGCACCGCAGCCAGAGCACACGCCGTCTCGAGCTCGACGCCGAGGCCCACCGCATGGGCGTCCTCGAACACGAGGTCCGGCCGGCGCCCCGACGCGAACCGCGTCAGCGCCTCGAACCCCACCACCTCCGCGGAGATCAGGTCCACCACCGGCTGGAAGACGGGGTGGAATGTACGGTCGCCGATCAGGGACAGGATCTCGTCGCGGCGCTGGCGGCGTTCCATGCGGCGACCCGCCTGGGCACCGAGCACCTGGCTGGCGAACGACGCCAGCTCGTCCAGTACGGCGGCGCGGGCCTCGTCCCACCGTTCGGTCTCCGGCGTGCGGCTCGAGACCGACAGTGCCCCGACCATCCGTCCCTCCCACCAGATCGGCGCGAGGCCGATCGACCGGAACCCGGCGCGGCGCAGCACCTCGGTCCGCTCGGGCCCGATGAGGACGTCCGCTTCGTCGCCGACGTCGTCGAGCCGGAGCCACCACGCGCCGTCCACGGTGCGCTCCAGGAGCTCGGGCAGATGGTCGAACGTGAGGGGCACCCCGATGTCCCAGCCGAGGATGCCCGGGCCGACGATGCCGAGGGGCACGACGCCGTCGGGCTCGACCAGGAGGACCCGGGCGATGTCCACATCGGCGACGCGGGTGACCGCCTCGCAGAACGATGCCGCCGTCGCCTCGATGGTGGCGCCCACCCGCACCTCCGCCATGACCCGGACGATCGAGTCGCGGTCACTGCGGAGGCGGTCGAGATCGGACTCGAGCCTGAGCTCCCGACTGATGTTCCGTCGCACCGACACGTAGCAGGTGATCGACCCGTCGTCACCCCGGACCGGGGTGACGGTGGCGTCCTCTTCGTAGAGCCGGCCGTCCTTGGAGCGGTTGACGACCACCCCGCGCCAGGTCTCCCCGGCGGCGATGGTCGAACGGATCCCCTCGAAGAATTCGGGACCGTGCACGCCGCTGGCGAACAGGCGGGGGCTCGCCCCGATGATCTCGTCGAGGGAGTACCCGCTGGTCGTCGCGGTGGCAGGGTTGGCATAGAGGATCCTGGCGTCGAGCCCGGTGACGGTGACCGACTCGCCGGCCTGCTCGATGGCGGTGCTGAGGAGCGCTTGTTCGTTGAGCGCCTCGACCAGCCGCTCGCGGGTGCGGATCCGTGAGCAGGCCATGCCGACCTGTTGCGCCAGCTGCTCGAGCGTGGCCACGACCGAGGCTCCGAACGCGTCCGGCTCCGCCGAGGTGACGGCCAGCATCCCGTCGATCCGGCCGTCGACCGAGATCGGCAGGTCCACCGCGGCCGATCCCCCTGGGTCCGGGCCGGGGGCGGTGTCCGCGTGGCAGAACCGGGCCGTGACGAACCCGCCCTCCTCGACGACCAGCCGGCACACTTCGGCGATGAGCCCGGTCTCGTCCGTGGCCGCCACCAACGCCGAGTTGACGGCGGCCAGCGCCGTCAGGGCCATCCGGTTGGCACGTCCCTCGTGGATGTCCTGCAACCCGGCGACCAACCCGGTGCTCCCCCCAGTCGCATCGATCCGGCGTGCGTGCGTGCGCATCCACCTGCGGCCTCCCGATGGCGTCAGGTATCGGCACTCGAAATGTTCGAGGGGGACGTCGGACATGACCATCGACCGGGCGGCCCCGGCCCGTTCGATGTCCTCGGGAGCGATCAGGTCGAACGACGGCCGCCCGATCAGCTCCGCTGGCTGCCATCCGAGGAGCCGCTCCACCGAGGGCGAGATCCAGACGATCCGGCCGTCGAGCACCTGGTAGACGATGTCCGAGACGTTTTCCGCCAGGAGCCGGTACCGCTCCTCGGACGCGACGAGGGCGTCTCGGGCCTGTACCTGCTTGTGGACGTCGTGGATGGACACCACCACGTCGACCAGACGGCCCTCGTCGTCATGGACCTCGCGCATGCGCAACGACACCCACACGAAGTCACCGCCGGCGCACCGGCACCGGACCTCGTCGGAGAGGGGCCGCACCGTCGACGGGTGTCGGTGCACCGCCATCCGTCGTCGGAGGTCCTCGGCGTGGACGAAGTCGGCGCCGGGGAGGCCGACCATCTCGTCGGGCTCCCACCCGAGCATGTCACGCACCGACGGCGACACCCACTGGACGACGCCGTCCGCGCCCACCAGGGCGACCACGTCGGACGAGTGCTCGGCCAGGAGCCGGTAGCGGTTCCGGGACTCGGCGAGCGCCTCCTGGATCCGGAAGCGGTCGGACACGTCCCGCCACGTGAAGCAGACCCGGTCGCCGACGGACACGGCCCGCAGGTCGTAATGGCCCACCGCGCCGTCCTCCGCGGACGTCCGCAGATCGTCGAAGGACAGCGGCTGGCCGGTCTCGACGGCTTCGACGCACTGCTCGAAGAGGAAGGTGCCCAGCTCCCCGGGCAGCGTCTCGGTGAGGAACGCACCGACCAGGTCATCCCGGCGCACCTCGAGGCTGTCAGCCGCCGCCTCGTTTGCGTCCTCGCACACGAAGTCGACCACCGTTCCCTCCGGCAGCCGCTTCGCCCGCAGCACGAGGCTCGGGTCGAGCAGCGACTCCTGGACGGCACGCAGTTGGACGGGGTCGACGTCCTCGAGGCCCGGGACGGACGCCAGCGGCGGCCCGGCCGACCGGCGGACGAGGCCGGGGATCAGCAGGTCGGGGACGGCGACGGGTCCGGCGGCGGCGGCCAGCCAGGCATCGTCCGCGGGCTCCACCAGCACCACGCTCCCGCGTACCCCCGACTTGTCCGCACGACCCCATCGTCGGCCTGACATGCACCAAGGCTAGGTCCCGAGACACCGATTCCATCAGGGTATTTCGTCCCAACCTGTCGACCGTGTGCTCAGATTGCAACCCTGGAACCTGGCTGGGCGGTGCCCGGTCGGGGAGTCGACGCCCCGGCGCCCCGTGGCGGAGCCCGGCGGGTCGTGTCGGTCGGTCGACGGATCCGGCTGCCCGGTCAATCGTCGAGTGCCCGCGCCAACACGGCTCCGGCCTGTTCGGACTCGAGCAGGAACCCGTCGTGCCCGAACCGGGACCGGATGACCGTCATCGGGTGGCCAGCCGGCAGCAGCGCGGCCAGCCCGGCCTGGAGCGCCAACGGGTAGAGGCGGTCGGTGTCGATACCGGCGACCCGTACCTCGGCCGTCACCCGGTCGAGCGCGGCGGCCGGGCCGCCACGGCCCCGGCCCACGTCGTGGCTGTTCATCGCCTCACTCAGGACGATGTAGGAGTTGGGGTCGAAGCGGGTCGCCAGCTTGTCCCCCTGGTACCCGAGATAGGACTCGACCGCGAAGCGCCCGCCGGCCAGCGGGTCCTCGTCGCCCTGGGCCGCCCGGCCGAACCGCTCGGCGAACTCCGCCTCGGTGCGGTAGGTGATCTGCCCGATGCCACGGGCCAGTGCCATCCCGTCGACTGGCGGCCCGCCCGAGCCGTAGTAGTCCCCGCCGGCGAACGCGGGGTCCAGCCGGATCGCCCGGCACTGGACCGAGCACAGCGCCACCTGCTCGGCGGTGGCGGCCGCACCGACGGCCAGCACGGCGGCCCGCACCACCCGATCCGGGTGCCCGACGCACCACTCGAGGACGCGCATCCCACCCATCGACCCGCCGACGACTCCAGCCCAGCGATCGATCCCGAGCCGGTCGGCCAGCAGCACCTCGGCCGCCACCTGGTCGCGGATGGTGATCCGTGGGAACCGCGACCCCCACGGCGTCCCGTCGGGCGCGTCCGACGACGGACCCGTCGTGCCCTGGCAGCCCCCGAGGACGTTCGGGCAGACCACGAAGAAGCGGTCGGTGTCGATCGGCCGGCCGGGACCGATCAGCTCGTCCCACCAGCCCGGCGTCGGGTGACCGGGGCCGGCCGGCCCGGCCGCGTGGGAGTCGCCGGTCAGGGCGTGCAGGACGAGCACGGCGTTCGCACGTGCTGCGTCCAGGGTCCCCCATGTCTCGTAGGCCACGGTCACCCCGGGCAGGACTCCGCCCCGTTCCAGTACGAGGGCGGAGTCGTCGTCGGGCCACTGGGCGAACCGGCGCCCGCCGGGCTCGTCGCCCGGTTGCCAGGACAGCTCGCCACGAACGCCCGTCATGCCCCCTTGGCGGCGGCGAACCCGAGCTCGAGGTCGGCGAGGATGTCCTCCACCGACTCGATGCCGATGCACAGGCGCACCAGGTCGGGGGTGACGCCGGTGGAGACCTGCTCGGCCTCGGTCAGCTGCGAGTGGGTGGTCGATGCCGGGTGGATGGCAAGGCTGCGCACGTCGCCCACATTGGCCAGGTGGCTGAACAGCTCGAGGCCCTCGATGAACCTCCGGCCGGCGTCCGCTCCGCCTTCGATGCCGAAGGCCAGGATGGCGCCGCCGCCCTTGGGCATGTAGCGCTGCTGGCGCTCGTGCCACGGACTCGAGCCCAGGCCGGGGTAGGCCACCCACGTCACCTCGTCGCGCGCTTCGAGCCAGGCCGCCACGGCAGCGGCGTTCTGCACGTGGCGCTCCATGCGGAGGCTGAGGGTCTCGACCCCCTGCAGGAAGAGGAACGAGTTGAACGGCGTGATGGCCGGGCCGAGGTCGCGCAGGTACTGCAGCCGGATCTTGAGGGCGTACCGGGCCGGGAAGAGGGGCTCGGGCAGCTGGCCGAACACGAGCCCGTGGTAGCTCGGGTCCGGCTCGGTAAAGCCGGGGAACTTGCCGCTGCCCTCGTAGTCGAAGGTGCCGCCGTCGACGATGACGCCGCCGATGGAGGTCCCGTGGCCGCCGATGAATTTGGTGGCCGAGTGGACGACGATGTCGTCGCCGTGGGCCAGCGGGTTGCACAGATAGGGCGTGGCGAGGGTGTTGTCGATCACGACCGGGATCTGGTGCTCGTGGGCGATGCCTGACACCCCGGCGAAGTCGAGGACGTCACCCTTCGGGTTGCCGAGCGTCTCGGCGTAGAACGCCTTCGTGTTGGGCCGGACGGCCGCCCGCCACGCGTCGAGGTCGTCGGGGTCGTCGACGAAGGTCACCTCCACGCCGAGCTTCGGCAGCGTGTAGTGGAAGAGGTTGTACGTGCCGCCGTAGAGCGATGCCGACGACACGATGTGGCCGCCGTTCTCGGCCAGGTTCAGCAGGGCGAGCGATTCGGCGGCCTGCCCGCTCGCCACGGCCAACGCCGCGACCCCGCCCTCGAGGGCGGCGATGCGCTCCTCGAACACGGCCTGGGTCGGGTTCATGATCCGGGTGTAGATGTTGCCCAGCTCGGACAGTCCGAACAGCGCGGCGGCGTGGGCCGTGTCCCGGAACGTGTAGCTGGTGGTCTGGTAGATCGGCGTGGCCCGGGCCCCGGTGGTGGGGTCGGGTGCGGCACCGGCGTGGACCTGCTTGGTCTCGAAGCCCCAGGCGTCGGACATGAGGGTCTCCTCGCTGCTCGGATGCTCCACCGCGGGACGCGACGTCAACGGTGGCGGGCCGCGAACGGTAGGCCCCAAA
>JADGOH010000017.1 GCA_017883025.1 Acidimicrobiales bacterium
CGCGAGGCGATTTCTGCCGCCGTCGGGTCCGGCGAGGCGGTCTGGAGGGCCATCAGCTTGGCGATGTCGCCCTCGACCTTGATCTTGCCCTGCATGAAGGCCTGGAGCCCGGCCTGGGGGTTGCCCTCGACCAGCAGCGCCCGGGCGGTGTCGTAGCCGATCGTCACGTGGAGGTCGGCGGGGTCGAGGTGGCCCAGGTCGAGGACCAGCTCGCCCGTGGACGTGTCGGCATGTGCGTGGACCGCCCCCTCGCCGAAGGGCACCTCGACGACGATCAGATTGACCCGGACGGCGTGCTCGATGCCGCCGCCCCGGCCCTCGTACTCGGCGCGGATGGCCCGGGCCTCGTCCAGCCACTCGTCGCTCAGAAACAGATAGGTGGCCATCGGTGCACTGCTCCTTGCCCATCGGTAGTCGTCGGAGGGCAACTCTACCCGGCACCCCGACCGGGCGGTCGGGCGCACGGGTGGGACCCGGCTGCGGACGGGGCGGTCGCCTGCGACCCATTAGCATCCGGGTCGTGACTGCTCCCATCATGCACGGCTGCGAGCCCTGGTCCGCCGAGGGCGGGACCAACGGCGTCCTCGTCCTCCACGGTTTCACCGGAAACCCCCAGTCCATGCGGCCGTTGGCCGAGGCGCTGGGCGCCGCCGGCTTCACGGTCGACCTGCCCCTGCTGCCCGGGCACGGGACGTCGATCGAGGACCTGGTCCCGACCCGGTGGGAGGACTGGTCCGGTGCGGCCGAGGCCCACTTCCAGGCGCTGGCCGCCCGCTGCGACCACGTGCTGGTGGCCGGGCTCTCGATGGGCGGGGCCCTCACGTGCTGGCTGGCCGAGCGCCACCCGCACCTGTCCGGCGTCGTCCTGGTCAACCCGTTGGTGCACGCCCCCGGCGCCGAGCTCATCGAGGGCGGCAGGGCCCTGCTCGAGGCAGGCATGGAGTCGATCGACGGCATCGGGTCGGACATCAAGAAGGAGGGCCCGGTCGAGTCCGCCTACCCGGCCACGCCCCTGGCGGCCGCGCTGTCCCTGTTCGCGGCGGTCGACGGGATCGAGGCCCGGCTGGGTGACATCCACTGCCCGGTCCTGCTGCTCTCGAGCCGGGAGGACCACGTGGTCGACCCGATGAACGGTGACGTGGTCGAGGCACGGGTGAGCGGGCCGGTGGAGCGGGTCATGCTGGAGGACAGCTACCACGTGGCCACCCTCGACAACGACGCCGCGCTGATCGAGGCCAAGGCGGTCGAGTTCGCCACCGCCGTGCTCGGCGCCCCCGGAGCACCGGCCTGATGGCCGGGCCCGCACGCCTCACCCGCGAGGACGTGGCCCACGTGGCCGACCTGGCCCGCCTGCACCTGAGCGAAGGGGAACTCGACCTTTTCACGGGTCAGCTCGCCTCGGTGCTCGACCATGCCGCCGATGTCGCCTCCCTCGACCTTGCCGGGGTCGAGCCGACGGCCCACGCCATGGCCGTCACCAACGTGCTGCGCCTCGACGAGCCCGCGCCGTGCCTCGACCGGGGCGAGGTCCTGGGCCAGGCGCCGTCGGTCGAGGACCACCGGTTCCGGGTTCCCCGGATCCTGGGGGAAGCCCCGTGAGCGCCCCCCGTCCCGCCCTCGAGACCGCCACGATGGTCCGGGCCGGTGAGGAATCCGCTGTCGACGTCCTGGAGCACCACCTGGCCGTGATCGACGCGGGCGAGGAGTCGATCCACGCCTTCAACCTGGTCCTGGCCGACAGCGCCCGTGAGCGGGCCCGGGCCGTCGACGCCAGGGTGGCCGCCGGCGAGGACCCCGGCCCGCTGGCCGGCGTGCCCGTCGCCCTCAAGGACAACCTGTGCACCCGGGGCGTGCCCACCACGTGCTCGTCGAGGATCCTCGACGGATGGCGGCCGCCCTACGACGCCACCGTCGTGACCCGGCTGGCCGAGGCCGGTGCGGTCGTCATCGGCAAGACCAACATGGACGAATTCGCCATGGGCTCGTCCACCGAGACCTCGGCCTTCGGGGCGACGCGCAACCCCCACGACACCTCCCGGGTACCCGGCGGGTCGTCGGGTGGCTCGGCTGCCGCCGTGGCCGCAGGATTCGCTCCGCTCGCCCTGGGCTCGGACACCGGTGGGTCCATCCGCCAGCCTGCCGCCCTGTGCGGCGTGGTCGGCATGAAGCCCACCTACGGGACCGTCTCCCGCTACGGACTGGTGGCCTTCGCCTCGTCCCTCGACCAGATCGGTCCGTTCGCCCACACGGTGGCCGACGCCGCCCTGCTGTTCGACGTGATCGGCGGACACGACCCGCTCGACTCGACGTCGCTCCACCGGCCCACACCCCGGGTGCTGTCGGTGCTCGACGACGGGGTCGACGGCATGACCGTGGGCGTGCTCACCGAGTTCCTCGACGGCGCCGCCCCCGACGTGGCGGCGCGGGTGCACCAGGCCGCCGAGTCCCTGGCGGCGGCAGGCGCCCGGATCGAGGAGGTCTCGGTCCCCGAGGTCACCCTCGGCCTGTCCGCCTATTACCTCATCGCCCCCGGCGAGGCATCGTCCAACCTGGCCCGGTACGACGGCGTCCGCTACGGACTGCGGGTCGACGCACCTGACACGGTGGCCATGAACACCGCCACCCGGTCCGAGGGGTTCGGTGCCGAGGTCAAGCGCCGCATCATGCTCGGCACCTACGTGCTGTCGGCCGGCTACATGGACGCCTATTACAACCAGGCGCTCAAGGTGCGCACCCGGATTATCGAGGGCTTTGCCGCCGCCTACACACGGTGCGACGTCCTGCTCGGACCCACCGCCCCGACCACCGCGTTCGCCATCGGCGCCAAGGTCGACGACCCGCTCACCATGTACCTGTCCGACGTGTGCACGATCCCGTCGAACCTGGCCGGCCACCCGGCGATCAGCGTGCCGTTCGGGCCCGGCGACGACGGACTGCCCGTCGGCGTCCAGCTGCTCGGCCCGGCCCTGTCCGAGGGCACCCTCTTCCAGGTGGCGGCCGTGGTCGAGGCGGCCGCCCCCGATCAGCCCGCACCCCGACTGGCCGCAGGAGCAGCGTCATGACGTCCGGTTGGCAGATGGTCATCGGCCTCGAGGTCCACTGCGAACTCAAGACGGCCACCAAGCTGTTCTGCGGCTGCCCCAACGTGTTCGGCGACGAGCCGAACACGAACGTGTGCCCGAACTGCCTCGGCCTGCCCGGGTCGCTCCCGGTCCTCAACCAGCAGGCGGTGGAGCTGGCCATGGCCATCGGGACCGCACTCCACTGCGAGATCAAGCCGTCCACGTTCCACCGGAAGAACTACTTCTACCCGGACCAGGCCAAGGACTACCAGATCAGCCAGTACGACGAGCCGCTCAACGTGAACGGCCACCTCGACCTGCCCGACGGGTTCCGGGTCGGTATCGAACGGGCGCACATGGAGGAGGACACCGGGAAGACCAGCCACGCCGGCGCGTCGGGTCGGATCCACGGGGCCGACTACTCGCTGGTCGACTACAACCGGTCCGGCGTCCCACTCGTCGAGATCGTGAGCGACCCCGACATGCGCACCGCCGACCAGGCCCGTGCCTATGTGACCGAGCTGCGAGCCATCCTGGTGGCCTCGGGCGCCTCGGACGGGAAGATGGAGGAGGGATCGATGCGGGTCGACGCCAACGTGTCGGTCCGGACCGCTGCGGACGCCCCGTTCGGGACCCGGTGCGAGATCAAGAACCTCAACTCCGTCCGCTCGCTCGGCAGGGCCATCGAGTACGAGGCCCAGCGCCAGATCGCCCTCATCGAGTCGGGTGAGGCCGTCGTCCAGCAGACCCGGCACTGGGACGAGGGTGCCGGCCGCACCGAGGCCCTGCGGTCCAAGGAGGACGCCTACGACTACCGGTACTTCCTCGAACCCGATCTGGTGCCGCTGGTGCCCGACGCCGAGTGGATCCGGGCCGTGGGCGACACCCTCGGCATGATGCCGGCCGAACGCCGGGCCCGCCTGGTCGGCCTGCTCGAGGAGTCGGGCGGCGCCACCGACGCCCAGCGCGACCAGATCACCACCGTGGTCGACCTCGGCCTCGACGACCTGGTGGTCGAGGCCGTGGCCGGCGGGGTCGGCTCGGGGCTGGCGCTGGCCCGGACGGCCAACGAGGCGGCCACCGACGCCGACGCGGCCCGGGCGCTCGACCCCAAGTCGTACCTCGAACTCCTCATGCTCGAGGCCGGCGGGTTGCTGTCGGCCACGCAGGCCAAGGCCGTGCTTGCCGAGCTGTTCGTCCGTGGCGGGGGCGATCCGGCGGCGATCGCCCGGGACAAGGGATTCGAGGCCATGTCGGAGGACTCACTGGCAGCCACGGTGGCCGTGGCCGTCGACGGCCACCCCGATGAATGGGGTCGCTACTGTGCGGGCGACGACAAGCTGGCCGGGTTCTTCACCGGTCTGGTCATGAAGGCGACCAAGGGCCAAGCCAACGGCAAGGCCGTGGCGGCCGAACTGGCACGGCTGCGGGGCTAGGGGTCGGACCAGGGCGACCGCCTTGCCGGGGCGCAATGCATCCGCGGGGCTCGCCCCTTCGGATATGGGGGCACGGGACGGAGGATCGGTGTCGGGGGGTGTGAGCATCGAGGAGAGCGAACGGGATCCTGACGCCGTGGCGCTGCTGCGCGAGCAGGATGACACGCGAGCGGTCCCGAGGTCCCGTCGGGACGCGGCCGGGATCGCCTGGGTCGTGGTCGCTGGCATCGCCGCCCTCGTGCCCGCACTGGCACGGGGGGTCTACCTCGGCCCGTACGACTACCTGAGCCGGTACGGGCTCACGGCCCGACCCGGCGTGGTGCCGCACAACCCCGGGACCAGCGACCAGATCACCCAGCTGATTCCCTGGAACGGGCTCGCCTGGTCCCAGGTCCACGCAGGTCACCTGCCCCTGTGGAACGGCA
>JADGOH010000099.1 GCA_017883025.1 Acidimicrobiales bacterium
ACCCGAGCACGGCCGGCAGGAACCGTTCCGCCGGACCTCGGAAGGAGACGCACCATGACCGACGCCGTCATCATCGACGCCGTACGCACACCCGGGGGCAAGCGCAACGGCAAGCTCCGTAACTGGCATGCCGCTGACCTCGCCTCGGAGCCGTTGAAGGCCCTCGTCGAGCGCAACGACCTCGACTCCGCCCTGGTGGACGACGTGATCATGGGCTGCGTCATGCAGGTCGGCGAGCAGTCGCTGAACGTCGGCCGCAACGCCGTGCTGGCCGCCGGGTTCCCCGAGTCCGTGCCCGCCACCACCCTCGACCGCCAGTGCGGCTCGAGCCAGCAGGCCCTGCACTTCGGCGCCCAGGGCGTGATCGCCGGCGCCTACGACATCGTGATCGGTGCCGGTGTCGAGGTCATGAGCCGCACCCCGATGGGCGCCTCGGTCGTCCGCGACCTGGGCTATCCCTTCGGTCCCCGGATGATGGCCCGCTACGCCGAGCGCGGCGGCCTGGTCAGCCAGGGCGAGGGCGCCGAGTTGATCGCCGAGCAGTGGGGCATCACCCGTGACGACATGGACGCGTTTTCGGCGCGGTCGCACCAGCGCGCCGCCCAGGCCACGGCCGAGGGCCGCTTCGAGCGGGAGGTCATCCCGGTCGCCATCAAGGACGACGACCGCAACGACACCGACGAGCTGATCACGACCGACGAGGGCATCCGCCCCGACTCCTCGGTCGAGACCCTGGCCAACCTCAAGCCGGCATTCCGGCCCGAGAACGGCATGGTCACCGCCGGCAACTCGTCGCAGATCACCGACGGTGCCTCGGGTGTCCTGGTGATGAGCGACGCCAAGGCCGCCGAGCTCGGCCTCACCCCCCGGGCCCGGTTCCACTCGTTCGCAGTGGCCGGCAGCGACCCGATCACCATGCTCACCGGCCCGATCCCGGCCACCAGGATGGCCCTGCAGCGGGGCGGCCTGACCATGGACGACATCGACGTGATCGAGATCAACGAGGCGTTCGCCTCGGTGCCGATCGCGTGGGCCAAGGAGCTCGACGTCGACCTCGACCGGGTCAACGTGAACGGCGGGGCGATCGCCCTCGGCCACCCGCTCGGCGCCTCGGGTGCCAAGCTCATGGCCACGCTGCTCAACGAGCTCGAGCGCACCAACGGCCGCTACGGCCTGCTGACGATGTGCGAGGGCGGCGGCATGGCCAACGCCACCATCATCGAGCGCCTGGGCTGAGCCCCGGGAACGGCGTCACCCGACGCCGACCGGACCGCGAACGGCCGGCCCTCCGGGGCCGGTCGTTCGCGTCACGGGACCGGTCGGACGTGCCGACGGGCAGGGATCACCGGGAGGGCCGGCGCGATCCGGCGCGTCGGCGCGCCTGGGCCACCCCGGGTCAGTGGTAGCGGGTGGCGAGCAGGAGGCCGACGAAGATGGCCCCGATGGCGGCGATCAGCCACGCGTTGTTGACACCACCCGGCAGTAGGCCGGCGTAGTTCAGGATGACGACCAGGACGCCCAGGGCGAACATGGCGATGATCAGGATCCCGAACCACCTCGGGCTGACCTTCTGGCTCCGGTCGATGGGCGGCGTGTACCGGTTGCTCTGGATCGAGCCCGACCCGGCCGCGCCCTTGCCCGACGGGGTCACCCGGCCGGTGGACGAACGGCCCTTCTTCTGCGCCTTGCCGGGACCCTGCTTGGCCGTGGATGCCATGGCCGCACATTAGCCAGTGTCGGACCGGGGTCGTGGCCGGGAGGTCGGGACCCCGGCCGCCCGGTACGATCGTTCTGCCATGGGCACCCGCGTACTGGTCATCGACAACTACGACTCGTTCGTCTACAACCTCGTCCAGGAGCTCGGCGAGCTGGGTGCCGACCCCGTCGTCTACCGCAACGACGCCATCGACGTCGCCGGCATCCGGGCCGAGGCGCCGGACGCCGTCCTGATCTCCCCCGGGCCGGGCCGACCGGAGGACGCCGGGATCTCGCTGGCCGTGATCCACGAGCTGGCCGGCGTGTACCCGATCCTCGGCGTCTGCCTCGGCCACCAGGCCATCGGCCAGGCATTCGGAGGCGACGTGGTGTCCGCCCCCACCCTGATGCACGGCAAGACGTCGGCCGTCCACCACCGGGGCGAGGGGGTGTTCGCCGGGCTGCCCGACCCGTTCGTGGCCACCCGGTACCACTCGCTCGTGGTCGAGCCCTCGACGCTGCCCGACGTCCTCGAGGTCACCGCCCGCACGACCGACGGGGTGATCATGGGCGTGCGCCACCGGACCCTGCAGATCGAGGGGGTGCAGTTCCACCCCGAGTCGCTGCTGACCCTCGAGGGGCCGTCGCTCCTCGCCAACTTCCTGGCCGCAGCCGGCTGACACCGCCGGCCCCCGGGACCGGCGGTCCGCTGGTGGGCGGCCTCCCTACGGCTACGGCTTGGTTGTCGTGGTGGTGGACGTCGTGGTGGTCGACGACGTGCTGGTCGTCGTGGTGGTCGCCGGCGGACCCGTGGAGACGGCGATGTCGACCGAACTGCCCGGCGACACCGATGCCCCGGTGCCCGGGTTCGACGAAACCACCTGACCGGGCAGGAACTGGGACGACGACACCGAGGTCACGTTGCCGAGGGTGAGCCCGGCGCTCCCCAGGGCCTGTCCGGCCGCCCCCTGGGACAGGCCGATGAGCGACGGCACCGTCACGTTGGCCGGGCCCGACGACACGGTGAGGGTGACGGTGGAGCCCTGGTTGACCTTGGTGCCCGACGCCGGGTTGGTGCTCAGCACCGTGCCCTTCAACGCCGTGCTCGTGTGGAAGACCACGGTCGACTGGAGTCCGGCGCTCGTCAGGATGGCCGCGGCGTTCGCCTGGGTGGTGTTGGTCAGCCCGTCCGGCACGGTCACCTGGATCGGCGGGGCCACCTCGGCGACCTTCAGGATCACCGTGTCACCTTTCTTCACCAGGCTGTTCGCCCCCGGATTGGTCGAGATGACGCTGCCCGGCGTGTTGCTGGACACCTGCTGGACCTGATTGACGTTCAGCCCGTCGGCCCGCAGGGTGGCCGTGGCCACCTGGGCCTGCTGCCCTACGACGTTCGGCAGGTTGAATGAGGCCTCGCCACCGAAGTAGCCGAGGCTGCGGCCGAGGAAGTAGCCGGCGATGCCCAGGATGAGGAGGAGGACCACGAGGGCGATGGCGTAGTTGCGGGTCCGGTTGGAGCCAGACTCGTCGGGCGCCTCGCCGTCGACGCCGACCCCAGAGGTGTTGGTCGCGTCGACGGCCCCGACGGCCCGGGTCGCGTCCATCCCGCCGACGGCCGCCACGGTGGTGGTGGCTGCGGCACCGGCACCGGCCACCCCGATCATGGCGGTGGTGTCCTCCATCGCCAGCACGCTGCGGCCCTCGTTGAACCGGAGCAGATCGGCTCGAAGCTCTTCGGCGGTCGCGTAGCGGTGCGACGGGTCCTTCGCCATCGACTTGAGGATGATGGCTTCGAAGGTGGGCGGCACCTGTGGGTTGAGCTCGCGTGGTGCCGGCGGGTTGTCCCGCACGTGCTTGGAGGCCACGGCGACCGGCGAGTCGCCGAGGAAGGGCGGGCGTCCGGTGACCATCTCGAACAGCACGACGCCGAGCGAGTAGATGTCGCTGCGGGAGTCGACCCCGAGGCCCTCGGCCTGCTCGGGCGAGAAATAGGTGGCGGTCCCCATCACCGCACCCGTCTGGGTGAGGCTCTCCTCGGTGTTGACGGCCCGGGCGATGCCGAAGTCGGTGACCTTGACCGTGCCGTCGTCGGTGATCAGGACGTTTCCGGGCTTGACGTCGCGGTGGACGACGCCGTTCTTGTGGGCGTAGCCGAGAGCGGCGGCCACGTGGGCCCCGATGTCGGCCGTGCGCTCGGCCGACAGCGGGCCGGCGGACTTGAGGATGGACGACAGCGGCCGGCCGTCGACGTACTCCATGACGATGAAGTAGGTGCCTGTGTCCTCACCCCAGTCGAAGACGGGGACGATGTTCGGGTGTGACAGGTTTGCGGCCGCCTGGGCCTCGCGTCGGAACCGCTCCACGAACGAACGGTCCACCGACAGCTCCGGAAAGAGCACCTTGAGCGCCACCGGCCGGTCGAGCAGCCGGTCGTGGGCGCGGTACACCTCGGCCATGCCGCCGCGGGCGATGAGATGGTTGAGTTCGTAGCGCTCGGAGAAGACGCGCGGCGTCTGGGACGGGTCCATGTGGGTCAAAGCCTATGCCTGCTATCGCTCGGTTCCGGTGTACTGCTCGGTGCTGCCAGGGTGCGGTCGGCCCGCGTGTCGGGCGCGCTCACGGCGTGGCCGCCAGGGCGGCGGAAATGATGGCCGCGGTCGGGGGGCCGGCGATCTCCGCACCGGTCCGGCTGGGCGCCTGGTTCGGGACCGACACGGCGACGGCGACTCTCGGATTGTTGGCCGGGGCGAACGCGATCATCCAGTCGTTGGTGAGCGGCTGACCGAACGCCCCCGAGGTCTCGGCCGTCCCGGTCTTGGCCGCCACGTTCTCGTTGGCCGGGAAGACGCCGGCCGCCGTCCCGCTGGTCACCACGGCCTGCATCAGTTGGGTGACCGCCGCCGCCGTGAGCGCATTGGTCGCCTGCAGCCAGGGGGTCGGCTTGTACGCCTCGATCAGGTTGCCCGACGTGTCCCGGATCTCCTGCATGAGGTAGGGAGGCAGGATGACGCCCCGGTCGGCGATCCGGGCGGCCACCAGGCCCATCTGCAGCGTGGTGGCGATGTCCGTGCTGGCGGCGGTCCCCTGACCGAACGCCGAGTAGGCCTGGAGTGGCGCGTTGTTGATCAGCTGGGCAGCGGTCGGGAAGTTCGACACCCCGACGTTGGGGAGGTCGAGCGGGACCTGCTTGTTGAAGCCGAAGGCCTCGGCCTCGGTGTTCAGGCTGGTCTTGAGCGACATGCCCATCTGGGCGAAGGCCGTGTTGCACGACTGCGGCAGGGTCTGTTGGAGCGTGCCCTCGCAGATCTCGTGGTGGTAGTTGCACAGCGGGAGCGGTGTCTGCGGGACCGAGATGCAGCCGGCGACCGGCGTCGTCGGGGGCACCGGCGGCGGGTAGTTCACCTTGGCCAGTGCCGGCTGGTGGTCGTAGACGGCGGCCGAGGTGACGACCTTGAACGTCGACCCCGGGAGGAATCCGTGCTGGTAGGCCTGGGACACCAGGGGGCTCGTAGACCCGTTCCGCGGGTCCAGCGAGCTGTAGTACGCCGTCACTTCCTTGGCATCCTGGGAGGTGAGGCCGGTCGGGTTGTACGTGGGCCGGCCGTACATCGCCTCGATGGCGCCGGTCTTGATGTTGATGACCACTGCGCCTGCCTGTGGGGCACTCCCGTTCTGGTTGATGCCCTCGACGATGCCGGCCACCTTGAGCTGGAGGCCCGAGTTGATCGTCAGGAGGACGTTTCCTGTCGTCGTCCGGCTGGTCAGCAGGTCGCGGAGCGTCTTGGCCGGCCGGGTATGCGACTGCAGGTACTGGTTGTACTCGGACTCGATGCCGGTCCGTGTCCCGAAGATGGTGTTGTAGCCCACGATCTGCGAGAACAGCGTCGCCGTCAGCGGGTTGTACACCCGCTTGTACCGGTAGTACCCGGACGACGGGACCGAGCTGGCCAGGACGATCCCGTCCGCCGACAGGATCTCGCCTCGGGGGTTGTCTCGGGCCAGCGCCTGAACCCGCGGGTTGTCGTGGGACGTGGACAGGTTGGTCGCCTTGACGACCTGGATGTTGTTCAGTTGGACGAAGAGCGCCACGAAGCAGAGCAGCATGAAGATGCCGAGGCGGCGGATGCGGCGTTCCATCAGGGTGCCTTCGTCGTGGTCGTGACGCCGGGCGGCGGCACCACCGTGGTGGGCGTGGTGCAGGCGGGGGCGAACGGGTTCTGCGCGCAGGTGGCCTGGTGCTGGGTGGCGACCAGACCGGCGACATAGGCCTGGGCCGCCTTGAGCGAGTCCTCCTGGATGCCGGTGACGAGCCCGGGGACGGCGTAGGCCGGGATGTCGGCCGTCGTGACCCCGGTGCGCTCCACCTCGACCGGCTTGTAGAGCACGCCGCCCCCGACCCGCCCGTGGTAGATCATCAGCTCGTTGTTGTTGACCTGCACGTAGTACGCGTTGGTGTCGTACCACCGCACTGCGAAGTACGCGCCGAAGACGATGGCGCCCACCAGCACGACGAACAGCAGCGTCCGGACAGTGATCAGTCGGCGCCCGCGGGCCGCCCGACGAGCCTTGCGCCGGGCCCGCGAACGGTCACGGAACTTGGGTTTCAGGGGCTCGGGGCCGGGCAGTACCTCGACGATGTCGTCGTCACCCGGTACCTGGTCGGCAACCGGCTCGTCGGCAGCGGTGCGGAAGTCGGCGGCCACCGCGGCCACCGCGGCCACGGCAGGGGCACCGTCGTCGGCAACGTCGGCTCCGGAGTCCTCGTCGTCGAGCACCACGTCGACGACCACCGCGGTGATGTTGTCGCTGCCACCGTGGGTGCGCGCCGCGCGCACCAGTAGGTCGGCGGCCACCTGCGGGTCGGGCACCGTGGACAGGACCTCGGCGATCTGGGGTGCGTCCAGCTCGTTGGTGAGCCCGTCGGAGCACAGCAGGAAACGGTCGCCGCGGGTGGGCTGGATCCGCCACAGGTCGACGGCCACGTCGTCGGACACGCCGAGCGCCCGGGTGAGGATGTGCCGGTGCGGGTGGACGGCCGCCTCCGACTCGCTGATCTCGCCACTGCGGACCATCTCCTCGGCCAGGCTGTGGTCCACGGTGATCTGGGTGAGCTCGCCCTCGTGGTACCGGTAGGAACGCGAGTCGCCCACGTTGACCAGGGCGATCACGTCCCGGTTGTCCTCGTTCACCAGGGCGGCAGCTGTCATCGTCGTCCCCATGCCGCGCAGCTCGGGGTTGTCCATGCTGTGCTCGAAGACGACTCGGTTCGCCTCGTTGACCGCCTCGGACAGCCCGGTCCCGGAGGGCTTGGCACCGAAGGCCACGGTCAGGGTGTCGACGGCCAGCCGCGCCGCGACCTCCCCTCCGGCGTGCCCCCCCATGCCGTCGGCCACGGCGAACAGGGTGCCGGTCTCGACGGCGAGGTCCTGGTTGACGGACCGCACCAGGCCGGTGTCGGTCGCCGATCCGGAGCGCAGCAGCGTCATGTCAGCGCCCGATCTCGAAGACGGTGCCGCCGACCTGGAGCAGGTCGCCCTTCTCCAACTTGGACCGGTCCTCGATCCGCACGGTGTTCACCCACGTGCCGTTGGTGGAGCCCAGGTCCTCGGCCCACAGGTCGCCGTCCAGGCGGAACAGCCGGGCGTGGAGGTTGGACGCATAGGAGTCGTAGTCGATCGGGACGCCGCAACCCGGGGCCCGGCCGACGGTGACCTCCTCGCCGACGTCGTAGATCCGCCCGGCCTGGTCGTCCGGACGGATCACGTGGAGGCGCAGCGACCGCCGGCGCTTTCCGTCCACCACCGGGTCGACGTCCTTGCCGCGACGCCGCTTGCGCTTGAGCGGGCGGACCTCGACCCACACCGCCCGGACCACCCACATGAAGAACAGCCAGAGCAGCAGGATCACGCCGAACCCCAGCAGCCGGAGCAGCGGGGTGTTGTCGATCGGGGCCGGGGCGGCGGACGCCAGGAGGTGGATCACGGTCGGGCGCCAGGGTTCACGAAGTCTCGAAGCGGAGTACGGTCGTCCCGATGACGATCTGGTCGCCGTCGTTGAGCGTCCGCTCGCGGATGGTGGCCCCGTTCACCCTCGTGCCGTTGGTCGAATTGAGGTCGACCACCACCACGTCGTTCCCGTTCCGTCGGACCTCTGCGTGGCGGCGGCTGGCGTTCGGGTCGTTGACGACGATCGTGCTCTCGGGCAGGCGCCCGATGGTGATCGGCTCGGGACCGAGCACCACGCGCATCCCGTCAGCCAGCACCACGCTGGCAGCCGACAGGCCCTGGGGGCCCTCGTGGACGGCGGACACGACGGCGAAGCGGCCCCTGCGCTGGCGGGGGTCCTCCACCACCGAGACGGTGACGGGTCCGACGAAGACGTACTCCTCGGTCCGGGCGTGCTC
>JADGOH010000100.1 GCA_017883025.1 Acidimicrobiales bacterium
GCATCGGCCATGGCCAAGGCAGTGGCCGGACGCCAGGCCAGGACGGCGGCCCGGCACTGCCAGCAGGTCCTGGCGGGCATCGGCTTCACCGTCGAGCACCCGTTCCACCGCTACGTCCGGCGGACCCTGGTACTCGACGCCCTGCTCGGCACGACGGCCTCCCTGACCACGTCGCTCGGGAACACGCTCGTCCACGACGTGCGGCTGCCGCCTCTGTTGCCCCTCTGAGCCAGGCCACCGGGGTGGCGCCGGTTCAGCCGTCGGGGTGCCCCGCCACGTCGAGGACGACCTTCCCCACCACCCGGCCGTCGGCCACCAGGGCCAGTGCGGCGGCCACCTCGTCGAGGGTGAACGAGGCACCGAGGCGCGGGCTCACCTCACCGGCGGCCAGGAGCGCCCACAGCTCGTCGTCGTTGCGGACGAGCTCGTCGGGACAGTGCTCGGCGAAGTCCCGGAACTGGAAGCCGAGCACCTGACAGCCCTTCAACAGCACCAGGTTGAGCGGGATCCGCGGGATCCCCCCGGAGGCGTAGCCGACCGTCACGAAGCGTCCGCCCCAGTGGAGTGCTCGCAGCGCGGGCTCGGCCAGGTCGCCGCCCACGGGATCGACGACGACGTCGGCCCCACCGGGGAGCACCTCCTTCAACGCGGCCCGTAGGTCGACGGACGTGTACCGGACGAGGTGGGTGGCACCGGCCTCCCGGGCCGCGTCCAGCTTGTCCGGGGTCGAGGCCACTGCCGTCACCGAGGCCCCCAGCGTGCGGCCGAGGCTGACCGCCGCCAGTCCGACACCGCCACCGGCGCCGAGGACGACCAACTCGTCGCCGGCCTGCAGGCGGGCCACCGAGCGGAGGACGTGGTAGGCCGTCCGCCAGGCCACGCCGAAGGCGGCGGCACGGCGGTCGTCGACGCCCGGCGGCACGATCCGGACCGCCGCCGCATCCACGACCACCTGGTCGGCGAAGGCGCCGACCAGCACGGTGCCCGCCACGCGGTCACCGACCGTCAGCCCGGCGACGCCGTCGGCCACCTCCTCGACCACACCGGCGAACTCGCTGCCCGGGACGAAGGGCGGCGGCACGGTGATCTGATACCGGTCGGCGACGAGGAGAACGTCGGGGAAGTTGACCGAGGCGGCCCGCACCCGGACCCGCACCTGGCCCGCACCGACCTCCGGGGCGGGGAGCTCCTCGACCGTGACCATGTCGGGCCCGCCGTAGGCGCGGCACACGGCGGCCCGCACGTCAGCGGCCCCTCCACACCGGTTCGCGTTTCTCCATGTAGGCCCGGGCACCTTCCATGGCGTCCTCGCTGGCGAAGACCACCGACGACCACTCGGCCTGGCGCTCGCGCGCGGCGACCGGGTCCGACGCGCTGAGCCGGACGAGCTCCTTGGAGGCGGCGAGCCCGAGTGGGCCGTTGGCGGCGATGCGCTCGGCCATGGCCAGGGCCGTCGCCCACACCTCGCCGGGAGCCACGACGGCATTGACCAGGCCGACCTGGTAGGCGCGTGCGGCGTCGACGAGGTCGCCAGTGAGGGTGAGCTCGAGGGCGATCGCCGTCGGGATCCGGTTGCCGATCAGGGTGCCGCCTCCGGCGGCGAAGAGCCCGCGTTTGACCTCGGGCAGCCCGAAGCGGGCCTTGTTCGAGGCGATGACCACGTCGCAGCCGAGGAGCAGCTCAAGGCCTCCCGCCACCGCGGACCCGTTGGCAGCGCCGATCACGGGGACGCGCACCTCGCCGCGCAGCAGGCGGTAGAAGGCCTCGGTCGACTCGCCGGGGGTGGCCCCGGGCACGTCCCCCTCGGAGAACGACTTGAGGTCCATCCCCGAACAGAAGGCGCGCTCCCCGGTGCCGGTGAGCACGATGGCCCGGACACCGGGGTCGGCCTCGGCCTCGAGGATCGCCGTGCCGAGCGCGTCGACCAGGCTCGTCGTGAGGGAGTTGCGGGCCTCGGGCCGGTTGAGCCGGAGGAGCGAGAGTGCGCCCTGGCGCTCGCGCACCAGCTCGGCGTCGGGCCCGCTCACTTGCCGTAGTCCGTGCTCTCGGCCAGGTCGGCGGCGCCCTGCATCAGGTCGAGCACCACCGGCCCGTAGGTCTGGAGCACGGCGTTGTCGCCGGCCCGCTGGTAGCCCTGCTCGAGGACGACGGCGAGCTTCCACCTGGCCAGCACGCAGTAGTAGTCGATGTCGTCGACCTGGCGCCCGGACACCTCGGCGTACCGGTCGAGGACGGCCGAGCGCGAGGGCATCCCCGTCATGTCGACGTACGTGATGCCCGACGTGTCGTCGGGACCCTCCGGCCAACCGTTGACCACCCAGGCCAGGTCCAGCTTCGGGTCACCGACGGTACCCATCTCCCAGTCCACGATGGCCGCCATCCGGGCCGGTGCACCGTGGCGGTACATGACGTTGGCGAACTGGTAGTCGCCGTGCATGAGCCCGGGGATGAAGTCGAGCGGCCGGTGCGCCCGCAGCCAGGCCGACGCCTCGTCGAAGCCGGGCAGCTCCCGGCCCTTGATCCGCTCGAGGAACGCCGTCCACCGGTCGACCTGGCGCTCGTGGAATCCTTCGGGGTGCCCGAGGTCCGACAGGCCCTTCGCCTCCCAGTCGACCTTGGACAGCAGCGAGATCCCGTCGATCAGCTCGAAGGCCAGTCCCTTGCGGGCCTCGAGGTCCGTGTCGAAGGGAGGGGGCCACCCGTCGGTGTTCATCGGCGACCAGCCGTCCACGTAGCCCATGAGGTAGAAGGTGCGCCCGAGCACGGACGGGTCCTCGCAGGCGGCGATGGCCGCCGTGTGCGGGACGTCGGTCCCGTCGAGGGCGTCGATGATCCGCCACTCGCGCAGGATCCCGGCATCCCGGGTCTCGGGGGCCGACGGCGGGGGGATCCGCAGGGCGGCGTGCACGTCACCCCTGCGGATCTCGTAGATCTCGTTCTGGGTCCCCCCGGACACGAAGGCGGACTCGACGGGCTCCCTCACCCCGAGCCCGCGGTCATCCATCCATGTGGCCAGTCGTTCGATGTCGATCATCAGAGGTTCCCCACTTCGTGCTCGAGGAGTGCGGCGAACTTCTCGCGTGCCGCATCGCGACGCTTCGGGAGATGCTGGGTCGGCCACAGGTCGTCGACGGCGCTGTGGTCGCGGAGCACCTGGCGGGCGACGGTCACCTTGTGCACCTCGGTGGGACCGTCGGCCAGGCCCATGACGCTGGCCCCGACCAGCATCGAATGGAACGGCATCTCGTTGCTGATGCCCAGCGCGCCGTGGACCTGGATGGCCCGCCAGGCGATGTCGTGGAGCACGCCGGGCATCAGGACCTTGATGGCGGCGATGTCCTTGCGCACCTTCAGATAGTTGTTGTGCTTGTCGATCAGCCACGCCGTGTAGAGCACGTACAGGCGGAACTGCATCAGCTGGGCGTAGGAGTCGGCGATGTAGCCCTGCACGAACTGCTTGTCGGCCAGCAGGCCGCCGGCGACCCGGCGGCTGAGCGCCCGCTCGCACATGGCGTCGAGGCCACGTCGGGCCAGGCCGATGGTGCGCATGGCGTGGTGGATACGGCCGCCCCCGAGGCGGGTCTGGGCGATGGCGAACGCCTGGCCCTCGCCGCCGAGCAACGCCTCGGCAGGGAGGCGCACGTTGTCGTAGTGGATGAGGGCATGGGAGCCGTGCCCCTCGGGCTCGCCGGCCAGGCCCACGTCGCGGACGATGTCGATGCCCGGGGTGTCGGAGGGGACCAGGAACATCGACATGCCTTCGTAGACGGACACGTCGGGGTTGGTGACGGCCATCACGATGAGGAACGCCGCCGTGCGGGCGTTGGAGGAGAAGAACTTCCAGCCGTCGAGGACCCACTCGTCCCCGTCCCGGTAGGCGCGGGTCTCGAACAGTGCAGGGTCCGAGCCGCCCTGGGGCTCGGTCATCGAGTAGCAGGAGAACAGCTTCCCCTCGAGGAGCGGGTGCAGGTAGCGCTCCTTCTGGGCCTCGGTGCCGTAGTGGGCGATGATCTCGGCGTTCCCGGTGTCGGGCGCCTGGCAGCCGAAGATGACCGGTGCCCAGGAGGAGCCGCCGAGGATCTCGTTCAGCAGCGAGAGCTTGAGCTGCCCATGCCCCTGGCCCCCGAGCTCGGGCCCGAGGTGGGTGGCCCACAGCCCCTGGGCTCGCACCTGGTCCTTCAGTGGGTCGACGACGGTGCGCAGTGCCTCGTCGGGCGGCGTGAACTCGAGCCCCCGCCACAGCATGTCGATCGGCTCCACCTCCGATCGCACGAACTCCTCCGCCCAGTCCAGCTTCGACTGGTACTCGGGGTCGGTCTCGAACTCCCAGGCCATGGGTGTCTCCCCTCCTCGTCGGCTGGCAGAATAACATTCCAGGTATGGAGAATCCACCTCTGGAGAGCCAGAACGATGTTGCGTCGCGGATCGCCCGGCAGACCCTGGACCGACGCAGGCCGGACTACACGGACGAGGTGCGTCGGCTGATCGACGCGGGACGCACCGTCATGCGTCGGTGCGGCACGGACTCCCGTCCCCGGGTGGCCGACATCGTCGCCGAGGCGGACCTGTCCAACGAGGGCTTCTATCGGCACTTCGCGTCGAAGGACGCCCTCGTGGCCGCCATCCTCGACGACGGCACCGAGCGGCTCCTCAGCTACCTGGCCCACCAGATGGCCAAGGAGTCGACGCCCGAGGACAGGGTCCGCCGGTGGGTGGAGGGCATCGTGTCCCAGGCGGCCGACGAGGAGAGCGCCGCTGCCACCCTCGCCGTGCTCTGGAACGCGGCGAGCCTGGGCCAGACCATGGCCGCCTCCCACACCTCGACGAGCGCACGACTGGCGACCCTGCTCCGCCAGCCCCTCGTCGACCTCCACGGCGTCGATCCCGAGCTCGACGCCGAACTCGTGACCCACGCCGTGGTCGGCCGGCTCAATGACCTGCTGTGGGGAAGGCAGAAGCCGACCCGGGCCGAGACGGACCGCCTGGTCAGCTTCTGCCTGGCCGCCTGCGCACCACGGCGCGGTCCGGAGGCACGGAGCTGTCCGGACGGTGGGAAGGCCGGCGTCTAGCCGGGCCCGGCCGTCGTGCCGGACTTGTCAGCGCCCACGCCGTGGAGGATGAACTCCCAGAGCTCCTCGGCCGGGTCGGGGTCGACCCGACGGACGGACGTGCCCCCGATGGTGGTGGAGAAGGCGTTGAACATGATCGCCTCCAGCACCATCCCGGCGATGGGGCTCCGGCGGAGTCCGGGGCGGATGCTCCCGGCCACTTCGGCGTCCTCGAGCACGTCACCGAACAGCGAGACCAACGGGTCGAAGGCCAACGCCGCCTCGGCGGGGTGGCTGGTCAGCAGCTGCTGCGCGAAGTCCACCATCACCCATGCGGTCGACAGTGGCTCCACCGGCTCCCCCGGCAGCGGCGGACGACACAGCCGGTAGTACTCGATCACGAACCGGTGGATGCGCTCCAGCGGGCCGGTCTCCTGGTCGATCTTCTCGTTGAGGTACTCCGCCGTCGAGCGAACCGACTCCTCGAAGAGCGCCAGCAGCAGCTCGTGCTTGCCACCGAAGTACTGGTAGAAGAGGCGAAGCGACTGACCGGAGCGCTCGACCACTTCGTGCACGGTGAACTCGCGCCCCGACTCGCCCTCGTTCATCAGCTCGAGGGCGGCGTCGAGGAACCGCTGCAGGCGGTTCTCGGCCCGGGCCCGGGCCGTGAACAGCGACCGCGCAACGGCCTGCTCGCGCCAACTCAAAGCTTGCTCCCCGTTTACGGGCTCGTCGACGTCGAGTTCACTTTCGGCCATCGCCGCCGAGTCTACTTGAGGTGACGAAAATGTCGGATTCCTGGACCGGTGACACCGATTCCACCGACTGCACCACTCCGGAAACCCGGTGAGAACCTGGTTCCGACGGCTGTCGGTCCCTCTGGCGCCTCACTGCCCCTCACGGGGGGCGAGGAACCGGTCGAGGTTGGCGCGCAGCTCGGGCGACGTGAACGACCGGTCCTCGGCGGCCAGTGCGAAGTCCAGGGTCGCCACCACGGCCCGCTCGAGATGGAGGTTGAGGATGCGCTTGGTGTCCTCCACCGCCTGTCGGGGCAGCCCGGCGATCCGGTGGGCACAGGCCAGCGCCTGTTCGAGGACGGCGTCGTCCGGGCACACGTGGTTCACCAACCCCATCTGGGCGGCCCGCTCGGCCGGGATCCGGTCGCCGGTGAGGGCGTACTCCTTGGCCAGCTGCAGGCTGGTGAGGAGCGGCCATGTGACCGGCCCACCGTCGGCGGCCACCAGGCCGATCATGACGTGCGGGTCGGCCAGGTGCGCGCTCTCGGCCATGAAGACGATGTCCGACAGGGCGACCAGACTGCAGCCCAGGCCCACCGCGGGTCCGTTGACGGCGGCCACGATGGGCACCCGGCACTTCACCATGCCGGTCACGATCTGCCGGCCGTGGACGAGGGTCTCCCGGCGGAGCGACCCGTCCCTCGAGAGCTCGTCGAGGTAGGTGAAGTCGCCGCCCGCCGAGAACGCCCGGCCGTTGCCGGTGAGCACGACCGCCCGGGCCTCGGTGTCGGCGTCGATCTGGGGGAACAGCTCGGCCAGTCCCTGGTGGAGCCCGTGGTTGGTGGCGTTGAGCTGGTCGGGCCGGTTCATCCGGACGATCCTGACCGGCCCGTCGTCCTCGACCAGGAGCTCCTCGGTGAGCCGGTAGGAACTCATGACGCGGGCAGGCCGAGGATCCGGCTGGCCACCAGGTTCCGTTGGATCTGGGAGGTCCCGCCCATGACGCTCTGGGCGCGGCTGTACAGGTACACCTTCAGGAGGGTGTCGTCGGGGCCGGTGGCCCGGGCGCCGCCGATCGAGAGGGCGGCATGGCCCACCGCCTGTTCCGTCCAGGTCATGAGCAACTTGTCCACCGATCCCTCCGGTCCGTGCACGATCCCGTCGAGACGGTCGGACAAGCGCCGACGGACGTGCAGCCCCAACATCTCCGATTCGACGATAGCCCAGGCCAGATCGCGGACCTGCTCGGCGCGGTACCCCCCGGTGTCGGCGCTGACGCGGGCCACCAGGTCCTTCACCTGCTTGGCGTAACGCCCGGCGTACCCCAACTCGTGGGGCTCCCGCTCGTGGCTCACGATGGTCATGGCCAGCGGCCAGCCCTCCCCCGACCGGCCGATCATGTTGGCCGCGGGCACGCGTGCGCCGTCGAACAGCACCTCGCCGAACTCCTTGGTGATCCCGTTGATCATGGGCAGGGGCCGCTGCTCCACGCCGGATTGGCGCATCGGGAGGGCGAACGCGGAGATGCCCTTGTGCCGGGCCACCTCGTGATCGGTCCTGGCCAGCACCAGGCACCACTCGGCGTCGTCGGAGTAGCTCGTCCACACCTTGTGGCCGGTGATGACGAACTCGTCCCCGTCCCGGTCGGCCCGGGTCCGCAGCGACGCCAGGTCGGACCCGGCGTCGGGCTCGCTGAACCCCTGGCACCAGCGGTCCCGGCCGTTGACGATCCCGGGAAGGAAGCGGGCCTGCACGTCGTCGTCGGCGTGCTCGAGGATGCCCTCCACCAGGTAGCCCAGGCTGGGCCGGGGTGGTGCCCCGGCGGCGGCGAGCTCGTCGTCGACGATGACGTCGTAGACGCTCGGGAGTCCCTGCCCGCCGATCGACGTCTGCCAGGTGACGCCGAAGAAGCCGCCGTCGTACAGCGACTGGTGCCAGGCCGCCTGGCCGGACCAGTACTCGTCGTCGGTCGACGAGGCCGGGAGTCCGGGGTTGTGCACGTCGAGCCAGGTCCGCAGCCGGTGGCGGAACTCGGCCTCCTCGGGAGCGTCACCGAAGTCCACGGTCACCTCCGATCCCGTGGTGGGCAACGACACGGTCGAGGCTCGTTCCGACGCCACCCAGCACATCGGTGGACAGGAGCGCCCGGCGCAGGAAGACGTGGGCCAGGCACTCCCAGGTGTTGCCGATGCCCCCGTGCACCTGGATGGCGGTCTCGCACACCGTGCGCGCCGCCCGGGCGCAGTAGGCCTTGGCCACGGCGGCGGCGGCCAAGGCGTCGCCGGGCTCCAGGGCGTCGACCGACCAGGCGGCATGGAGGGCCACGCTCCGTGAACCTTCCATGAGCACGAAGGCATCGGCCAGCAGGTGCTGCACGGCCTGGAACGAGCCGATGGGCCGGTCGAACTGGCGACGGGCGCACGCGTACCCGACCGCCAGGTCCACGGCACCGCGCATTACCCCGACGAGGTCGGCGCAGTCGAGTGACAGGCCGAGCGCCGTCCACGTCGACAGGTCGTCGTCGGCCAGCGGGCGCGAGTCCGGCAACTCCACCGGCACGGCGGGTCCCGGTTCCACGACGGCCCCGGGACGGGTCAGGTCGGTGCCGGGGCGGGTCGGGCCCAGCGGGACCGAGGCCAACGCGTGGCCCGAACCGTGGGGCACCAGCACCAGTGCGGCGGTCGCCCCCCGGGCGTCGGGGGCGATGGTGCCCGGGGGTGCCCCGGGACCCACGACTGCGGCAGCGGCCAGCGAGCCGGTGAAGGCGACCGTCTCGTTGGTGCCGGCCGGCGGTGCGCCGGCCAGCCTCCGCAGTTCGGCGGCCAGCGTGGGCCCGAGGAACGGCGTGTCGGCCAGGCCGCGGCCGAGCTCCTCGGCCACAACTGCAGTCTCGACCCCGGACGCCAGCGGCGCCCGCCCCTCGAGCGGGACCCGCAGCTCGCGCCAGCCCGATGCGTCCACGGCGGCGTCGAGCTTGGCGGCCCGCTCACCGTCGTCGAGATCGCGCACCGTGCCCGGCCCGAGCCGGTCGACGACCTGAGCCACCGAGTAGCGGAGGGCCTGTTGCTCCGACGTGAGGCGGACGTCCATCAGGCGTGCCCGTCCGGAGTCAGCAGGACCGGCGTCCACTCGTCGCGCAGCGTGCGCCGCAGCACCTTGCCCGAGGGCAGACGGGGGATGGCGTCGACGAAGACCACGTGCCGGACCTGCTTGTAGGTGGCCAGGGATCCGGCCACCAGCGCCTGGATCTCCTCGGCGGTGGCCGGCCGATCGGGGTCCACCTGCACCACGGCCACGGGCACCTCGCCCGCCCGCTCGTCGGCCAGGCCGAAGACCGCACAGTCGAGGACCGACGGGTGGCTGCGCAAGACCTCCTCGACCTCGGCCGGCGCCACCTGGAACCCGTTGACCTTGATCATCTCCTTGGACCGGTCGGTGAGGTGGACCCATCCCTCGGGCTCCAGCCAGCCGACGTCGCCGGTGCGGTACCACCCGTCCGCGAAGGCACCCGCCGTCTCCTCCTCGGGGAGGTACCCGGCCATCACCGACGGGCTCGACACCTGGATCTCACCTATCCCCCCTGGTGGCAGGACCTCCCCGGTGACGAGGTCGGCGACGCGCAGGTCCACGCCCTCGGGCGGGAGGCCGGCCGAGTCGAGTCGCCAGGACCCCGGGTCTTGCACGGGGTTGCAGGCGATGACGGGCACCTCGCTGGCCCCGTAGGCGGGGAGCCACCGCACACCCGTCCGCTCGGTCACGATCCTGGCCACGTGCTCGCTGACCGGCGTCGCCCCCCACATGATGTAGCGCAACGACGACAGGTCGTAGCGCTCGAGGTCCGGATGGTTGGCCAAGGCCAACGCGATCGGCGCCACGGCCATCTCGAGGGTCATCCGCTCGCCCTCGATGCGCTGCAGGACCTCGTCGAGGTCGAACCGCGGGTGGAGGCGGACGATGGCCCCGACCGACGCCGCGGCCAGCAGGTTGAGCAGGCCGAGGATGTGTGAGGGCGGCGTCGCCACCTGGAACCGGTCGTCGGGACCGAGGCCGAGCGTCACGCACCAGTCCGCCGTGGCGCAGCCCATCGAGCGGTGGGTGTGGCGGACCGCCTTGGGCAGCCCCGTGGTGCCGGAGCTGAAGACCAGCACCACCTCGTCCCCGTCGCTCACCGCGGCGTCCGGGGCCGGGAGGTCGGCGGAGCCGGTGTCGGCGACATCGGTCGACACCGAGCGGTCGAGGTCGGTGACGTGGCCCTCCCCCAGCAGCCCGCCGAGCAGCCCGACGGCGGCACCGTCGGCCACCGCGTGGACGGGACCCGTGAGCTTCACGGCGTGACCGACTTCGACGGCCTTCCAGGCCGGGCTGAGCAGCACGGCCGCGGCCCCGATCTTGCTGATGCCGTGGATCGCCACCACGAACTCCGGCCGGTTCGACGTCATCATGGCCACGCGGTCGCCGCGGCGGACGCCCCGGGAACGGAGGTGTCGTCCGAATTCGGTGCTGGCGTCGTCCAGGTCGCGGAACGACCACCGGGCGTCGCCCGCCAGCACGGCAGCGCGATCCCCGAACCGCTCTGCGGCCCGGTGCAACGCGTCGTGCATCAGGGCGGGCATCGGAAAGATTCTTCTCGTCCGGGAGATCGACGTCAACACCAGCGGAATGTATCGTTCTCCCCCATGACCCCGGAGCCGTCACGCCCCGCCGGCACGGTCCCCACCGACCCCGAGGTCCGACACGAGATCATCGACACCGTCCGCCGCTTCGTGACCAACGAGGTCATCCCGGTGGCGTCCGAGCTCGAGCACGACGACACCTATCCGGCGGACATCGTGGCCCAGATGCGCGAACTCGGCCTCTTCGGCGTGACCATCCCGGAGGCCTACGGAGGCCTCGGCCTCGACCTGCTGACCTACATCGGCATCATCGAGGAGCTGGCCTACGGCTGGATGAGCCTGACCGGTGTCGTCAACACCCACACGATGGCAGCCACGCTGATCTTGGCGCACGGGAGCGAGGAGCAGAAGCGGCGCTGGCTCCCCACCATGGCCGCCGGCGACCGCCGCGGCGCGCTGTCGCTGTCGGAGCCTGACGCCGGCAGCGACACCCGCAACATCTCGTGCAAGGCGTCGCGCGACGGGGACGAGTACGTGGTCAACGGCACCAAGGCCTGGGTGACCAACGGCGAGCGGGCCGGGATCGTCGCCCTGGCCGCCCGCACCGAGGAGGGTATCTCCGCCTTCATCGTGGAGAAGGAACCCGGCCCCCGGTCCGGGGGCATCTCGGTCAGCAGGCACGTGGGCAAGCTTGGTTACCGGGGTGTCGAGACCGTCGAGATGTCCTACGTAGACCACCGCGTCCCGGCCGCCAACCTCATCGGCGAGGCCGGCCGCGGGCTGCCCCAGATCCTGGGGGTGCTCGAGGTCGGACGCATCAACATCGCCGCCCGGGCCGTGGGCGTCGCCCGGGCCGCCTTCGACGCCGCCCTCGCCTACGCCTGCCAGCGCGAGACCTTCGGGAAGCCCATCGGTGAGCACCAGGCCATCCAGCTCAAGCTGGCCGACATGGCCACACGGCTCGAGGCGGCGCGCCTGCTCACCAGGAACGCGGCCGAGCGCAAGGCAGCCGGGCTCCGCTGTGACGTCGAGGCCGGCATGGCCAAGCTCTTTGCCAGCGAGACAGCGCTCGAGCTGGCCACCGAGTCCATGCGGATCCACGGGGGCATGGGCTACACGGTCGACCTGCCCGTCGAGCGGTACTACCGGGACGCGCCGTTGATGGTCATCGGCGAGGGGACCAACGAGATCCAGCGCCTGGTCATCGCCCGCGGCCTCCTGGCCCGGGCCCGCGCCGCCGACTGACCCGACTGAGGGCCGGCCCGCCCCCGGCGGACCCGCCCTCAGTTCGGCCGGCGGCGCGTCTCGGCGGCCAACTCGGCGAGCACCTCGTCAGTGTGCTCCCCCAGCTCGGGCACCCCGATGGCGTCCCGCCGGGTCACGCCGGAGAACGTCACCGGGCCGTTGACGGACCGCACGGCACCGCCCTCGACCTCGACGAAGCCGTCGTTGGCGAGCAGTTGCGGGTCCTCGACGACCTCGGCCGGTGTCTGTGCCAGCGCCCACCACACGCCCTCGCGGTCGAACCGCTCGGCCCACTCGGCGAGCGGCCGCTCGGCGATGATCCCGTCCAGGAGGGCGATGAACTCGGTCCGGTTCCGCCGGATGGCCGAGGCGCTGGAGAAGCGCTCGTCCTCCAGCAGGTCGGGCCGGTCGAGCGCCCGGGCCACTGCGCCGATGTGGCGGTCGGCCTCGAGCCCGGTGAAGAAGAACCACCTCCCGTCAGCGGCCCGGTAGGGGTTCATCAGCGGCGACTGGTTGTGGTGCCGGGACTCGGCCGGTGACACCTTGCCGAGCAGCATCTGGAGTCCCAGATCCCAGCCGAGCACATAGGCGCCGGTGCGCAGCAGCGATACCTCGACCACCCGGCCGACCCCGGTCTGGCGCTGCTCGAGCACCGCAGCCAGGATGCCGGACAGTGCGGCGAGCCCGGTGATGTGGTCGCCGATGCCCCCCCGGGCGTTCAGCGGGTTCCCGCTTTCGTCCGCCATCTGACGCGACAGCCCCGATCGGGCCCAGAAGGCGCCGATGTCGTAGGTGGGGCGGTTGCGGTCCTCGCCGCGCAGGCCGTAGCCGCTGATGCTGCAGTACACCAGGCGCGGGTGCCGGGCCACCGTCGCCTCGGCCTCGAGGTCGAGCTTGTCGAGGGCGTCGGGTCGCAGATTGGTGATGAAGGCGTCGGCGGTGGCGAGGAGGTCCTCGAAGTGCCCGCGAGCGTCCGGGTCCCGCAGGTCGAGGATGACGCTCCGCTTGCCCCGGTTGTCGAGGGCGAAGGCCGGATTGGGGAGGTCACCCCCGATACCGAGGGACCCGAACACGTTGCGCATCGGGTCGCCCGTCGGGGACTCCACCTTGATGACCTCGGCGCCCCAGTCGGCGAGCAGGGCGGCGGCCGAGGGGGCGGCCACCCACACCCCGAGCTCGACCACCCGCAGGCCCGACAGCGCGGTCAGCCCGTGGAGCGGGGGTCCGGTCACGTCGACGGCCGGGGCTGCGGGGGTGTCCGGTTGCGGAGTACGTCCTTGACCACCTTCCCGGTGGCGTTGCGCGGGAGGTCGTCGACGAGCTCCACCGCCCGCGGCACCTTATAATTGGCCATCTGGTCACGGCACCACCCGCGGATGTCGTCACCGGTCACCGCCGCACCGGGCTGCAGAACGATGAAGGCCATGCCCACCTCGCCCAGCCGCGCGTCCGGGATACCGATGACGGCGGCCTGGCTGACGTCCGGGTGTCGCAAGAGCGCGTTCTCGATCTCCGCAGGGTAGGCGTTGAACCCACCGACGATGAACATGTCCTTGGAGCGCCCGACGATGCGCAGGCACCCGGCCGC
Organism: Acidimicrobiales bacterium; assembly: GCA_017883025.1. Lineage (GTDB taxonomy): Bacteria > Actinomycetota > Acidimicrobiia > Acidimicrobiales > RAAP-2 > Bog-756. The sequence goes on from JADGOH010000100.1 coordinate 13,232, forward strand.
ATCGACGATTCCGAGGTCACCGGTCCGCAGCCAGCCGTCCGCCGAGCGGGCCTGGGCGGTCGCTTCCGGGTCGTCGAGGTAGTGGTCCATGATGCTCCCACCGCGCAACAGGATCTCCCCCGGCTGCCCCGGCTCGACGTCGCGGCCGACGCCGTCCACGATGCGCAGCTCGAATCCCGGCCGGGGACGCCCGACGGTCGTGGCGACGGTCTCGACGTCGTCACCGGGGGACGTGGCCGCGGCCGTGCCCCCCTCGGTCAGCCCGTAGCCGGTAATGACGACGGAGAAGGGGAGCTCGGTGTCGACCCGGCGGATCAGCTCGACCGGGATGTCGGCAGCCCCGGTGACTGCCACCCGGAGCGACGAAAGGTCGTACCGGTCGCGGTCGGGGTGGTCGAGCATGCCCTGGTAGAGCGTGGGTGCCCCCGGCAGGACGGTCACCCCTTCTTCGGCCACCCGCCTGAGCACCCGGTCGACGTCGAACACCGGCTCCGGGATCATGGTGGCGCCGGCGCTGACCGCGGCCAGGATGCCGGCCTTCAGCCCGAACATGTGGAAGTACGGGTTGACCATGAGGTACCGGTCGTCGGCGTCCAGGCCGGTCATGGCCACCCAGTCGGCGGCCACCTGCGTGGTGCCTCCGTGGTTCTGGACCACCCCCTTGGGGACCCCGGTGGTGCCCGAGGTGAACAGGATGTCGCACGGGTCGTCGGCGGTGACGGCGGCGGACCGACGGTCGAACTCGGCCAGCCCGTCCGCTGTGGCGCGGGCCGTGAAGGCCTCCCACGACTCGGTCCCCTCCACCGCGGGCCCCCGGGCGACGACCACCGTCCCGAGGTCCGGGAGGTCGGTGCCGGTCCCCCGGAGCATGGCGACGTAGTCGGTGCCGAGGAAGTCGGTGACGGTCACCAGGACCTTCGCCCGGCTCCGCAGCAGGATGTCCGCCGCCTCGGCCCCCTTGAACCGCGTGTTCACGGGTACCAGCACGGCACCGGCCCCGGACAGGCCCAGGAAGGCCACGATCCACTCGGTGCAGTTGAACGCCCAGACGGCGACCCGGTCCCTTGGCTCGACGCCGGCGGCGACGAGCGCGGCGCCCAAGTGCCGGGACCGCTCGACGAGCTCCCGGTAGCTGAGCCGGATCCCGTCCTCCACGACCGCGGTGCGCCCCCCGAACCGCTCGGCGGCGGAGGCGACGACTCCCGGCACGGTGGCCCGCTCGCCGCAGCGAGCGGCTCCGCTCACCCGGCGACGGTGTCGTCGATGTGCATGAGGCGGGCCAGGTTGCCGCCCATGATCTTGCGCACCGTCTCGTCGGGCAGGCCGTCCAGTTCCTTCACGTAGGTCACCGGGTCGGCGAGGCCCTCGGGGTGGGGAAAGTCGGACCCGAACAGCACGTGGTCGACGCCGATCACGTCGGCCAGAGCACCGAGGTCCTCCTCCCAGAAGGGGCTGACGTAGATGTTGCGCCTGATGACCTCGACGGGATCCTCGAGGAAGTCCTGCGGCATCTTCTTGTAGACGTCGGCCAGGTTGTTCAGGAGCGGAGCGACCCAACTGCTGCCGTTCTCCACGACGGCGACCTTCAGGGTCGGGAACCGGGACAAGGCGCCGTGGCACACGAGGGCCGACACCGCGTCCTCGACTGGCCGCCAGGCCGACAGCATGCGGAACGCCTGGGGCTGGAACGGCAGCATCTCGCTGTCGCTGCCCAGCCAGTCGTTGGTGTACCGCTCGTAGCCGCTGTCCGACGAGTGCATGGCGACGAGGATGTCGTGCTCGACGACCTTCTCCCAGAACGGGTCGAATTCGGGGAGCCCGAACGAGCGCGAACCGCGGTAGCCCGGCACCGGGGCCGGACGGATCAGCACCACCTTGGCGCCGCGCTCGACGACCCACTCGAGCTCCTCGATGGCCTTGTCGACAATGGGCAGGCTGATCACCGGCGTGGTGAAGATCCGGCCCTGGTAGTCGAACGTCCACACCTCGTGGAGCCACTCGTTGAGCGCGTGGACGACGACGTGGATGAGGTCCGGGTCGTCCCGCAGCCGCTCCTCCACCAGGCTCGCCAGGGTGGGGAACATGAGCGTCCGGTCGAGGCCCTGTTCGTCCATGAGTTCGAGACGCGCCGCGGGCTCGCGGAATGCCGGGATGGCGCGCATCGGCTCGCCGAAGATCTCCCGGCGGCTCTTGCCCTCGGGATTGCCCACCCGGAAGTACTCCTCCTGGGCCCCCGGCCGGGCCACCACGTCGAAGGTGGGGTTCGGGATGTAGTCGCTGATCTGGCCGCGCACCACGATCTTGGTGCGGCCCCGGACGTCGACGTAGTCGATCACGCGCTTGGCGCTGTCGGGGAGGTACTTGGTCAGCGAGTCACGGGTCTCGTACAGGTGGTTGTCCGCGTCGAAAACCGGGACGTCGAGCGCTCGCGTGGTCATGGGTCCTCCCCTGGGCAGTTCGAGAATCTGCTTGCTAGTGGAGGAGAGTACCGTTTCTGTCGAGGAGCCGCCATCCGTTTCCCCACGTCCGCGGACAACGGGTGCCGTCGGGACTGGCGGCCGTCTCCGGTGTGTGAGAATCTTGTTCTTGGCCGCGAGCAACCTGCGTCACGCCCGTCGCGGGCGAGCGTCGAGCGATCAGGGGGATACGTGACAGAGGAACGACGGTTGGTCGGCGCCACCCGCATGGCTTCGTGCGCCCGCGACTGGCGCGGCACCGACGTGGCGACCACCTCATGACGCCTCCGTACACGACGGGGCCGGAATCCTCCATCGGCCCCAGCGTCCACCACCGTCCCGACGTCGACCAAGAGGAAGACCTGTGACCACGACTGACTCCGGCATCTACTACGACCCGTACGACTTCGAGATCGACACGGACCCGTACCCGATCTGGCGGCGACTCCGCGAGGAGCTCCCGCTCTACTACAACGACCGCTACGACTTCTATGCGCTGAGCCGCTTCGACGACGTCGAGCGGGGCCTGATCGAGTGGAAGACCTACAGCTCGGCCAAGGGCACGTTGCTCGAGATCATCAAGAGCGGCATGGAGATCCCCCCGGGCTCGATCATCTTCGAGGACCCCCCGGGCCACAACCTGCACCGCAGCCTCCTCTCCCGCGTGTTCACCCCCCGCAAGATGAATGCCATCGAGCCCAAGATCCGGGAGTTCTGCGCCCGGTCCCTGGATCCGAAGATGGGCGGCGGCGGGTTCGACTTCATCGCCGATCTGGGGGCCCAGATGCCCATGCGCGTTATCGGGATGCTCCTCGGGATCCCCGAGCAGGACCAGCAGGCGCTCAAGGACGTGATCGACGACGGCCTCCGCCTGGAGGAGGGCACCATGCCCGACACCGCCAATTACGGAGCCGACATCCAGGCCTCCAGTTTCGCGGAGTACATCGAGTGGCGGGCCGAGCATCCGTCGGACGACCTGATGACGGAGCTCCTCCAGGCCGAGTTCGAGGACGAGACGGGCACCATCCGTCGGCTCGGTCGGACCGAGGTGCTCAATGTCGTGAACCTCCTGGCCGCCGCCGGCAACGAGACGACGACCCGGCTCATCGGGTGGACGGGCAAGGTACTCGCCGACCACCCCGACGAGCGCCGCAAGCTGGTGGAGGACCGGAGCCTGGTGCCCAACGCCATCGAGGAGCTCCTGCGCTTCGAGCCCCCGTCCCCCACCCAGGCCCGCTACGTCATGACCGACGTCGAGCACCACGGACAGGTGGTCCCCGAGGGCAGCGCCATCCTGCTGCTCAACGGCTCCGGCAACCGTGACGACCGGAGGTTCCCCGACGGCGACCGCTTCGACGTGACCCGCAAGATCGACCACCACCTGGCGTTCGGCTACGGCCTGCACTTCTGCCTGGGTGCCGCCTTGGCCAGGCTCGAGGGGCGGGTGGCCCTCGACGAGGTGCTCCAGCGCTTCCCGACCTGGGAGGTCGACTGGGACAATGCCGAACAGGCCCGGACCTCGACGGTGCGGGGCTGGGAGCGGCTCCCGGTGGTCTTCGACTGAGTCGTGAGCGCCGGCCCACGTCGGCGGGGGGGGATTCGCGCATGGGTGTCGACGAAGGAACGAGGTTGGTGGCATGAGGGTCGTCGTGGTCGGAGCATCGAGTGGGCTGGGGCGCTGCATCGCCGTCGGCCTGGGCCGACGGGGGGAGCGTGTCGCACTGATGGCTCGGCGCAAGGACCGGCTGGAGGACGCCGCGGCCGAGGCCGGCCCGGGCGCCCTGGCCGTCACCTGCGACGTCACCGACGAGGAGTCGTGTCAGGCGGCGGTCGCCGAAGCCGTCCGTGAGCTCGGCGGGATCGACGGTCTGGTCTACGCGACCGGCATCGGGCCGCTGGTGCGGCTCGCCGACACCGACGCCGAGACGTGGCGGCGGACGTTCGACACCAACGTCATCGGTGCATCGCTCATCACCGCGGCGGCGCTCCCCCACCTCGCCGTGTCACACGGCACCGCCGCCTACCTGTCGTCGATCAGCGCCTCGCACACCCCCCCGTGGCCCGGGCTCGGCGCCTACGCCGTGAGCAAGGCCGCGCTGGACAAGCTTGTCGAGGCGTGGCGGGCCGAGCACCCCCAGATCGGGTTCACCCGGGTCACCGTCGGCGACTGCGCCGGCGGCGAGGGGGACGCCATGACCGGGTTCAACGCCGACTGGGACATTGACCTGGTGACCGAGGTGGCGCCCATCTGGTTGGCCCGCGAGTACGTCGCCGGGGCACTGCTCGAGGTGGACGAGCTCGTCCGGGTCGTCGAGAGCGTCCTGCGACTGGGCTCGTCGGCGA
>JADGOH010000101.1 GCA_017883025.1 Acidimicrobiales bacterium
CATGCCACAGCCTGCCATGCCGTCGGCCCGGGGCCGGACGCTACGATCGCCGTGCCGGCTGCCGCCACGACCGCCGGGGCAAGGGCGAGGACCCATGGTGAACCCGTATCTCGAAGGCAACTTCGCGCCGGTGCTCGAGGAGCGGTCCGACGACCACGACCTGGAGGTCACGGGTGTCGTCCCGCCCGACCTCGAGGGGCGGCTGCTGCGCAACGGGCCGAATCCGGTGGCCACCCCCGCCGACCCGGCCGACTACCACTGGTTCACCGGCGACGGGATGATCCACGCCATCGGCCTGGCCGGCGGCCGGGCCACGGGCTACCGCAACCGCTGGGTCCGCACCCGACAACTGTCCACCAAGGTGGCGACGGTCCCCCCCAAGGGGCCGAGCGAACCGGTCGACGGGCCCGCCAACACCCACGTGATCCGCCACGCCGGCACCACGCTCGCCCTGGTCGAGTCCGGGTTCCCGCACGCGCTCTCCCCCGACCTCGACCGTGCCCGGGTCCACGACTTCGACGGGGCGCTCAGCTCCCCGATGACCGCCCACCCGAAGCTCGACCCGGACACCGGTGAGCTCGTCTTCTTCGGGGTCGACCTGTTCGGGCCGCCCTTCCTCCGCTACCACGTGGTCGACGCCATGGGACACCTCACCGTGACCGAGGACATCGCAACCCCCCGGGCCACGATGATCCACGACTTCGCGGTGACCGCGACCCGGGTGGTATTCCTCGACCAGCCCGTCGCCTTCGACCTGGCCCTGGCCGCCCAGGGGTGGTCCATGCCGTTCCGCTGGACGCCCGACGACGGCTCCCGGGTGGGGGTGCTGCCCCGGGACGGCCGTGGCGCCGACATCCGGTGGGTGTCGATGGACCCGAGCTACGTCTTCCACGTCGTCAACGCCTTCGACGACGGCGACCGGACGGTGCTCGACGTGGTCCGCTACGACTCCGTGTTCGACACCGCCCCCGGCGAGGCGCTGACCCACTCCAACCCGTCACTCCACCGCTGGACGATCGACCCGGCCGCCAACCGGGTCCTCGAGGAGCGCCTCGACGACGTTCCCGTCGAGTTCCCCAGGATCGACCCCGCCGTCGCCGGCCGCCCGTACCGCTACGCCTATGCCGTGCGCCAGGGAGACGACCCGGACCGTCCCGGCTTCGAGGGCCTGGTCAAGTACGACCTGGCCCGTGACGAGGCGGTCCGCTTCGACCCGGGCCCCGGTCGGATGCCGGGCGAGCCGGTGTTCGTCCGGGCTGCCGACGGAGCCGCCGAGGACGAGGGCTGGGTGCTGTCGGTCGTGTTCGACGCCGCCCGTGGAGCCTCCGATCTGGTGATCCTCGACGCCACGTCGTTCGCCGGACCTCCGGTGGCCACCGTGCACCTCCCGGCCCGCGTGCCGTTCGGATTCCACGGCTCGTGGATCCCCTCGGACTCGTGATCGTGGCACCCGGACCCGGGTGCCACCAGGTCGACGTGTCGCCGTGGGAAACTGTCCGGGCACGACCGGGGCGCCCGTACCTCGCACGCACCGCCTGACCCGACGACCTTGGCACCCGACGACACGACACCGCGCCCGCCCCGGCCCTCCGGACGGCCCGCGCCACAGCCGACCGGCCGACCGCGGGGGACCACCCCGGGCTCCAGTCGGGGATCTTCGCAATTCTCCGGTCCGATCCTCGGCGGCGAGGTCGCCATCCCGAGCCGCCGTGAGCTGCACCGGGCCCGCAAGCGGCGGCGCAGCCCCGGCGAACGGATCCTGCGGTGGCTCGTGATCCTGGTGGCGTTCCTCCTCGTGGTCGTGGCCGCCGGGTACGGCTACTACCGCTTCCTGTGGGGCCAGATCGCCTCGGCGCCGTGTGCGACGTGCGTGGCCGAAGCCAGCGGCGCCCCCTACAACGTCCTGCTCATCGGTTCCGACAGCCGGGCCGGCGAGAGCGCGGCCCAGGCCCAGCAGTTCGGGTCGACCACGGCCGCCGGGGGCCAGCGCTCCGACTCGCTGAAGATCGTCCACATCGACCCCACCGCCGGCACGGCCTCGACGCTGTCGATCCCACGGGACACGTTCGTGACCATCACGGGCCTCCCCGCGAACTCGCAGCTGTCCACCCACAACAAGATCAACGCCGCTTTCGCCGGCGGGCCCGATGCCACCGTCAAGACGATCGAGAACACGTTCGGGATCCCGATCGCCCACTACATCGTCGTCAACTTCTTCGGGGTCCAGGACGCGGTCAACGCCCTCGGCGGGATCTCACTCGACTTCCCCTACCCGGCCCGCGACATGGACTGCTCCACCGGCTACTGCCACAACAACTCGGGCCTCGACATCCCGACGGCCGGGTGCCAGGTGCTGAACGGGTCCATGGCCCTCAGCCTGTCGCGGTCCCGGTACTACCAGTACTACGCGAACGGCTACTGGCACTCGGACCCGACGTCGGACCTGGGTCGGATCCAACGCCAGAACCTGGTGATCGCCGCCGCGCTCAACAAGGCCAAGTCGACCTACAACCCGATCCGGCTGAACTCGCTGCTGACCTCGGTGGTCCACGACTTCTCGAAGGACAACAACCTGTCGGTCACCGACCTGCTGGGCCTGGCCGAGCGGTATCACGCGTTCAGCGGGTCGTCGCTCCAGTCCTACACACTGCCCACCACCGGCGCCGTGTCCTCCTACGCCGGCGACGTCGAGGTCGTCCAGCCCGACCAGGCCTCCGCGGTCATCGCCCAGTTCCTGGGTGGACCCTTCGGCAACATCGTCACCCCGCCGATCAACCAGTACGGCAACGAGCTCACGCTGACCCCACCGACGACCACCACCACCGTGCCGGTGGCCACCACCGGGCCGGCCACCTCATCGGGCTCGTCGACGCGGGGGACGACGCCGGCCGCCGCGCCGGTCAACACCAGCCCCTCCTACGACCCGACCCCTTGCTGAGCCCCTCCCGGGAGTCCCGGTGCGTCCGGTCCCGGACGGTCCGCCGGCTGGGGCGTCAGGCGGCAGCCAGAGCCCGCCAGGAACGGACGATCCGGACCACTCCGTAGCCGGCGGTGACCACGGCGACGAGCAGGAGCCCGCCGAGCGCGACGAGCGGCACCGGGGCCGGCACCGGGTGCGTGCCCGACCGACGCCCGTCGAGGAACCACGGTGCGGCCGATGCCATCGCCGCCCACCACGCCCCGACCGCCACCGTCAGCATCGTCAGCACGGCGGCGCCGGCGACGGCCAGGCCGGCCTCGACACGCAGGACCCGGGCCCCGAGGTCGAGCCGGCGTGCGACCGACACGCCGGCTGCGCCCCAGAGTGCGATCGTCGCGGACACCAGGCTGACCCAGGCGAGGAAGGCAACGCTGTAGCCGAGGTCGGCGCCGTTGCGTTGGGCGACGTTGAGCCGGTGCGCCCACACCGACAGTGCCACGAACGCCGTGACGGTCGCGGCGGTCACGACCACGGCGCGGGTCAGCGGGGCGCGCACCGCGCGCCACCCTCCGGCGCGGGTGAAGTCCGACACGGCGCCGAGGGCCACGACCGCACCGGACAGGACGATCGCCGCCCCGGCGACCGCGCCGACCACGACCACGGCGTAGGCGGCCCGGGCGGGACCGAGGGCGTGGGCCGAATCCGACGTGAGGAAGTGCTCCGACACCTTGGCGAAGGCTCCGCCGGCCACGACGGCGGCAGCCCACGCCACCAGTACCAGCAACGCCCCGGACCGCACCCGCTCGGACGCCGGCCGCGAGTCACCCACGAGTCCGGCGCCGCGTGCCCGCTCGGCGAGTCCGGCACGGGCGAGGGAGAGCCGGAGCTCCGCGCCCGGGCGGGCACCGTCCAGTTCGTCCTCCACCAGCGTGGCCAACTCGGCACCGTAGCGGTCGCGCCAGGCCGCCGGATACCACCGGAGCAGCCGGTCGACGTCCGGTCGGTGCGACTCGTCGGGGCCGGTCATCCGATCGTCCCCAGCATCGGGCCGAGCCGGGCCGAGCCGACATCGGCGATCCTGCGCATGTCGGCCACCGCGTCGGCCAGCGCCGCCACCCCCCCTGGTGTGATCCGGTAGGGACGGCGCCGGTCCTCGGCGCCCAGCGGCTCGATCAGCCCTCGCTCCTCGAGCCGCGCGATGGCGCCGTACAGGGCGCCGGGCCCGAGGTGCACCCCGGCGAACGCCTCGATGTCCTTGGCCAGTGCGTGCCCGTGCTTGGGCCCGCCGGCCAGGCTGGTCAGGATCAGGACGGGCGGGTCGTTGGGACGACGGAGGCCGGGCTGCTTCGTGTTCGCCATCGCTCCAGAATACTACGTCCTACGTAGTATCGCAAGACGTAGTAGTCGGCTCAGCCGTCCACGGCGGCCACGATGGCGGCGTTCACACGGTCGTGGGCGACCACGTTGGCCGCCCGGTCGGGCAGGCGCACCCGGACCACGGTCCGGCCGCCCCGTGCGGCCGCCCGCCCCAGCGCGCCGGTCAGGGCATCGGGTCCCGACTGGTGGCCGATCTCCTCGATCACCCAGCCGAATCCGGCGGCCACGGCGGCGACGTCGGCCGACTGCGGCGTCCCGAAGAGACGGTCGAACGTGTCCGGCTCGAGCTTCGTCGCCGGCGGCAGGAACGAGAAGATCCCTCCCCCGCCGTTGTCGGCCACCACCACGGTCAGTGGGGCGTCCTGGTCGGCCGGTCCGACCAGTGCCGACACGTCGTGGAGGAAGGCGAGGTCCCCGACCAGGGCAACCGTCGGGCCGGCGGCCAGGGCCACGCCCCACGCGGTGGACACCACGCCGTCGATGCCGTTGGCGCCGCGGTTGGCGAACACCCGCGGCATGGCCAGGGACGAGAACGCCTCGACGTCCCGCACCGGCATCGACGACGACACGACGAGGTTCGTGCCGACCGGCAGCGCGTCGACCAGCCGGTGGGCCAGCGCGGGCTCGGTCCAGGTCGGGGAGGCTGCCAGCGCGTCGACGATCACCCCACGGGCCCGCGACTCCGCACGCGCCCACGCCTTCGTCCAGCCGTTGGCCCCCCCGTACGCGCCCTGTCCGGTCGCCGCCCACGAGGCCGTCACGGCACAGCAGAGCAGGGTCGGGTCGCAACGCACGAACCGGGCGACCGAGCGGTCGGGGTCCGGCCACGTTCCGGCGGGGTCCACGACGACGACCGACGTCCCCGTGCTCAGGAACGTCGTGACCACCTTGGAGGCCCAACGGCCGCCGAGCACCAACGCCACGTCGGGTCGGTGGTCGGCGGCGAACCCGGGGGCGCGCAGGATGCCGTCGGCGGCGGACACGACCCGGGCATCGCCGTTCCGGAGTCCCGAGCGCGCTTCGGCCAGGACCGGCCAGCCCAGCACGGCCGCCAGGTCGAGGACGGCCGCGGGGTCGCCGCATCCGGCGCCGGCCACGACCACACCACGCGCCCCGGGCTCGAGACCGGCATGCGCCACGAGCTCGCGGACGACGGACTCCGGGGGCGGGACGGGACCCGTCCCGACGAGGTGCCACGGCACACCGTCCGGTCGGCCATCGGGGATCCCCCCGGCAGCGGCGTCGCCCAGGAGCGGCTCACGGAACGGGAGGTTCAGGTGGACCGGCCCCGGTCCGAGCGGGCCGGCGACCGCCTCGGCCACCGAGCGGGCGCCGAGGGAGCGCCACGTGGGTCGTGACGCCTCGTCGGGGACCCCCGGGTCGGCGAACCACCGGACGGACCGGCCGAACAGGTGGGTCTGGTCGATCGTCTGGGGGGCGCCGACGTCGCGGAGCTCCGGCGGGCGGTCGGCGGTGCACACCAGCAGGGGCACCTGCGCCAGGTCGGCCTCGACCACGGCGGCGTGCAGTTCGGCGGCCGCCGTCCCGCTCGTCACCACCACGACCGCGGGCAGGCCGGTCGCCATGCCGATCCCGAGGGCGGTGAACGCCGCGGAGCGCTCGTCGAGCCGGACGTGGAGCCCGAGCCGGGGTTCGGCGGCCACGGCCAGCGCCAGCGGCGTCGACCGCGATCCGGGGCACACCACCGCATGGGCCACGCCCGCACGCACCCATTCGTCGACGAGCGTGGCGGCGAACGCCGCCTGCCGGTCGCCATCGCCGGCCGTCGGCGGACCCGTCGCTACGCTCACGGCAACCTCCTATGCCCCGCACCGATCGCACCGCCGCCGACGCAACGCTCCACCGCGAGCGCCGAGGTGACGGACCGGCGCTGGTGCTCGCCCACGGCTTCACCCAGACGCACCGCATCTGGGGCGGACTCGACGCCGATCTGGCCGCCGACCACGCGGTGGCGGCGGTCGACCTGCCCGGCCACGGAGCCTCGGGCGGGGTGGCTGCCGACCTGGTCACCGGGGCCGCCCTCCTGGGCGCAGCCGGTGGCGCCGCCGACTACCTGGGCTACTCGATGGGCGCCCGGTTCTGCCTCCACCTGGCCCTGGCCCGCCCCGACCTGGTGCGTCGACTGGTGCTCGTGTCGGGAACGGCCGGCATCGACGACCCCGGCGAGCGGACCGCACGCCGACGGTCCGACGAGGCGCTGGCCGAACGACTGGACCCGTCCGACGGCAGCGTGCCCGTGGACACCGTCGCCGAATTCGTGGCCCGCTGGGTGGCGAACCCGATGTTCGGCGACGTGCCCGCCCCGGGCAACGCCGTCGAGGAGCGGTGCACCAACACCGCGGCCGGGCTCGCGTCGAGCCTCCGGCTGGCCGGTACCGGGACCCAGGAGCCGCGGTGGGAGGAGCTGGCCGGCCTGAGCCTGCCCGTGCTGGTGGTCACCGGTGCCCGGGACGCGAAGTTCACCGACCTCGGCCGGCGGCTGGTGGCGTCGCTCGGCGGGCCGGCGACCCACGTGGTCATCCCCGGCACCGACCACGCCCCCCACCTCCAGCGCCCCGGGGCGGTCGCGGCGGCGGTGCGGGCGTTCCTCGACGGGTCGGCGCCCGGCTGACATCGTCAGGACCCGCCGGCCAGGAGCCCGAGGGTCTCGGACATGGTGGCCCACAGGGTGACGGCCAGCAGTGCGCCGAACGCCAGCTGGAGTCGGCCCGTCGCCGCCAGCACCGGCAGCAGGGCCCGTCCCTCGGTGTCGCCCAATGCCAGCCGGGACGGCGGGACGGCGAGTGGCGCAGCGAGCAGCGGCAGGAGCACCGCCACCGGCCAGTGGGTGTGGAGCACGCCGGTCACCGCCAGGAGACCCCAGACGGCGGTGCCCACGAAGGGAAGCCCGACGCACGCGACGTAGCACCAGCCGCCGGCCCGCCGTCCGACCCGCACCGCCAGGGTGCGCTTGCCGGTCTCGCGATCCGTGGCGATGTCGCGCAGGTTGTTGGCCAGCAACAGGGCGGTGGCCAGCAGCCCGACCATCACCGCGGCCGCCCATACCTGCCACGCGTTCAGGCACAGGGTCTGCACGTAGAAGGTGCCGACGGTCGCCACTAACCCGAAGAACACGAACACGAACACCTCGCCCAGCCCCGCGTAGCCGTAGGGACGGGGGCCGCCGGTGTAGAACCATCCGGCGAGCAGACAGGCGGCACCGACGAGGAGGATCCACCACGACGTGGCCCATGCAAGCCACAGCCCGACCACGGCGGCCACGCCGAACGCCAGCAGCGCCGCGCGTTTGACGGCGGCGGGCGGGGCCAGCCCGGTCGCCGTCAGCCGGACCGGGCCCACCCGGGCGTCGTCGGTGCCCCGGATCCCGTCGGAGTAGTCATTGGCGTAGTTGGTGCCGATCTGGATGGCGAGCGCCACGACGAGCGCGCCCAGTGCGCACCACCACGGGTTCACCCCGGGGACGTGGACGGTGATCGACGTGGGCGCGAACGTCGCCGTCGCCGGCAGGTCGGGCAGGTTGCGCGGATGGGCGGCCGCAGTGCCGACCACCACCGGCACCAACGCGGCCGGCAGCGTGCGGGGCCGAGCGCCCAGCCACCACTTGCGGACCGGACCCGGGTCGGGCGGCGCGCCCTGCGGGTCCGCTGCGGTCACGGACGGCGGGGGAAGCGACCGAAGTCGGGCTGGCGATGCTCCTGGAAGGCGTTGCGGCCCTCCTGGCCCTCCTCGCTCATGTAGAAGAGCATCGTGGCGTCGCCGGCGAACTGCTGGAGGCCGGCGAGGCCGTCGTCGGCGGCGTGCAGGCCGCCCTTCAGCATGCGCAGGGCCAGGGGCGAGAGCGACAGCATCTGACGGCACCACGCCACCGTCTCGGCCTCGAGGTCGGCCAGCGGCACCACCTCGTTCACGAGGCCCCACGACTTGGCCGTGGCCGCGTCGTACTGGCGGCAGAGGAACCACACCTCCTTGGCCCGCTTGAGCCCGATGGAGCGCGCCAGCAGGCTGGCGCCGTAGCCGCCGTCGAAGCTGCCCACCTTGGGGCCGGTCTGGCCGAACCGTGCGTTGTCGGCGGCGATCGTCAGGTCGCACACCAGGTGGAGGATGTGGCCTCCGCCGATGGCGTAGCCGGCCACCATGGCGACCACCGGCTTCGGCAGGCGCCGGATCTGGATCTGGAGGTCGAGCACGTTGAGTCGGCCGATGCCCTGTCGGGCCACGTCGTCGTCACCGATGTACCCGTCGTCGCCACGGATCTTCTGGTCCCCGCCCGAGCAGAAGGCGTCGGGGCCCTGACCGGTGAGCACGATCACGCCGATCTCGGGGTCGTTGCGGCCGCGCTCGAACGCGTCCTGGAGCTCGAAGAGGGTCGTGGGCCGGAAG
>JADGOH010000018.1 GCA_017883025.1 Acidimicrobiales bacterium
CCGGGCAGCGCCCCCCACGTCCCGAGGTGGCCGTCGAGGCCGCCTCCACCCGCACCGGCCGGCGGGCCGGCGAGCACCAGGGTGCCCGGGTCGCCCAGGCCGCCGATCCGCGGGGCGACCGGGGCCGGGTCGCCGAATCCGACGAGTCCGGTGATCCCGTCGGGCCCGACGGCGGGCAGCTCGGGGGGAACCGCGAACCCAGGCAGGGCGGTCATGCGTCCACCACCGCGGGCCCCTGCTTGAGGGTGCCGGCGAGCCAGCGGGTGAACTGGAGGAGCAGCGTCACGAACCCGGAGACGACGTAGAGCCACCGGAGGGTGACGCTGTCGCTGCCGGCGAGGACGCCGTGGACGAGGCACATGCAGAACACCACGACCGACGCCGTGTGGATGGGGAACCAGACGGCCCGGCCGATCGAGCCGGCCAGCGCCGCCGTGCCGGCCACGAGCAGGAGGAGGTAGAAGGCGAGCGTCCCGACCGCCACCCCGGTCGGTCTGAACTGCGCCCCCCAGGGCACGAAGACCCCGGTCCAGCCGACGCCGGCGTACTGGTCGAGGGCGAGCGAGGTCAGGTGGCCGACGAGCAGGGCGACGGTGCAGGCGGCGAGCGCGACGTGAGCCCAAAGGATCGACTCGGGCCCGGGTCGTCGGAACCGTGCCCGCCACGGATGGCGGAGCCAGAGGCCGAGGAACACCATGGCGGCGAGGGAGACGTAGGTGGCGATGCCCAGGCTGCGCCCGAGGATCCACGGCAGCATCCTGTCGTGGACGAGCGCCCGTCCCTGGGTGCCGGCGACGTGGCCGAGGAACAACGCGACGCCGAGGATCAGTGCCAACAGCAGGACGGGTCGGGCCCGTTCGCCGAGGGTGGGGCCAGACGGGTCGAGCACGAGCAGGGGCATGCGGCGCGGCCCGTGGTCCGACGCAACTGCTGACGGCACCGGGCCCGGTGCGGGCGCGGATGCGGGTGCCGGTGCGGAATCGGGGACGGCGGTGGGCGCCCGCATCCGTTCGGCGAGGCCGCGCCCCGGTGCGAGGTCGAGTTCGGGGACCGGACGCGGCGCCACCGGTGCGCTCCGGTCGGGCGCCTCCGCCAGCGTGGTCTCCACCGTCATCCGGCCCGCCAGACGACGTAGGGATCCATTGCCCGGCTGGTCGTCGTGACGCCGTCGGCCGTCACCCAGAGGGCGGCGACATCCCGCACCCGTGCCTCGGTGGCGATGGCGCCGGCGCCCCCCAGGAAGAGCGCCTTCGTGGTGACCTCGGCGTCGGCCGCGTCGGTCGACACGACGGTGACGGCCAGCAGGTCGTCACCTCCGGGGAGTCCCGTCGACGGGTCGATCAGGTGGTGGACGGTCCGGTCCCCGGCCCGCCACCGGCGGAGCCTGGTCGACGAGGTGGCGCAGGCACGGTCCCGCAGGCCGAGCACGGCCACCGGGAGGTCGCCGCCGGTCGGGTCCTCGACACCCACGCGCCACCCGTCGACCTCCGGACCCGTGCCGTCGCAGTCGCAGTCGCCACCGGCGTCCACCAGGAAGTCGTCGAGGTCGTCGCGCAGGACCTGGGCCGCCCAACGGACGGCCAGACCCTTGCCGATGCCCCCCAGGTCGATCGGTGTGCCGCCCAGGTGGAGTTCGGGGTGGCGCCCGGCCCGGAAGCCCGGACGCCAGGGGGCGAAGGCGCGGGACGGCGCCTCGCCTCCGGACGGGGTCTCCACGCCGTCGCCGAACGGGAGGCTCCGGTCGTAGCCGAGCCGCACGAGGTCGCCGAGCACGCGGGGATCGAAGCGGCCGCCCGTTTCCTCGTAGGCGGCATGTGCCGCCTGGACGGCGTCGAACAGCACCGGGGGCACCACGTGCCACTCGCCCGGCCGGGCGTTCGCCTGCATGAGGGGGCTGGCCGGGTCGAACCGGGTGCATACCTCGTGGACGGTGCGGAAGACGTCGAGTGCCCGGACCACCGACACTGTGGGCCCGTCGCCGTCAGGCGCCCGGCCGTAGACGACGACGTCCGACGCCATCGCCCGCACGGCGCCGAGCACGGCGACCTCCTCGGCGGTGCGGGTCCGAGTCACGCACCCGAGGCGCGCGTCGTCACCGTCACGGGCGGCGGCGTCGTTGCGGGCGGCGACGTGACCGGTGGGGAGGTCACCGGGGGCGAGGTCGGGGGCGGTGCCGGGGCCGACCCCCCGCCGGATCCACCCGATGTGGGGGCGGGGTTCCCGCCCGACGCGGAACTGCCGGATGATCCGGGGCTGACCGCGCCGCCCGACGGGGCGGCGGCGGAGCCTGCGCCCGGGACGATCGTGGCCGAGCCGACGCCGCCCGACGCCCCGGTGACCCTGCCGGCCGTGGTGGTGCCGACGGCACCGGCGGCCCCCGGCGTTCCCGGCGGCACCGGTGCGCCGGGAACGACGGCGCCGTTGGCGGCCACCGTGGCCGTCGAGCCCCCGACGCCGAGCGCCGACAGCTTTCCCTGGGTGGCGGCGATCGACTGGCGGAGCTGGGACATCGCCGCCTTGTCGGCGGCGATCTGGTTGGAGACCTGGGCGGCGGCCCCCGCTGCGCTCCCGGTGCTGGGTGTGGAGCTGACCGCCCATGCCATGGTGATCCCGGTGACACCGACGGTCGCCGCCGCGGCCACCGTCGAGGAGACGACGCTGCGCTTCGCTCGCCCGGTCCGGCCGGCGGGCGGCCTAGTCATCGCCGCCTCCGCGGCGGGGCCTCGTCGTCGTGGACGTCGAGGGGGACGGTGGGGTGGTCGTCGTGGTGGGCGGCACCGTGGTCGCCGGCTCGGTCGTCGGTGGGGTGCCCGGCCTGGTGGTGGGCGTGGTGGTCGGCGGGTCGCCTGCACCGGTGCGACCGGTGTCCGACGTCGGCGGGGGGCCCGGTTGACCACCCGGGGCGGTCCCGGTCGGGGTGCCGTCCGACGCCTTCGGACCCGTCGTGGTCGTCGTTCCGGCTACGGGCGCCCCGACGGCGGACGGCGTGAGGACGTCGAGGCCCGGGGTACCTGCGTTCAGCCGGTTGGCGAGGACCGCCTCGAGTTGCTTCTCGGTGGCGGCCAACCCGGCGATCGAGGCGTGGAGCTGCTGCTCCTCGGCCGCCGCCGCCGTGACGTTCTGGATCACGTCGTTCGGGTGGGGCGGTGACGCCCCGGCCACGCCGGTGGCCAGGCCGCCCACCGCGACCGACGTCACCACGGCAGTCTTGAGTTTCAGGAACATGCCCCTCGACCTCCCTCGTACAGTCAACGCTGAGAGTAATGAAGCGGTGACAGATAGTGAGAATACCAAGGCGGATTGTCACTTGTCTACCTACGTCGTGCCGGCGTGGAGGAGTGGTCCGGCCGGCAACCGGGGTCCGACGAACGAGTCCCGGGACGAGGCGATCCTCGGCCCGGTCCCCGGGGTCAGCAGACGGGGCCGGTGGTGGCCCCGGTGGCGGTGACGAGCGACGCCACCAGGCCGAGGTCGGTGGGCTTGGCGAGAGGGAACCGGATGCAGCCCTTCCCGACGGAGTAGCCGGTGAGCCGGTCCCGGTGGTCCGCCACGACGCCCGTGCGCGTCACGTAGAGGGACAGGTGCCGCTTCTGGCGGGCGAATCCGAGCTCGGCCTCGTCGGCGCGCACGTAGCAGGGCATGCCGTACCGGAACTGCTCGCTGAACCCCTCGGGGAGCGCCCAGCACAGCGACCGCCACGCCTCGAGAGTCGATCGGTCGGGCTCAGGCAGCCGGTCGAGGTAGGCCGTGACCTCGGGGTCGGTGTCCACGGGCCCAGGATACGCGCGGCGCCGGAGCGGACCCCGGTTTGCCCGACTCGGTACACTCGGTCGTCCGCCACGCGAGGCGGTCGGGGAGGGAGCACCATGCAGAGCACCATGCAGGACGGCCCGCTGCTCGTCGGCGGGATCCTCCGTCACGGCCAGCAGGTCTACGGCGACAGCATCGTCCGCACCATCGTCGGTCCCGACGGCGAGTCCGTCGTGGGTACCTTCACCGAGGTGGCCGAGCGAGCCGAGCGCCTCGCCTCGGCACTCGGTCGGCTGGGGATCGGCGACTCGGACCGTGTGGGCACCTTCCTGTGGAACAACCAGACCCACCTCGAGGCCTACCTGGCCGTCCCGGCGATGGGCGCGGTGCTCCACACCCTCAACATCCGCCTCTTCCCCGAGCAGCTCGCCTACGTGATCAACCACGCCGAGGACCAGGTCATCCTGTGCGACGCGTCGCTCGCCGGCCTGCTGGCCCGGGTGCGTGACCAGATCCCCACCGTGCGCCACGTCGTGGTGGTGGGGGAGGGGGACACGGACGCACTGGGCGAGACCCTCGCCTACGACGACCTGCTGGCGGCCGAGGAGCCGGGCTACGACTGGCCGCGGTTCGACGAGAGGCAGGCCGCGGCCATGTGCTACACGTCGGGCACCACCGGCAATCCGAAGGGTGTCGTCTACAGCCACCGGTCGACGTTCCTCCACTCGATGGCCATCACCGCCGGCTCATCGCTCGGGATCAGCGAGCGGGACAACGTGCTGTCGATCGTTCCCATGTTCCACGCCAACGCCTGGGGCACGCCCTACGGGGCGTTCATGACCGGCTGCGACATGATCATGCCCCAGCAGTACCTGCAGGCCGCCCCCCTGACCGCCATCATCCACCGCTACCGGCCGAGCATTTCCGCCGGGGTCCCGACCATCTGGAGCGACCTCCTGCGGTACTCCCAGTCCAACCCGGTCGACCTGTCGTCCCTGCGGATGATCACCGCCGGCGGCGCCGCGGTGCCCCGCCAGCTCATCGAACGGTTCCGCGACGAGCACGGCGTGCAGCTGGTCCAGGGATGGGGCATGACCGAGACCAGCCCGCTGTGCGCACTGGCCACGCCGCCGCGCCAGGCGGCGCCGGACGAGGAGATCGAGTGGCGGGCCAAGACCGGCCGCATCGTGCCCGGCGTCGAGGTCCGCATCTGCGCCGACGACGGCGCCGTGCTGCCCAATGACGGCGAGGCTGTCGGCGAATTCGAGGTCCGCGGACCGTGGATCACCGGCTCCTACTACGGCGACCCGTCGACCGACCGGTTCCACGACGGTTGGCTCCGGACCGGTGACATCGGCTCGTTGGACCGATACGGCTACATGCAGATCAGCGACCGCAGCAAGGACGTGATCAAGTCGGGCGGCGAGTGGATCTCGTCGGTCGAGCTGGAGAACGAGGTCATGGCCCATCCCGACGTGGTCGAGGCCGCGGTCATCGCCGTGCCCGACGAGCGCTGGAGCGAGCGACCCCTTGTGGCCGTGGTCCTCGAGGAGGGATCGGACACCTCCCCGGACGACCTGATGGTGTTCCTGTCGGGCCGGGTGTCCAAGTGGTGGCTGCCCGAGCGATGGTCGTTCATCGACGAGGTGCCGAAGACCAGCGTGGGCAAGTTCGACAAGAAGGGGCTGCGTGCCCGTCACGCCGAGGGCGGCCTGGAGGTCATCGAGGTCGAGATCACCACCGGTCGCTGAGGGTGCCCGACCTCGAGGAGCTGGCGGACCGGCTCGGGTCGATCGCCGAGGACCTGGCGGACGCCGCGCTGGACCGGCTGCGCCGCAACGCCGACGCCATCCGGGCGGGAGGCGCCCCCGACCCCGCACTCGTGGCCGAGGAGAAGCGGATCACCCGGGCCCGGCGCTCGGTGGAGAAGGCTGCCGGACTCCTCGGGGCACGGTCGACGTTCGAGTTCGACGACGGTCCGTGACGGCGTCCGAGGGATGGACGGGCCCGTCGTGACGGCCACACTGCCTCCTGCGAACTGGTACCCGGACCCCGGCGGCGGCGGTCTCCGCTACTGGGACGGCGCCGCGTGGACAGGGCACCGGGTACCCCCGCCGGGCCCGCCGGTCCACCCCTACGGGGTGTGGGCCGGCCCGACTTGGAAGGGCGCCCGCCTCGGTCGTCCGCCCTACGGACCCGGCGCACTGGCCGAGCCCGGCCGCCGCCTCGGTGCCCGCCTGCTCGACCTCCTCGTGCTGCTGCCGGTCTTCGCCGTGCTGCTGGCGGTGACGCTGCTGATCGCCGCGCCCCGCTTCGGGCCGCTCTTCCCGGACTTCCCACAGGTCGGGGACACGCCGCAACCGACGCCGACGCCCGGATTCGTCTGGCTCTACCTCGTGGTGGTCGGCTGTGCGCTCGCCATGGGACTGGTCATGGTGGTCTACGAGACGGTGCTGGTGGCGAGGTACGGGCGGACGCTCGGGATGCGGTGGCTCGGGATCCGTCCCCTCGGCACCGACGGCGTACCGCTCGGTTGGGCCAGGTCGTTCGTGCGGGCGCTCATCTACTGGCTGTTCAGCCTGCTCAGCTGGATCGGGCTGCTCAACGTGCTGTGGTGCCTGTGGGACGACGACCGCCAGTGCCTGCACGACAAGGTGGCGGACTCCATCGTGGTCAACGACCCGGTCGATGCGACCCCGGCGGTCGGCTGACCCCTCGGGCGACCCGTCCCGACATGGGCGCCCGCGGTCAGGAGTACATGAGCGAGCCAGGCGTGGTGAGCTGCGTGCCGGTCTCGAGCCATGTCTTCAGGCCGCTCAGGATCATCGGCCACCCGCCGTACAGCTGCTCGTCCGCCCCGTCCCGCAGCTGGTCGTGGGTGAGCAGCAGGCGGCACGTGCCGTCGATGGGCTCGATCGCCCACGTGACCCGGGACGCCCCTTCGGCGGCCACCTCCTCGCTCCACAGGGCCACCATGGTGTGGACCAACCGTCGGGGCCGGTCGGCCTCGAGCACCTCGCCCTCGCCCAGGAGCCGGTCCATCCCCGGGGCGGTGACCTCGATCCGGGCCCCCGGCTCCCAGCTGGAGACGGCCGCCGTCCCGAAGTGGTACTGCGCCCGCTCGGCGGGGTCGGTGACGGCCCGCCACAGGCGCTCCGGCGTCGTGCGGATGAAGAACTCGTACTCACGCTCCATGCGGACCCCCGGCCGGGCGGCCACCCCCCGGCGACCTGTGCGGCATCGTCACGGACTGTAGGGCACTGTCGGTGTCGCCCTGGCGGCCGTGCGCTCGGGAAGCAGCAGGATGGAGGCGCCGAGGAAGCACAGGCCGCCGACGAAGGTGCCGACTGTCGTCCACGAGGCGCTGCGCAGCTCGCCGGACGTCAGCACCTTGGACGCCACAGCCGAGACGCCGAAGGCGATCGACCCGACGAGATTGCCCACCGTGATCCACCACGGCAGGTCCCGGGGCTGCCACCGGGCGGCACCGTGGCACACCTCGGCATAGGACAGGTAGCTCGACACGAGGAAGCAGACCGACCCGAAGGCGTCCGGGCGCCACACGCCGTGGTTGGCAGCCGACGCGGTCGAGTAGGTGTCGGCCAGGGCATGGCCGGTGCTCACGTTGAAGAAGACGGTGCCGAGACTCTGGACAGCCGCCGCCAGCCAGTCGATCCGGTGGGGCTCGAACACGAACAGCCGGCGGGCCCGTGCGCCGGCACCGGTCACCCCGGGGGCGTCGACGCCCACGACCTGGGCATACAGCAGCAGTCCGGCGGTGGTGAAGAAGAGGGACCCGACGAAGTACACGAGGTTGTCGGTGCGGGTGCCGACGGCGCTGGCCACCGTCGGCACGGCGGCCACGGCGAAGCACGTGGAGCCGATGGCGAACAGGACGGCGATCCACCATCCGGTCGCCCGCGGCGCCCACCAGGTCGACTCGGCGTCGGTGCGTGCCCGTTTGCGCTCACGCCTCGAGTCCCAGCGGGCGATCGTCCCGTCGGCGAAGCGCATGGTCCGCTCGGTCACGAACGGTCCGAGCCCGCGTGACCCGATCTCCTCCCACCCGCCGTGGAGCGACGTGTCGTGGACGGCCATGGCCCACATGATGGCCGATGGGCGGGGCGGGCGGCGACGTCGAGGAGTAGGTTCGGCGGTGACGGCGATCGGGGACGGCCATGGCGATCCAGTCGGGCAGGCGGTGCACAGCGACCTCCCGGGCATCGCGCCCGCTGGCCCGGTGCATGCTGATGGCGGCCGTACTCCTCCTGTCCGTCGTGATGACCACCTCCGCCGGCTCGCCGGCCGGGGCGGCGTCCAGCCCCCCGACGCCGTCGGCGTGGCGGGTGGCGACGCTGCTCACCGGGACCACCCGTTCGGTGAGCTGCCCCTCGGCCACGGACTGCTACGCGGCCGGCAGCCAGGGCCTGCTGGTGTCCTCGGACGGTGGGTCCATCTGGACGACGTACCCGCCCCCGCCCGAGTTCCAGGCGCTCGAGTCGGTCGACTGCCCGACCGTCGGCTCGTGCGTGGTCTCGGGGTACAACACCTACACCGTTCAGGTCGGGGCCACCAGGTACTCGTACGACGTCGGCGGGGTCGACACGGTCGCCGTGCCGCCGACCGGTCCGACCTGGACGCGGGGCTCGGTCCCGGTGCCGGTGGGGGACGATGCGGCGCAGCCGTTCGGCGCCGTCTCGTGCCCCACGACGTCGGTGTGCTTCGCCTATGGCGAGTCGGGACTGGCCGCACCGCTGATCGCCTTCTACGCGACCGTCGACGGCGGGCTGCACTGGACCGCTGCGGTGCCGCCGGCCGCCGTGCACGGCATCCACGGCCTCGCCTGCACGGGCTCCACGACCTGTCTGGCCACGGGCAACGCCTCCGACGAGGTGTCGCGCACGACCGACGCCGGGGCGACCTGGTCGGTCTCCTCCGTCCCCGTGACCGTGAGCCAACTGGCCGGCATCGCCTGCCCGACGGCGACCGACTGCGTCGCCACGTCAGCGACCGGGGTCATCGGCTCCACCGATGGCGGCGTCACCTGGTCGACCCTGCTCCGGACGCCGCCCGCCCACAGTCTGACGGCGATCTCGTGTCCCACGCCGACGACCTGCACTGCCGTCGGGGCCGACGGCACGGTCACCGGTGGCATCCACGCGCCGCCGTACATCGTGTCCACGGCGGACGGCGGGGCGCACTGGGCCCAGGGCTCCGTCCCGGCGATCGCCGCGTACGGCACCGGCGTGGCGTGCGGGACCGCATCGTGCGTGGTCTCTGCGTCCGGGTCGACGGGGGGCGGGACCTACCTGCTCACCGAGGCGCCCCCCGGCCCGTTGACGATCACCGCCGCGTCGCTGTACCCGGCGATCCGCGGCACGCCCTACTTCGACGTGCTCACCGCGGTGGGCGGCGTGCTGCCGTACCGCTGGACCGCGCACGGGCTCCCGAAGGGGATCACGATGTCGAGCAACGGCGCCCTCAACGGTGAGGCCTTCCTGACGGATCGAGCCGGGTCGGTGACCGTCCGGGTCACGGTCCACGATGCGGCCCGGAGGCCACATGCGATCGGGCACGCCTCCTTCACGCTCAGCGTGTCCTAGGTTCGGCAGCAAGGTGGGTCGGACCCCGCTGAAATGGGGTTGGCATGTTTGATGTAAATAGGGGCCTACAAAGGGTGTGATTGAAAGCACAATACGCGACGGGAACACTGGTATTACCGTGCACCTCGGCGGCGGCTACGAGATTCGGAGTCGGCGGAATTGGAGGAATGGTGCTCTTCATGACCACATGGACATTGCGGGATACCGGAGCGGAAGGTGTGGAGCGCATCGCCGAGGGCAAGCGCATCCTCGAGGCGTTCGGGCGGTGGTCGGTTCCCGACAACGAACGGATGATCGCCTTCGTGGCTCGGGCGGACGGCACGGGCGGATGCGCCATCAGCGAGACGGACGACGTCACCGCCCTGGCGGACGGGGCGGCGAAGTTCGGCGTCTGGTACGACTGGGAGAGCACGCCGGTGATGGACCTGGCGGACGCGAAGACCGTGGAATTCATGATCAACACCTCGACCTTCCACGACTGACCCACCGACACGGGCACTCGTCGACGGCTCCCGGCTCCCGGCTCCGGCCGGGGGCCGTCGACGTCCCGGTCCACGACGTCGGGGGTGGGGGCAGGGGCACGATGCCGGTCGGGAGATCCGACCCCGGGTCGAGGCAGGCCGACGTGCCTGTCGTCCGGCTGATCCGCGAGCTCCGCGGCCGCCCGTGACCGTCCGGGCGGCCCTGCCCGGACGGCGGGTCCGGACGAGCGTCAGGGGAGGGACGCGAGGTGTCGGATCGCCCGACCCCTGTCCGCCCGGTTGAAGGTGCAACCGATGATTGCAAGACTACGCTGGCTCCCAGATGAACGGGACGTGTCGTACATGAACAAAACATGACCGGAAGGTGAACATGAGGTAAACTCACCCTATGGAGCATGACCCGCACAATGCGCAGAACTGGTGTCCGGACCCTTTCGGCCTGCACGAGGCCCGGTGGTTCTCCAACGGGATCCCGACCGCACTCGTACGCGACGCCGGCATCGAGACCCAGGACCCACCGCCCGAGACGGTGTTCGACCGCCGCTACGAGTTGCCGTCCATCGAGCCCCACGACCCGCCCCCGCCGGAGCACCACCGCTTCGGTCGGCGCCGGTCCCACATGGCCGAGCGTTGAGCCTGATCGGCCGAGCCCGAGCTACCGCACGGACCCGGACCGCCGTCGCGGGCGATGGGCACGGGAGGCGGGTGGCCGCTCAGGCGTCGACGATCTCGTTGACCGCGTCGATGAGCTGACGCAGGCGGCCGTAGTGGAACTTGTCGAACCGGAGGGCCAGGCGCGGGAGGTCCACCACGTCGCCGTCGGCCCGCTCGGGCGGCAGCGGGTCGACCGTGCGGATGACCCCGGAGGTCACGATGTCGACGAACCGCCGGTTCAGGTCGGCGAGCTGCGCGGAGTCCGGTGCGACGGCCATCCGCAGCACCAGTAGGTCGCCGACCCACCGGCACGACCGGTAGTTGCGGTAGAACCCGAGCAGCTCGGCGGTGGCCATCGACACGTCGTCGGTGATGGTGAAGAACGACCGGTCGTGGTCGGACACGAGCCCGCGGGGCTCCACCTCCTCGGCCAGGAACCGGCTCCACCCCTTCCAGAACGTGCCACCGGGGACGTCGAGCAGCACCAGGGGCGCCGGTTCGGCCTTGCCCGTCTGGAGCAGGGTGAGGAGCTCGAAGCCCTCGTCCAGGGTGCCGAAGCCCCCGGGCAGGACGATGAAGCCGTCCGACTCCTTCAGCAGCATGAGCTTACGGGTGAAGAAGTAGCGCATCTCGACGAGTTTCGGGTCCTGGGCGATGAAGCGGTTGGCCCCCTGCTCGTGCGGCAGGCGGATGTTCACGCCCACCGACTGGTCGCGCCCGGCGCCCTCCATGCCGGCGGCCATGATCCCGGGGCCGGCGCCGGTGACCACCATCCATCCGGCGCCCGACATGGCGGCCGCCAGGGTCCGGGCCTGGCGGTAGGCGGGGTGGTCGGGCTCGGTGCGTGCCGACCCGAAGATCGTCACCTTCATGCGCTTGCGCAACGGCTGGAAGACGCCGAACGCCTCGGCCATCTCGGCCAGTGCGGTGTCGGCCACCTTCAGGTCGATGACATCGGTGCCGCGCTCGAGGAGGGTCGACACCGTGTCGAGCATCGACCGGTAGAGCCGGCGCTCGGACGGCGTGCGGGCCAAGGCGATGCGCTCGTCGAGGGTCGGGCCGCCCGCCGGCGACGGGCCTTCCGGCGAGTCGTCCACGGCCCGCTCGAGGGCCTCGCGCTCGAACGACGACCCGGTCATGTCAGTGGACGCCGGCGAGCACGGTGCCGTGGCCGTCGGGGTGGACGACCCGTCCGTACAGGGTGGTGCGCTGGGCGAGGGTCCGCCCGAGTGGGGTGACGAGGGCCCGGAACGCCTCGGCATCCATCATCTGCCCGTGGTTGGCGCCCGCTGCCCGCGAGATGTTCTCGTCCATGAGGGTGCCACCCAGGTCGTTGACCCCGGCCCGAAGGAGCTGGCGGGCACCGGCGCCCCCGAGCTTGACCCAGCTGAGCTGGATGTTGTCGATGGCACCCCGGTAGGCGATGCGCCCGACGGCGTGCATGAGCAGCGTCTCGCGGAAGGTCGGGCCGCGACGGGACCGCTTCTGGATGTAGAGGGGCGTGGCCATGTGCACGAACGGCAGGGGCACGAACTCGGTGAACCCGCCGGTCTCGAGCTGCAGGGTCCGGGTGCGCACGAGGTGCCGGGCCCACGACCGGGGCTGCTCGACGGCGCCGAACATGATGGTGACGTTGGAGTTGAGCCCGACGCGGTGGGCGGTGCGGTGGGCCTCGAGCCACTGCTCGGTGTCGATCTTGTCGGGGCACAGGATGGCACGGACCTCGTCGTCGAGGATCTCGGCGGCCGTGCCCGGGATGGTCCGCAGCCCGGCATCACGGAGCAGGACGAGGTAGTCGGCGAGCGGCATCTCGGAGCGTCGGGCGCCCTCGGTGACCTCGAGCGCCGTGAATCCGTGGATGTGGATCGTGGGCGACGCCTCGCGCACGGCCCGGATCACGTGGAGGTAGTAGTCGCCGTCGAAGTCGGGGTGGATCCCGCCCTGCAGGCAGACCTCGGTGGCCCCCATGGCCTCGGCCTCGGCCACCCGGTCGGTGATCTCGCTCAGCTCCAGCAGATAGGGGGCGCCCCGCAGGTTGAGCGAGAGCGGGCCCTTGGAGAAGGCGCAGAACTTGCACTTGAAGGTGCAGACGTTGGTGTAATTGATGTTGCGATTGGCGACGTACGTGACCTCGTCACCCACGATCTCGGCTCGCAGGCGGTCGGCGACGGCGGCGACGGCCCGCACCTCGGGGCCGCGTGCGCCGAACAGCGTGACGATCTCGTCCTCGCCGACCGTCTCGCCGGCGAGGACGCCGGCCAGGACCTCGGCCACCGCGCCGTCGGCCGACACCGGTTCGGGTGCGGCGCGACGGGTCGCCGCCCCGGGGGCGGTGGCCACGAAGGGCGGCAGTAGGTCGGGGGGCGGGGTCTCGCTGCCCGACGCCCACGGGTGGTCGCGGCCCAGGCCCTCGGCATCGGAGGCGTCGAGCACCGGGAACCGCAGCGCGGCGTCCAGCCACCGGGCCGGGTCGAGCGCGCACTCCGGGTAGAGGGTGAGCCGCGGGGCGAGGGTGTGCCCGGCGGCCTCGGTGGCCGCCCGCAGGATCCCGAGGGCCGGCCAGGCCCGCTCGGGGTTGACGTGGTCGGCGGTCACCGGCGACACCCCGCCCCAGTCGTCGATGCCGGCCGCCACCAGGGGGCCGAGCTCGTCGGACAGGTTGGGCGGCGCCTGCAGGTGGATGTCGGCCGGCAGCAGGAGGCGGGCGACGGCAATGGTCCACAGGAACTCGTCGGTCGGGCAGGGCGGGTGCCGGTGCATCGACGTACCCGCCTTGGGGAGGAAGTTCTGGACGATCACCTCCTGGACGTGCCCGTGGCGTGCATGGGAGGCGGCGATCGCCTCCAGGGTGTCGAGGCGGTCCTCACGTGACTCCCCGATGCCGACGAGCAGTCCGGTGGTGAACGGGATGGCGAGCTCGCCGGCCGCCTCCAGGGTGGCGAGGCGTCGGGCCGGATCCTTGTCCGGGGCCGACCGGTGGGCGTCGAGGTCGGGGTTCAGCGACTCGAGCATCATCCCCTGGCTGGCCGACACCGTGCGCAGCACGGCCAGCTCGTCGGCACCCAGGGCCCCGGCGTTGGCGTGGGGGAGGAGGCCGGTCTCCTCGAGGACGGCGGCACACGCCGCCGCCAGGTAGTCGACGGTCGAGGCGTATCCGTGGTCGTCGAGCCATGCCCGGGCGTCCGGGTACCGGTCCTCGGGCCCCTCGCCCAGGGTGAACAGCGCCTCGTGGCACCCGGCGGCACGGCCGGCCCGGGCGATGGCCAGCACGTCCTCGAGCGCCAGGTACGGCGACTCCAGGCGGGCGGGCGCCTTGGCGAACGTGCAGTAGCCACAGCGGTCGCGGCACAGCATGGTGAGCGGGATGAACACCTTGGGCGAGAACGTCATCCGCGTCCCGAACGCCGCGTCCCGGACTGCCGCGGCCCGGGCCAGCACCTCGGGCAGGGAGGCAGCCAGCAGCTCGGCGCGGCCGGGCGCGGCGGCAGGGGACGGCGTGGGTGTGCCGGTGGCGGCGGGCATCGGGGTCACCTTACCGGAGGCACCCGGGACCGCAGCCGGGGCACCGCATCCCGTCGGGGCGCCTCACCCGGCAGCGTCGGCGGCCGAGTCGCCCAGGGCGTCGGCGTCGACCAGCCACAGGAGGTCGGGGGCGACGACGCGCGCGGCCGGCAGGTCCTCGCCGGCCGCGATCCGGGCGAACGCCTCGCGCTTGGACGCGCCCGACACGGTGACCACCACCCGCCTGGCCCGGGCGATGCCGGCATACGTGAGCGTGAGGCGTTCGTGCGGGTTGACGCCGTTCGGGTCGCGGTTGGCCACGACCAGGTGGTCGGTACCGGTGTCGTCGAGTGCCGCGGACCCCGGGAAGAGCGAGGCCGTGTGGCCGTCGGGGCCGAGTCCGAGGTGGACCAGACCCAGGTCGGGGAGCGGGGCGAGCAGCGCCTGGTAGGCGGCGGCGGCCTCGTCGGGTGACCCGGCGGTGTACATCGGGTGGTCGCCGTGCACCGGGCCGACGACGGCCAACAGGGTGGTGGTGATCATGCGGTGGTTGGAGTCCGGGTCGTCAGGTGGCACGCACCGCTCGTCGCCCAGGTAGACGTCGACGGTGGACCAGTCCACACCGCCCCGGGCGGCCAGGGCGGCATAGCACTCGGCGGCGGTGCCTCCCCCGGACAGGACCAGCCGGCTCCCGGACGGCCGAGCGGCGAGCTCGTCCGCGACCAGATCGGCGAAGGCGTCGGCCACGGAGTCGACGAGGCGGACGGTCCCGTTCACGGGGTCACTGGGGGAGGATGGGCTGGCGGCCGCCGCGCAGCTGCAGGTC
>JADGOH010000102.1 GCA_017883025.1 Acidimicrobiales bacterium
CGCTCGTCCTCGACGTCGCTGCCGGCGAACTCCTCCCACTCGGGGTGGCGGTAGGCGGCGTTGTCGTCCAGGGTCACCTTGGCGTCGAGCGCGTGCACCCGGCCCTCGGGGGTGAGGATGAGCGGGTTGACCTCCGCGAGGTCGCAGTCGCCCTCGGTGTAGCAGGTGTACAGCTGCACCAGCAGCAGGGCGGCCTGCTCGCGCGCTTCTTCGTCGAGGTTGGCCCGGGCCACCCACTCGGTGGCCGCCTCGGGGCTGAGGCCGTCGACCGGGTCGATGTGGATGATGGCGATGGCGTCGGGGTTGGTGACGGCCACTTCCTCGATCTCCACGCCGCCCTCGGCCGACAGCATGCCGAGGTGCTGCTTGGCGCTGCGGTCGAGGGTGAAGCTGGCGTAGTACTCCTTGGCGATATCGGAGGCGTGCTCGACCCACAGGCGCTTGACCACGTGGCCCTTGATGTCGAGGCCGAGGATGTTGCCGGCGTGGAGCCGGACCTCGTCGACGTTGTTGGCGAGCTTGACGCCACCGGCCTTGCCTCGGCCGCCCACTTTGACCTGTGCCTTGACGACGACCGGGTAGCCCGAGGCCTCCGCCTGGGCCACGGCCTCGTCGACCGTGTCGGCCACCCCTCCCTTGGAGATGGGGATGCCGTACCGGGCGAAGTACTGCTTACCCTGGTATTCGAAGAGATCCACCGGATCCGTTCCTCTCTGCCTGCATGGCTGGTTCTTGCTTCCGAGTGCTGCTCGACCGTGTGACGCACTGTGTCCGGCGCCGGGTGCCGGGGCCGCACCGGTGCCGACGGGCCGACGGTGCGGGGCCGCCCCGGGGGTGTCCCCGGGAGCGGGTGGGGCGGCGGGCCCCTGTGGGCCGCCGTCCGGGTGGGCTCAGGCGACCGCTCCGCCCTCCCGCTCGTCGAGCGCCTCGCCGAGCCAGGCGCCGATGGCGGGGAGGGGCGCACCCGGGGTGAAGACCTCGGCGACGCCCATCTCCTTCAGCACCGGGATGTCGGCCTCGGGGATGATCCCGCCGACGAGCACGAGCACGTCGTCCCGACCCTGCTCCTTGAGACCCTCGATCACCCGGGGCACCAGGGTCAGGTGGGCGCCGGACAGCAGCGACAGCCCGACGGCGTCGGCATCCTCCTGGATGACGGCGTGGACGACCTGGTCGGCGGTCTGGTGGAGGCCGGTGTAGATGACCTCGAAGCCGGCGTCGCGCAGGGCCCGGGCGATCACTTTCGCCCCGCGATCGTGCCCGTCCAGACCGGGTTTGGCGACTACCACTCGATAGGGGCGCTTCACGGCGGGAGATACTAGGCGCTGACGGACCGTCAGGCCCATCCGAGCCCGAGCCGTGCCCCGGGTCGTCCACCCACGGGCCCCACAGGCCCTACCCTGTGGGTATCCCGCCTCCCCACCAGGAGGCCCGTTCCGACCCATCCGCGGGAGCGACCCGACCATCCATGAGGACGCAGTGACGACACCGGCCGAGGCCGTGGACCGACCCGACGACCGCCCCGTCACGCCCGACCGCCCGACCGAGTCGCTCGCGCACGGCATGGCCCGGCTGGCCCGGCCCCGCCAGTGGATCAAGAACTTCCTGGTCTTCGTGGCGCCTGCCGCCGCGGGCGTACTGTTCCACCGGAACGTCCTGTGGCACGCTGCCGCGGCGTTCGGCATCTTCTGCCTGGCCGCCACCGGCACCTACTACCTGAACGACTCGATCGACGCCGCCGCCGACCGCGAGCACCCGACCAAGCGCAACCGCCCGGTGGCGGCGGGCGTGGTCCCCGCCCCGCTCGCCATCACCGTGGGGGCGGTCCTGCTGGCCGCCTCGGTGGGCCTGGCCGTCCTGCTCGCCGGGTGGCACTTCGGCGTGGTCATGGGCGCGTACGCCGTCATCCAGCTGGCCTACTCCTTCGGTCTGAAGAACGAGCCCGTCCTGGACTTGGCCTGCGTCAGCGCCGGGTTCATCCTTCGGGCCGTGGCCGGTGGGGTGGCCACGTCCGTCGCGTTGTCCAACTGGTTCCTCATCGTCGTGTCGTTCGGCTCGCTCCTCATCGTGACCGGCAAGCGCTCGGGCGAGAAGCGCCTGCTGGCCGACGACAAGGCCGACGACGCGGCCGTCCGACAGACCCTCGGCCTCTACACGCCCTCGTTCCTCTCCACCGTGCGGACGCTGTCGGCCGCCGTCACCGTCAGCGCCTACTGCCTGTGGGCGTTCGAGCGGGCCGCCCAGGTCCACCCGGGGCACGACCCGATCTGGTTCCAGCTGACGATCATCCCGTTCGTGATCGCCCTCCTCCACGTAATGCGCCTGCTCGATTCGGGTGCCGGAGCGGCCCCCGAGGAGCTGGCGCTGAAGGACCACCGGCTCCAGCTCTACGGCATCTGCTGGATGGCCCTGTTCGCTATCGGGGTCTACGCCGGATGACCGCGCCGCGCACCCGTCGCGCACTGCTCACCGGCTGGGGCCGCACGGCCCCGACGGCAGCCGACGTCGTCCACGCCGTGCACCCGTCACTGGTCGACGCCGCCATGAGCGCCGCCGTGGCCGCCGTCGCCGCCCGCACCGGACGGGGCCTGGTCGCCCGGGGCATGGGCCGCAGCTACGGCGACGCGGCCCAGAACGCCGGGGGCACCGTGGTCGACGCCACCTGGCTCGACGACATCCGCACGGTGGACCTCGCCACCGGCCGGATCAGCGTCGGGGCCGGCGTCAGCCTCCAGACCCTGATGGAGCGCTTCGTACCTCTCGGCTGGTTCGTCCCCGTGACCCCGGGCACCCGCCTGGTGTCGGTGGGCGGGGCGATCGCCGCCGATATCCACGGCAAGAACCACCACGTGGACGGCAGCTTCTGCTCCCACGTACTGTCGATGACCCTGGTGACGCCCACCGGGACCCACGTGGTCGGCCCGGACGCCGACCCCGCCCTGTTCTGGGCCACCGCCGGCGGCATGGGACTGACCGGCATCGTCACCGAGGCGACGCTCCAGATGATCCCGGTCGAGACCAGTTACATGCTGGTCGACACCGAGCGGGCCACCGACCTCGACGACGTGATGGACAAGATGCTCACGGGCGACGACGCCTACCGGTACTCGGTGGCGTGGATCGACTGCCAGTCGACGGGGAGCCGGCTGGGCCGCTCGGTGCTGACCCGGGGCGACCACGCCCGGCTGGCCGACCTCCCCCACCGCTTGGCGACGGACCCCGACCGGGCGCGTGCGTTCGTGCCCCGCCAGCTGGCACGCGTCCCGCTCACCCCGCCGGGCGGGCTGCTCAACCCGCTCACCGTCGGGGCGTTCAACGAGTTCTGGTTCCGCAAGGCACCCAAGCGCCAGCTGGGCAAGCCGCACCACATGACCGGGTTCTTCCACCCGCTCGACGGAGTGGGCGAGTGGAACCGCCTGTACGGCGGACGCGGATTCCTCCAGTACCAGTTCGTCGTGCCCGACGCAGCCGGCGAGACGGTGCGCCGCATCATCGAGCGCCTGACCGAGGTGCGCCTGGCCTCGTTCCTGGCAGTGCTGAAGCGCTTCGGCCCCGGCGACCCTGGCCCGCTGTCGTTCCCGATGCCGGGCTGGACCCTCGCACTCGACCTGCCGGTGGGCCACGACGGCCTCGACCGGCTCCTCGACGACCTCGACGAGGAGGTGCTGGCCGCCGGCGGGCGCATCTACCTGGCCAAGGACTCGCGCCTGGCACCCGACACGTTCCGGGCCATGTACCCCGGTGTCGACCGCTTCCTCGAGGTCCGCTCCCGCGTGGACCCGGACGGGGCGCTGCGGTCGGACCTCGGCCGTCGCATCGGGCTGTGCTCCGACGCGGGCGCCCCCACACCTCGACCCACCACCAAGAAACGGAAGACACGATGATCGACGCCACCGGGCGCCCCCAGTCCGTACTCGTACTCGGAGGCGCCTCCGAGATCGCCCAGGCCATCGTGGCCGGACTCGTGCCGGGACGGTGTCGGACGGTGATCCTGGCCGGCCGGCCGAGCGAGCGCCTCGACGCCGCGGCCGACGCGGCACGTGCCGCCGGGGCCGACATGGTGGAGACGGTGGCCTTCGACACCACCGACCTGGCCGGAAACCCGGCCGTCGTCGAGGACGTCTTCACCCGGTTCGGCGACGTCGACCTGGTGCTGGCTGCGGCCGGCGCGCTGGGCGACCAGGCCGAGCTCGAGTCGGACCCGCAGGCCGCGGCCGAGCTCATCACCACCAACTTCACCGGCCTGGCCGCCGCACTGCTGGCCGCCGCACGGTGCATGCGGGCCCAGGGATACGGGCGCATCGTCGTGATCTCGTCGGTGGCCGGCGACCGGCCCCGAAAGGCCAACTACATCTACGGTTCGACCAAGTCGGGACTCGACGCCTTCGCCCAAGGACTGGGCGACTCGCTCGTGGGCAGCGGTGTCGGGGTGACCGTGGTTCGACCCGGATTCGTGGTCGGGCGCATGACCGAGGGAATGGACCCGGCCCCGTTCTCCACCACGCCCGAGGCGGTGGCCGAGGCTGTCGTCAAGGGGATCTCGTCGGGGGCCGACGTCGTCTACGCCCCTCCCGTGCTCCGGTGGGTCTTCGCCGTCATGAAGCAGCTCCCCCGTGCGGTGTGGCGCCGCATGCCCGGCTGACCGCTGCCCCCGTCGCCCATCGTGCGACTGGCGGGTCAGTCGCCGAGGGTCGAGGCGACGTCCGGCACGTACGTGTACAGGTCGCGTGGCGGCCGCCGGTAGTCGTCGTCCGCCATTCGCTTCGGCAACTTGAGCCGGGCCTCGTCCACCTGGGTGAAGGGCACCTGCTCGAGGAGGTGGGCGATGCAGTTGATGCGGGCGGCCCGCTTCTCCTCGGCGTCCACCACGTACCAGGGTGACTCAGGGGTGTCGGTGTGGAGGAACATCGCGTCCTTCGCCCGTGAGTAGTCGGACCACCTCTGGCGCGCCTCGAGGTCCATCTCACTCAGCTTCCAGCGTCGCAACGGGTCGTGCACCCTGGACTGGAACCGCCGCTCCTGCTCGGCGTCGCTGACCGAGAACCAGTACTTGAGCAGGATGACACCGTCCTCGAGCAGCAGGTGCTCGAAGACCGGGCACTGGGCCAGGAACCGGTGGTACTCGGTCGAGGTGCAGAATCCCATGACGTGCTCGACCCCGGCCCGGTTGTACCAGGACCGGTCGAAGAGGACGAGCTCGCCCGCCGAGGGCAGGTGGGCGACGTAGCGCTGGAAGTACCACTCGGTGCGCTCGCGCTCGGTGGGTGCCGGCAGCGCCACGGTCTTGCAGATCCGGGGGCTCAGGTACTGGGAGACCCGTTTGATCACCCCGCCCTTGCCCGCTGCGTCCCGGCCTTCGAACAACACGACGACGCGCGCCCCGGTCTCCCGGATCCACTCGGTCATGGTGGTCAGCTCGGCCTGGAGGCGGCGCAACTCTGACTCGTAGACCTGCTTGGGCAAGTCCCGGGGGATGGGCACCTCCTCGGCGTCGTCGTCCGGGGTCGTCCCGCACGGCCCCGACCCTAGGCCGGTGCCGGCGCTACTTGTGGAAGTGGGACCCGGCGGCGGGGACCGCCACCGGCCGCACCGACATGGTGAAGAAGTCGCGGGAGAGCGGGTAGAAGTAGCGCGACGGGTCGGTCTGTTGGTCGTAGGTGAGCTTGGTGCCGTTCGTCGAGGTGGCCGGGGCCCCGTAGTTGAGGTCCCAGTGGCTGAAGTTGACCCACGCGGTGTTGATGTCGAGCTCCATGGCCCGGACGCTGCCGGCCCGCTGGAGGAGGTTGGCCAGGTCGACGATGGACAGGCCCGAGCCGCCCACGAAGACGAGGGCGCCGTTTGCGGTCACCCCGACACCGGAACGCCACACCTGGATGCGGCCGCCGAGGGTGGCACCCCACTTGATGTTGTCGCTGGCGTTGAGCCCGGCGACCAGCTGGCCGTTGTCGACCAGCAGGTCGAGGTTCTGCCGGACGGCGGCCGTGGCCGGGGTCATCGTCACCTCGGAGCCCCACGAGCCGATGTTGACGTTGCCGGCGGTGTCGATGACGAGCGAGGCCCTGCCGGGCTGCAGCGCCACGGCGGCGATCCCGTCGAGGTAGAAGCCGCCCTGTGAGTCGCCCGTCCGGAAGCCCGAGTTGAAGGCTGCGTCGAGCGTGTTCAACGCGGCACCGGTGATCGGGGCCATGGCGCTGAAGGTCTGGCCCGTGCCGGGGATGGCGGAGCCGGCGTAGAGCTTGGTGCTGAGCAGCTTCGTGTCCATCCACGCCACCCCGGTCACCAGGCTGGTGTTCACGGAGTTGGGCCGGAGGTAGGCGGCGTACATCGTGGGGATGCCGTCGACGGTGCGGCCGATCGGGTGCCACTGGCCCTCGCCCGCCGTGGGCACGGCCACGAACGGGGTGATGGCCGCCGGGGGCGGCAGGTGGGCCGGGCCGGTCGCCACCGGGACGGTGGTCGAGGTGCCGGCCGACTTCGGGATCGCCCCGGGGGCGGGCTTGCCGCCCTTGGGCGGCGCATTCCACGTGTACCAGGTGTTCTCCGCCCACGTCACGACCCCGCCGCCGCCGTGGTTCCGGACCCATTCGGTGAGGCGGCTGCCCACGGTCGGGCCCAGTGCCGGGTTGGTGGCTGCCGAGCCGAGGGACGCCCACAGCGGCGTCAGTAGGACCAGCACGACGAGCAGGATCGTCATCTTCGGGTGGCGGCCGACGATCGTCGAGCGCTCCCGGCGTTTCTGCTTGCGCAGGGCACGCCGTTCACGGCGGGTGGGCTTGGCCAGGGCATGGGCGTAGCGGGGCGTCCCGGTGGGCTCGCCGCGCTGGGGGGTGGAGTCGACCGAGGGGAGGTCGCGGGCCGAGTCGGTGTCGGCCCCGTCCTGGTCGAAGATGATCTCTGAGGGCACGGTGCTCCTGGGACCTCGTCCTGCGTCGTCGATGATGCGTCCGGTGGGCGACGTCACGCGCACCTACCGTGCGGGCGAGTCGCGGGCTGCCAGTTTCCCATGGCTCGCCGCCTCGTGGGGACCACCCCGACCGGGCCCGCGTCTTCCCAGGTCGGCGGGGCGTCGGGTCCCGGGCCGACAGCGGGTCGAGGCCGGGCCGGGACGGGCGCATCGGTCGACAGGGGGCGATGGGACAGCACCGGATCATCGTAGGGAGCGATCATGACGGCCACGTGACGGACCTGGGCCGCAGCTGCGCCGAAACCCCGGCCACCGACGGAGGTGGCCGGGGCCCTACGCCCGCTTGACGGGGGCCATCCGCAGCAGCAGTTTCTTGCGGCCCACCGAGGTGAAGATGACCTCCGCCTCCGCGTCCTCGCCCGAGCCGCCGGTCGACACCACACGGCCCTCACCCCACTGCGCGTGGACGACCAGATCGCCGACCTCGAGGCCCAGCAGCTCGGCACCCGAGGAAGCGGGGACCCGCGTGCGCCGGCCGTTGGCGTCGAACGCACCCTCGCCGGGCGACACGCCGGAGCCGAACACCGACCGGCCCGGCGTCCCCTCACGCCCGGTAGCGGCCGACCGGCGGCCGAAGGTCCCCGACGATCCCCCGTAGCTGGCGCCGTACCCGGAGCCGGACGAGCCCCAGCTCCGCTCGACGGCGACGTCGCGGACGAGCTCGGCCGGAATTTCGTTGAGGAAGCGGCTCGGGATGTTCGAGCTGGTGTTGCCCCACAGCATCCGGTTCCAGGCGTGCGAGACGTACAGGTGGCGCTCGGCCCGGGTGATCCCGACGTAGCAGAGCCTGCGCTCCTCCTCGAGCTCGACCGGGTCCCCCAGCGAGCGCATGTGCGGGAAGACGCCGTCCTCCATGCCGACCAGGAACACGGCGGGGAACTCGAGGCCCTTGGCGATGTGCATGGTCATGAGCGAGACCTTGGTGCCGTCCCCGTCGAGCTGGTCGGAGTCGGCCACCAGCGAGGCGGCCTCGAGGAACTCGGACACGGTCCGGTACTCGTCGGCCACGCCGACCAGCTCGTCCACGTTCTCCACCCGCCCCAGGGCCTCGATGGTGCCGTCGGCCAACAGCTCGCTCCGGTAGCCGGTGCGCTCGACGACGGCCGTCACCAGCTCGCCCGGGCCGAGCAGCGGGGTCGACGGCCCTGCGCCCTCGGCCACGCCGGCGTCGGGACCCGTGAAGACGGCGGTGTCCGGCACCGGCGCCAGCTCGGTCACCGGAACCGGGGTCACGGCATCACCGTTCTCGTCGACCAGGTCGGGCACGGCCATCTGGCTGCGCAGCTCGGCCAGCAGGTCGGCCAGGTCCTCGAGCG
Source organism: Acidimicrobiales bacterium (assembly GCA_017883025.1). GTDB lineage: Bacteria > Actinomycetota > Acidimicrobiia > Acidimicrobiales > RAAP-2 > Bog-756. Next base: position 8,281 of record JADGOH010000102.1, read on the forward strand.
CCTTGCCGGCCTTGCCGCCCACCCCTGCCTCGCCCGCGTCGGTCACGGCGTCCCCGAAGGAGATCCCCCGCTGGCCGGCGAACCCGGCCAGTTTGGCCACCGACGTGTCGCCCACGCCGCGCTTGGGGACGTTGACGATCCGGCGCCAGCTCACCTCGTCGTCCGGGTTCACCAGCACCCGCAGGTAGGCGAGGACGTCCTTGACCTCCTTGCGGTCGTAGAACTTGGTGCCGCCCACGACCTTGTACGGGACCTCGGCACGGACCATCGCCTCCTCGAGGGCGCGGCTCTGCGCGTTGGTCCGGTAGAAGATGGCCACGTCCCCCCACCGCAGCGACTGGTCCGAGCGCAGGCGGATGATCTCGTGGGCGACCCACTCAGCCTCGTCGTGCTCGTCCTCGGCCCGGTAGCGGACGATCTGCTCACCGGCGCCCTGGTCGGTCCACAGCGACTTGGGCTTGCGGGACACGTTGTTGGTGATGACGGCGTTGGCGGCGTCGAGGATGGTCTGGGTGGAGCGGAAGTTCTGGTCGAGGGTGATGGCGGTGGCGTCCGGAAAGGCCTGCTCGAAGTCGAGGATGTTCGAGATGTCGGCCCCGCGGAACCGGTAGACCGACTGGTCGCTGTCCCCCACCACCACGATGTTCCGGTGGCCGCCGGCGAGCTGCACGGCCAGCGCGTTCTGCACGGCGTTGGTGTCCTGGTACTCGTCGATGAGGATGTGGGTGAAGCGGGCCCGGTAGTGCTCGAGGACGTCGGGGTGCAGCGCGAACAGCCGCACGGCGTTCGAGAGCAGGTCGTCGAAGTCCATGGCGTTGGCCGCCAGCATGCGCTGCTGGTAGAGGTCGAAGACGTCGGCGATCCGGCGGTCGAAGATCGAGATGGCCGCGGCCCGGAACTCGGCCGGGCCCTGCCGGCGCGACTTGGCCTGGCTGATCTGGCCCAGCATCGAACGGGGCGAGATCTTCTTGGTGTCGATGTCGAGCTCGCGGGCGATGATCTCGACCAGTCGGCGGGAGTCGGCGTCGTCGTAGATGGTGAACGAGCCCTTGTAGCCGAGGCGGTCGCCGTGGGCCCGCAGGATCCGCACACAGGCCGAGTGGAAGGTCGAGACCCACATGCGCTCGGCCCGGGGACCCACCAGCTCGGCCACCCGCCGGCGCATCTCGTCGGCCGCCTTGTTGGTGAAGGTGATGGCCAGGATCTGGAAGGGGGCAGCGTCGCCGGTGGCGATGAGGTGGGCGATGCGCCGGGTGAGCACGCGGGTCTTTCCCGAGCCGGCCCCGGCCACGATCAGCAGCGGCCCGCCGCGGTGGACGACGGAGGCCTCCTGGGACGGGGTGAGCCCCGCAATGAGCTCGTCGGTCCCGGTCGGCTGGAACCGCGGGGCGCCTCCGAACGCCAGTTGGCCTCCATCGGGGTGGTCGCCGGGGCCCCCGCCCCACGCGGTCATTCCCACTCGATGGTGCCGGGCGGCTTGGACGTGATGTCCAGTGCCACCCGGTTGACGCCCTCCACCTCGTTGATGATGCGCGACGAGAGGCGCTCCAGGAGGTCGTACGGCAGGCGGGCCCAGTCGGCCGTCATGGCGTCGTCGCTGGTGACGGCCCTGATCACGATCGGGTAGGCATAGGTGCGGCCGTCGCCCATGACCCCGACCGTGCGCACGGCAGGCAGCACGGCGAAGCTCTGCCACAGGTCGCGGTACAGGCCGGCCCGGCGGACCTCCTCGACGACGATGGCGTCGGCGGCGCGGAGGATCTCGGCCCGCTCGGGTGTCACCTCGCCCACGATGCGCACGGCCAGACCCGGGCCCGGGAACGGCTGGCGCCACACGATCTCATGGGGCAGGCCGAGCTCCTCGCCGACGGCACGGACCTCGTCCTTGAACAGGAGGCGCAGGGGCTCGACCAGATCGAAGGCGAGGTCGTCGGGCAGCCCGCCCACGTTGTGGTGGGACTTGATGGTGGCGGCCGTGCCCGAGCCGGACTCGATCACGTCCGGGTAGAGGGTGCCCTGGACGAGGTAGCCTGCGGGCTCGTCCTCGGTGGCGTCCCCATCGAGGTTGCCCTTCTCCACGACGAGGTCGCGGGCGACCTCCTCGAAGATGCGGATGAACAATTCGCCGATGATCTTGCGTTTCTGCTCGGGGTCGGTCACGCCGGCGAGCGCCTCGAAGAAACGGTCGGCGGCCTTCACGTGGACGAGGTCGATGTGGAACTGGCGGCGGAAGGTCTCCTCGACCTGCTCGCTCTCGTTGGCCCGCATGAGGCCGGTGTCGACGTAGACACAGGTGAGCTGCTCGCCGATGGCCTTGTGCACCAGGGCGGCGGCCACCGCCGAGTCGACGCCGCCCGACAGCGCGCACAGGACCGGGGAGGACCCGACCTGGGCCCGCACGGCGGCCACCTGGCTCTCGATGATCGAGGTGTGGGTCCACGACGGCGGGCAGTGGCAGATGTCGTAGAGGAAGCGCTCCAGCAGGTCTCGGCCGTGCTCGGTGTGGACGACCTCGGGGTGGAACTGGACACCGAAGATCCCCCGGTCGGGGTCGTGGAAGGCGGCCACGGGGGCGTCGGGGCAGCTGGCCGTGGCCACGAACCCGTCGGGTACCCCGGTGATGGCGTCGCCGTGGCTCATCCACACCTGGGCCGCCTCGGGCCAGTCGCTGAAGATCGGCGACGCGCCGGTGACGGTCAGCGGCGTGCGCCCGTACTCGCCCCGGCCGGTCCGGGCGACCTCGCCCCCGAGCTGCTGCGCGACGAGCTGGGCGCCGTAGCAGATGCCCAGGATCGGGATCCCGAGGTCGTAGACGGCGGGGTCGATCGAGGGCGCCGGGTCCTCGTTCACCGACTTGGGGCCACCGGACAGGATGATGCCGGCAGGCCGGCGGGCGGCCAGGTCGGCGGCGGTTGCCGTGTGCGGGACGATTTCGGAGTAGACGTGGGCCTCACGGACCCGGCGGGCGATCAGCTGGGCGTACTGGGCACCGAAGTCGACGACCAGAACCGGCCCCTCACGGGGGTCGTCGGTGGGGTCGGCCGGGCTCAATGGCCCATGCCGACGCCCTGCGAGCGCTGCAGGTCCTTGCCCTCGGTCTGGAGGGCCGGGGCCACCATGACCTCGGCCTTCTGGAACTCCTTGACGGTCTGGTAGCCGCAGGTCGCCATGGCCGTGCGCAGGGCGCCGAACAGGTTCATGCGACCGTCGTTCTCATGGGCGGGGCCGAGCAGGATCTCCTGCAGGGTGCCCCGGGTGGTCGTCTTGACCCGTGCGCCACGGGGGAGCGTCGGGTGGAAGGTGGCCATGCCCCAGTGGAAGCCGCGGGCCGGGGCCTCCACGGCGGACGACAAGGGCGAGCCCAGCATCACGGCGTCGGCGCCGCAGGCCACCGCCTTGGCGATGTCGCCGCCCTTGGACATGCCGCCGTCGGCGATGACGTGGCAGTAGACGCCGGTCTCGTCGAGGTGGCGCATGCGCGCGCCGGCCACGTCGGCGATGGCCGTGGCCTGGGGGACCCCGATGCCGAGCACCCCACGGGTGGTACAGGCGTTGCCCGGGCCCACGCCGACGAGCACGCCGACGGCGCCGGTGCGCATGAGGTGGAGGCCGGCCTGGTAGGACGCACAGCCGCCGACGATCACCGGCACCTCGAACTCGCGGATGAACCGCTTGAGGTTGAGGGGCTCGGCCGTCTTGGACACGTGCTCGGCCGAGACGACGGTGCCCTGGATGACCAGGATGTCGAGTTCGGCCTCGAGCAGGGCCGGGGCGAAGGACTGGGTCTTCTGCGGGGTGACCGAGGCGGCGGTCGTGATGCCGGCCGCCTTCATCTCCTTGATGCGCTGGGTCACCAGGTCGAGCTGGACCGGCTCGGCGTACATCTGCTGCATCCGGGCGGTCGCCTTCTCGGTGGGCAGCTCCCGGATCTCGTCGAAGAGCATGGACGGGTCCTCGTACCGGGTCCACAGGCCCTCGAGGTTGAGGACGCCGAGCCCGCCGAGACGGCCGATCTCGATGGCGGTGGCGGGGCTGACGACGCCGTCCATGGCCGACGCCATGAGGGGAAGCTCGAACTTGTAGGCGTCGATCTGCCAGCTCACGTCGACATCCTCGGGGTCGCGGGTGCGGCGGCTCGGGACGATGGCGATGTCATCGAACCCGTAGGCCCTCCGTCCCGACTTGAAGATGCCAATCTCTAGCTCAGCCACTGAATTGTCCTCCGGACCCTGGTAGTGGTTCGACGTACCTCCAGGACGGTGGCAGCTCCGACACTGCGCCGACCGACCATCCCCCACGATACTGCCTGCGCGCCGGGCCCGTATCCCGCTCGGGACCCCCGGAGCGACCGTTCAACGGCGACCCACGGACGACGGCCCCGGCACACCGAGCACCAGGCACAGCAGCTCGGTCAACACCCGCGCGGTCGCCCCCCAGACGGTCTCGCCGGCCACACTGAAGAACCAGACCGGGAACTCGCCGCCCGGCTGGCCGTCGGCCCCGTGCCGGCCGGGCACCGCCCACAGCTCCTCGGCGAACACCTCGTCGGCCAGCAAGTCGCACAGCGCCACGTCGAAGACCCGGGCCACCTCGTCGGGGGCCGGGGTGGTGACCGGTCGGCCGGCCAGCACGGCGACCACCGGGGTCATCAGCGTGTTGGACGACACGGTGGGCATGGCCGTCAGGTGGCCGACCACCGTGACCAGCGACGGATCGAGACCGACCTCCTCGAAGGCCTCGCGGCGGGCGCCGTCGTCGATCCCCTCGTCGCGGTCCAGCTTCCCACCGGGGAACGCCACCTCGCCCTGGTGGGACCGGAGCCGTGACGACCGGACGGTCAGGAGCACCCGGGCCTCGCCGGCCTCCTCGAACAGGCCGACGAGCACGGCGGCCGGGTTGGCGTGGGGGAAGGCGTCGGCGAAGGTGCGCGAGAACTCGGAGACCTCCGTGGCGGAGGCGGCGGCGTCGCCCGACCGGTCGCGGGAGGTGACGGCGCCCAGGACCGCGGCGAGCGGCACCGAGGCCCGCTCGGTGGCGGCAAGGTGGGACCAGGGGGCCGGCCTGCCGGGCCGGTGCATCGGCGGCCGCGGAATCTCCTGGGGACCGGTCCGGTGGCGGGGGTCGGTGGTCGGCATCGCCCCGAGACTAGGGGCGGCGGCATCCCCACCGGGCGGCACCGCTCCCCTCGGAACGGTGCGCAGACGCGACGGAGGCCGGGCCCGGGGGCCCGACCTCCGTCTACCTCAGGGTGCTGCTGGCGCAGCGTGCCGGCCGGGAAGTGGCCGGCAGCCTGACTACATCATGCCGCCCATGCCGCCCATGCCACCCATGCCGCCACCCATGGCGGCAGCAGCGGCCGCGGCGGCGCCGGCGTCGGCCTTCTCCGGCTTGTCGGCCACGAGGGCCTCGGTGGTGAGGAGCAGGCCGGCGATGGAGGCTGCGTTCTGCAGTGCGGAACGGGTCACCTTGGCCGGGTCGATGACGCCGGCCTTGACCAGGTCCTCGAGCTCACCGGTGGCGGCGTTGAGACCGACGTGGCCCTTCTTGCCCTCCACCTCCTTGACGTAGACGGAGCCCTCGAGACCGGCGTTGTTGGCGATGGCCTCCAACGGGGCGGCCAGCGCCTTCAGCACGATGGTGGCGCCCGTCGCCTCGTCCCCCTCGAGGGAGTCGGCCACTGCCTGCACGGCGGCGCGCGAGCGCACCAGTGCGGTACCCCCGCCGGCGACGATGCCCTCCTCGACGGCGGCCCGGGTGGCGGAGAGCGCATCCTCGATGCGGTGCTTCTTCTCCTTCAGCTCCACCTCGGTGGCCGC
>JADGOH010000019.1 GCA_017883025.1 Acidimicrobiales bacterium
CCGAGCGGCGAGCTCGTCCGCGACCAGATCGGCGAAGGCGTCGGCCACGGAGTCGACGAGGCGGACGGTCCCGTTCACGGGGTCACTGGGGGAGGATGGGCTGGCGGCCGCCGCGCAGCTGCAGGTCGATCACGGGATTGCGCCACTCATCACCGGACCGCTCCACCAGCAGGTCGGCCATGTGGGGCCCCCACGAGCCGGCCTGGTAGAAGTGCAGGGCACCGCCCGGCTCGGACCAGGCCTCGAGGTACGGGTCGACGATCCGCCACGCCTGCTCGACCTCGTCGGACCGGATGAAGAGGGTGGCGTCGCCGACCATGGCGTCGTGGATCAGCCGCTCGTACCCGTCGGCCGCCTCGGCGCCGGCGAACGCCTCGTCGTAGGAGAAGTCCATGGCCACCGACCGGATGTGGAACTTCTCCCCGGGGACCTTGGCCCCGAACTCCAGGCTGATCCCCTCGTCCGGCTGGATCCGGAGGATCAGCGTATTGGGGCGCAGGTCACGGCTCGAGCGGTGGTCGAACAGGAGGAAGGGCACCTGGCGGAAGGTCAGGGCGACCTCGGTCACCCGTGCCGGCAGCCGCTTGCCCGTGCGGACGTAGATGGGCACACCGGCCCAGCGCCAGTTCTCGACCCGCAGGCGCAGGGCCAGGTAGGTCTCGGTCTGGCTGTCGGGGGCCACGTCCTCCTCCTGGCGGTAGCCGGGGACCGGCTCCCCGTCGATGGTGCCCGCCGTGTACTGGCCGCGCACCGACTTGTCGACGGCCTCGTCGGGGGTCGGGATGTAGATGGCCTGGAGGAGCTTCACCTTTTCGTCGCGGATGCGGTCGGCGTCGGTGCTCGTCGGCGACTCCATGAGCGTCAGGGCGAGGACCTGCATCACGTGGTTCTGGACGATGTCGCGTAGGGCACCGGCCGTCTCGTAGAAGCCGCCCCGGTGCTCGACGCCGAGGGACTCGGACACGGTGACCTGGACCTGCTCGATGTACCGGCGGTTCCAGATCGGCTCGAAGATGGCGTTGGCGAACCGGAGGGCGAGCACGTTCTGCACCGTCTCCTTGCCCATGTAGTGGTCGATCCGGTAGATCTGCGGCTCCTCGAACGCCTGGTGCATCTGGTCGTTGAGCTCGAGGGCGCTCTCGAGGTCGCGCCCGAAGGGCTTCTCGACGACCACACGGGCGAACGAGCCCCCCGGTCCGGGACCGCTGCACCCGTGGACGGCCAGCGCCTGGGCGACGAGGCCGAAGACGCTCGGGATCGTGGCCAGGTAGTACAGGCGGTTCCCGTCGGTGCCGTCGAGCCGGTCGGCCTCGTCGAGGTGGGCCCGGAGCTGGTCGAAGGTGTCCGGATGGTCGTACTCGCCAGCCACGTACTTGAACCGCTCCGTGAGCGCCTGCCACTTGGCCCCGCCCTCGGGGGTGGACTCCGCCACGTGGGCCCGGAACTCGTCGTCGGTCCACTCGGTGCGGGCCACGCCGATCACGGTGAACCCGTCGTCGAGCACGCCGCGGTCGGCCAGACGGGCCAACGCCGGCAGGATCTTGCGACCGGTGAGGTCACCCGAGGCTCCGAAGATGACCATCGCCACCGGGGGAGCCTTGGACAGCACCGGCGGCAAGGACCGACGTTCGCCCTCGGCCGCGCTCGTCGTGTCCGAGCCCGGGTCCCGCTCGGCGTCCATGGCCGCGGCGATGGAGATCGGGTCGGTGCTCATGCGGGGGTGGAGGTCTCGCCGCCGAGGGTGCCGTCGGCCGTGGTGACCGCGTGCCCGCCGAACTGGTTCCGGAGGGCGGACACCAGGCGCAGCCCGAAGGCGTCCTGCTTCTGCGAGGCGAAGCGGGCGAAGAGGGCCGAGGAGATCACCGGGGCCGACACGCCCCGCTCGATCGCCTCCTCCACCGTCCACCGGCCCTCGCCGGAGTCGGCCACGACGCCCTCGATGTCCTCGAACCCGGACTCCGGTCGCAGTGCCCGCTCGGCCAGCTCGAGGAGCCACGACCGGACCACGGAGCCGTAGCGCCAGATGGCGGCGATCTCATGGAGGTCGAGGTCGAACTCGGGCGCCTCGGACATGATCTCGAAACCTTCGGCGTAGGCCTGCATCAGCCCGTACTCGATCCCGTTGTGGACCATCTTGACGAAGTGACCGGCACCGGGCGGGCCCACGTGGGCGTAGCCGCCCTCGGGGGCGAGGGCGAGGAACGCCGGTTCGCACACGGCGACGGCCTCGGGGGTGCCGCCCACCATCAGGCAGTAGCCCTCCTTCAGTCCCCAGATGCCCCCGGACGTCCCGGCGTCCACCAGGGCCACGCCCTCGGCGGCCAGTTCGTGGACCAGCGGGGCGGTGTCCTTGTAGTTGGAGTTGCCGCCGTCGATGACCACGTCGCCCGCGTCGAACAGACCGGCCAGCGTGGTGATCGTGGAGTTGGTGGGAGCGCCGGCCGGCACCATGACCCAGGCGACCCGGGGCGGGTCGAGGGCGGCGGCCAGCTCCTCGAGCGTCGCCACCGGCCGGGCCCCGAAGGCGGCGGCGCCGGCGCGGGCGTCGGCGCTCAGGTCGAAGGCCACCACCTCGTGCCCGTGCTCGATCAGCCGCTGGGCCATGTTGGCGCCCATCTTGCCGAGTCCGACCATTGCAATCTTCATGGGTGCTCCTCCGTGTCGGGCGGGTGGGGTGTGGTGCGGTGCTGCGGGGCTCCCGATGGCCGGGCCCCGGCGCCGTCGGTGCAGTCGGCTCAGCCGGCGCGGAGCGCGGCGGCTTTGGCCTCGAGCGTGGCCATCAGGTCGTCGAACGAGGCGGCGAACGAGGCGACACCCTCGGATTCGAGCACGCCGGCCACGTCCTCCATGTCGATGCCGGCGGCGTCCAGCTGGTCGATGACGGCCCGGGCCGCGGCCCGGTCGGCGTCGACCGTGCGGTCCACGGCGCCGTGGTCGAGGAAGTCGGCGACCGTTCCGTCAGGCATGGTGTTGACCGTGTCGGGCCCGATCAGGGTGTCCACATAGGCGAGGTCCGGGTAGGCCGGGTTCTTGGTCGACGTGGAGGCCCACAGCGGCCGCTGCACCCGGGCGCCCCTGGCTGCCAGCGCCTCCCACCGGGGCCCGGTGAACGTCTCGGCGAAGAGTGCGTAGGCCAGTCGGGCCTGGGCGACGGCAGCCTGCCCCCGCAATCCCAGGAGTCCGGCGTCGGCGCCGGCCGCCACCGCGGCCTCGATGCGGCGGTCGACCTCGGTGTCGACCCGGCTGATGAAGAAGGAGGCGACGCTGGCGACCGACGAGAGGTCGTCCGCACCCGACGCGGCCAGGGCCTCGAGCCCGGACACGTAGGCCTCGATCACCTCGGCGTAGCGGGTGAGGGAGAAGATCAGGGTCACGTTGATGCTGCGGCCCTCGGCGATCATCTGGCGGATGGACGGCACGCACTCGGGCGTGGCCGGGATCTTGACCAGCACGTTGGGCTCGGCGATGCGCTCGTGCAGCGCGCGGGCGGCCGCCGTCGTCCCGTCGGTGTCGTGTGCGAGCGACGGGGCCACCTCGACCGAGACGAACCCGTCGCCGCCATGGGACGCGTCGTAGACGGGGCGCAGGACCGCCAGGGCGGCCCGGATGTCGTCGACCACGAGGTCCCAATAGGCGTCCTCGACCGCGGCGGTGGCGATGAGGGCGCCGAACTGCTCGTCATAGGTGTCTTGGCCGCTGATGGCCTTGGCGAAGATGGTCGGGTTCGACGTGACGCCGCGGATGCCCTGGGCGACCAGCCCGGCGAGGGTGCCGTCCTGCAGCCAGTCGCGGCGGAGGTTGTCGAGCCACGGGCTCTGGCCCTGCTGCTCGTAGAGGTCGTTCAGTGTGGTCATCGGGAGGTCCTCTCGAGGAGTGCCGTGGCACGTGCGGCCACGTTCACGGGGTCGAAGCCGAACTCGCGTAGGACGACCGCACCCGGCGCCGAGGCCCCGAAGTGGTCGATGCCGAGGGAGTCGTCGGCGTACCGCTCCCACCCGAAGGTGGCTGCGGCCTCGACGGACAGCACGGGCACACCTGGTGTGAGCACCTCGTCGCGGTAGGCGTCACCCTGCTCGGCGAAGAGCTCCCACGACGGGAGCGACACCACGCGGGCCCGGGTGCCGGCCTCGGCCAGCAGGCGGGCCGCGTCCACGCAGAGGCTCACCTCGCTTCCGGTGGCGAGCAGGATCACCTGGGCGGGGCCGTCGCCCGGGTCGGCCAGCACATAGGCGCCCCGGGACACGCCCTCGGGCGCCAGCCCGGCGGTCGCCTCGAGGACGGGGAGGTCCTGGCGGGTGAGGATCAGGGCGGTCGGCCCGTCGCCGTCGACAGCCACCCGCCACGCCTGGGCCGTCTCGTTGGCGTCGGCCGGGCGGATGACGCGGAGCCCGGGCATGGCCCGGACGGCGGCCAGCTGCTCGATGGGCTGATGGGTCGGGCCGTCCTGGCCGAGGCCGACCGAGTCGTGGGTCCACGAGTAGACGACGTGGGCCCCGGAGATGGCCGCCACCCGCACCGCACCCCGCATGTAGTCGGAGAACACGAAGAACGTCCCGCCCACCGGGATCGTCCCGCCGTGGGCGGCCATGCCGGTCATCACCGCCCCCATGGCGTGCTCGCGGATGCCGTAGTGGACGAGGCTGCCGCCGGGGTCGCCGACGGACTGGGCGGTGGCGCCGGCCAGTGCCATGCCGGTGTTGCCGGTCAGGTCGGCGCTGCCGGGGATGAGACCGGGCAGGCCCTCCTGGGTGGCGTCCAGACAGGCCTTGATCGCCTTGCGCGTGGCCATCGGCCCGTCGGCGGGGGTGAAGGTCGGCAGGGCGGCCTCCCAATCGGCCACGCCGTGGCCGGCCAGTGCGGCCTCATACCGGGCCCGGTCGCCGTTCCAGGCGTCGAGGCGGGCCTCCCACCCGGCACGCATGGACTGGCCGCGCGGGATGGTGGAGCGGTACATGGCCAGTACGTCGTCGGGCACCCAGAACGTCTCGTCGACCGGGAGGCCGAGCAGCACCTTGGTCTTCGCCGCCTCCTCGTCGCCGAACGGGTCGCCGTGGGCCTTGGACGAGTCGGTGAGGTCGGGTGCGGGGTAGCCGATGTGGCTGCGCAGGATGATGAGCGACGGTCGGTCCTCGTCGGCCCGGGCCCGGAGCAGCGCGCCTTCCAGGACGTCGAGGTCGTTGGCCACGTCGCCGATGTCGTCGACGGCCCACCCGTAGGCGGCGAACCGCTCGGCGGCGTTGTCGTTCAGGGCCAGTTCGGTGGGCCCGTCGATGGTGATGTGGTTGTCGTCGTAGACGTAGACCAGGCGACCGAGCCCGAGGTGTCCGGCCAGTGACGCGGCCTCGTGGGAGATGCCCTCCTCGAGGCACCCGTCGCCGGCGACCACATAGGTGTGGTGGTCGCACACCTCCGCCGAGAAGTGTGTACGCAGCCAGCGCTCGGCGATCCCCATGCCCACGCCGTTGGCGAAGCCCTGCCCCAGCGGTCCGGTGGTCACCTCGACCCCGGCCGTGTGGTGCCGCTCGGGGTGCCCGGGGGTGGCGCTGCCCCAGCTCCGGAAGTTCCGCAGGTCGTCCAGGGTCAGCCCGTACCCGGTCAGGTGGAGCATGGCGTAGAGGAGGATCGAGGCGTGGCCGTTCGACAGCACGAAGCGGTCGCGGTCGGGCCAGTCCGGGTCGGACGGGTCGTGGCGCAGGACCCGGGTGAACAGGACGTGGGCGAGAGGGGCGAGGGCCATCGCCGTGCCCGGGTGCCCCGAGTTGGCGGCCCGAGGGGCGTCCATGGCCAGGCCGCGGATGACGTCGACGCCACGCTGCTCGAGCTCGCCGGAAGGAGCCGGGTCCAGTGGTGACGGGAGGGGAGTGGGCATCGGGGGAAACCCTATCGGCCGGGCACCAGGCCGGGGGACGCCGCGCGCCCTGGTTCACGCGACCGAAACAGGGCCAGCGAGGCCGCCGCGTTGTGCACGAAATTGGCCCCGCCCACCGGTCCGAACTCGCCTGCCGCGAACATCCCCCCGAGCGGCACCGGGCCGAGTGCCCGTCCGACGGCGGCGGCATCGTGGTCGGCCACGTCGAAGAGCCGGGTGCCGCGGCCGTTGCAGGTGAAGAGGAGGGCGGCGTCGGCGTCGTGGCCCGAGAGCCGCATCGTCAGGTCGTCTCCGGCCGTCCTGGCGTCACGCACGGCGAACTGCACCACGCTGCCGAGTGGCAGCAGACCCTCGACGGCCAGCGAGCCCGAGGACCGCTCGACGCCGACCAGTGGCCGGAAGAGCAGGTCTCCCGGCCCCGGGTCCAGCACCCGGGTGTCGACGCAGCGACCCAGGAGCAACCCGTTTCCCTCGATTCCGGCGATGTCGGCCCGGCCGAGGTGCTTGGCGATCTCGTCGACCATGCACTCCATGGCGGGGCGTCCGGCGATCTCGCGGACGAGGGTGCGGTCGACGCCGGTGACCGTCAGCAGGCGACCGAAGGGGCGGCACCCCTGGGACACCACCGGGACCACCTCGGTCGCCGGCCCGAGCAGCACTCCGACCGCCCCGGCGGTGCGCACCGCTCCGCCCACGGCCAGCCGGGTGCCGCCGGGTCCCGACGCGCCGGATGCGTAGCCCCCGACCACCGGCAGCCCGGGATACCGATCGGCCAGGTGGGGGGTGAACTCGTCCATGGGGAAGGTGAAGGGGTCGGCCAGCACCAGCAGGGCGGACGGCGTGAAGCCGACGCTGTCGGGCAGGCCGTCGAAGCCCCACCCGTCGTCGGCAACGCGGGAGGCGGACAGTTCCACGGGCACGAGGGGGCCGACGCGGCCGGCCCACACGCTGACCGCCGGGAGCTCCTCCACCTCGGACCCCCGGCCGACCACCGACTCCGCCGCGCAGCCGAGCAGGCCCAGCGGATGGAGGACGGCGTCGACAGCGGTCGCGACGTCCTCGAGCGCGCCGGCGTGCGGACGGGTGACGGTGACGACCACCAGGTCCGGCCGCTCGCCGACCTGCTCGAGCACTTCCCCGAGGGCCTCGCCGAGCGCCTGGCTGGTCACCGGGTGACGGGAGAGCGCGCTGGCGAAGTCCACGGGTGTCAGCCGCCCGATGGTGCGAACCTGATGTCGAGGGACCGCAGGTAGGTGTGGAGCCCGGCGTCCTGGATGGGGAGCAGGTAGGCGGGCGCCCCCGACTCGTTGTGGTGGCTGTGCCACAGGCCGGGCGGGGTCACGAAGGCGCCGGCCCCCTCCCAGTCGACCCGGACCGGGTCGACGATGCGGCCGGCGTCGTCGAGGGCGGGGCCGACCAGGGTGTAGCAGCCGGGGGCGCACGCGGTGATGAGGTCGAGTGCGACGCTCTGGTGCCGGTGGGCCCGCTGGACCCGGTCGGTGGGCAACACGCCGAGCATGGCCCACATGGTGTGGGTGACGGTGAGGGTCTGCGGGTGGGCGGCGTTGCCGAGCAGGATGCTGACCCGGCTCCGGTTGGCGGCGTCGGGATGGCGCTCCACCTCCGCCAACCGGGCCAGCGACGTGGCCGCCTCGTAGCGGGTCGGGGCGAACCGTGGGGTACCGGGGATGACCCCCAGGTAGGCGAGCAGCGGCGCGTCGGTCACCCGGTAGAGCACGGCCCGACCGCCCACCTCCGCGGTGTGCTCGGTGGTGCACCCGGCGGGCAGGACCACGACGTCGCCAGGGGCCCAAGGGACCGTACCGGTCGCCGGCGCCCCGCCGGGCGTGCCCGCCACGAAGGTGCTGGAGCCGCTTCCCTCGATGCAGTAGTAGAGCTCACTGGTGGCGTCGGGGTGGGTGGTGAGCGTGTCGCCCGGATCGAGGACGACGAAGGCCGCCAGCAGCGCCGGGCTGGTGGCCGGGTACTGGACCCCCAGCCCAGCGGACAGGTCGAGCGCCACGAGCCGGCTGCCCGGGCCCCGGTGCAGGTCGGCCGGGAAGCGCTCGACGGGCACCGGGGGGATCGCTCCGGATCCGACGGGGTCGGCGGCGGCCGAGTACTCGTGGTACCGGGCATCACCGGACCAGTCCTCGGTGGGTTCGCCCACCAGGACGACCGGCCCCGGGGCGTCGTGCGCGTCGATGGCCATGTACCAGTATCGCCGGTCCTGGCCCCCGAGCGTCCACCATCGATCGGGCGGCCGCTCGCGCCGGCGGGGGCTATCGTCGCCCGGTGGCCGACGCGCGCATCCAGGTGCCCCCGAACTGCGAGCTGACGCTCGGCATGACGTGCGTGGACAAGTCCGAGCCGGGGCGCACGGTGTGGCGCATGCAGGCGGACGAGCGCTTCGCCAACCCGGCCGGCATCGTGCAGGGCGGGTTCCTCGGGGCGATGGCCGACTCCGCCATGGGCTCGGCCGCGGTGACCTGGGCCATCGGGCGCGGTCGGAAGGTCTTCGCCTCGAACGTCGAGATGAAGACGAGCTTCCTGGCCGCGGCACGGGTGGGGTCGGTCCTCGAGTGCACGGCGCACATCGTGTCCGGCGGCTCCCGGGTAGCCTTCGCCGAGGCCGAGGTGATCGACGACGGGGGCCGGGTCGTGGCCCGGGCCAGCTCGACCTATCTGTACACCGAGCGCACGTGAGCAGGCAGGGGACCCGCGCTGGCTAGAGTTGTGCCGTCCGAGCGCCGGGCCCGCCCCCGTGGCGGTGCGAGTGGGAGCGCGCGGTGGTGGCACCGGCGCCCGCCGGGCCGCCCACGAGTACCCGAGGAGAAACGTGGCGCAGGGCCGGAATGACGGCAAGCGAGGGTTCAGCGGCCTGCGCGACGAGGCGCAGGAGACCGTGCAGCTCATCGTCGCCTACATCAAGCAGGAGACGCTGGAGCCGGTCAAGGGCCTCGGCCGGTACATCCTGTTCGGCGTGGCGGGATCGGTGGCCCTCTCCATCGGGCTGGCCATCCTGGCCGTGGGCCTGCTGCGCGTGCTGCAGACCGAGACGGGCAGCGCGTTCACGGGCAACCTGTCCTGGATCCCCTACCTCCTCTGCACGGTCGTCGTGGTGCTTGTCGCCTACCTCGCGGTCCGGGCCATCAGCCGGGGCCAGACGCCGAAGGGTCGGCCGGACGCCGCGACCTCGGGCCGGCCTGCGCCGACCGTCGCTCCGACGGGTCCGGTGACCCCTGGCACCGGAGGGACGTCGACGTCGACGTCGACCGCTGCGACGGCTCCCGCAGCTACGGTGCCGACCCCGGTGGCGACGCCGACCCCGGAGACCACCACGACGCCGACCGACACCACCACCCAGGAGGAGCAGGCATGAGCCCGGCCGACGAGAAGATCACCCGCGACCAGATCGAGGGTAAGTTCCGCGAGATCACCGGCGGCGTGACCGACGAGGTCGAGGGGGCGAAGTCCCAGGCGCTCGCCATCGGACTGGCCGTCGTCGTGGTCTCGGTGGCCGCCATCTACCTGCTGGGGCGCCGGCGGGGCCGTCGCCGGTCCACGGTCGTCGAAGTCCGCCGGATCTGAGCCGATGGAGTCGATCCTCCGCTACTTCCAGGTCAAGGCCTTCGGCCGGGGCATGCGCGGCTACAACACGGCATGGTTCGTCGTCGGTGCCGCCGTGTGGATGCTGCTGCGGGCCCGACGCACCGAGGACGTCGTCTACCGCACCAAGCTGAACCCGGGGGAGCGCCTGGTGATCAGTTCGAGCCCGCCGGGCTCGTCGTCGAGCCCGAACCCCTGACCACCGTTGACCCCGACGGGGGAGCCGGGCAGGTCGACAAGAGCCTGCTGCGCGAGGGCGAGAAGGTCCTGCTCGTCGACACCAAGAAGCGACGGTACCTGCTCACACTGCGCCCCGACGCCGGGTTCCACACCCATGTCGGCATCGTCGCCCACAACGACCTCATCGGAGCGTACGAAGGGTCGACCGTGCTGGGCAGCACGGGACGGCGGTTCCTGGTGGTCCGGCCGACCCTGGGGGAGACGGTGCTGAAGATGCCGCGGGGCGCCCAGGTCATCTACCCGAAAGACCTGGCCGCCATCCTGATGGAGGCCGATATCGCCCCGGGCATGACCGTGCTCGAGGCCGGGGTCGGCTCGGGTGCGCTGTCCATGGCCATGCTGCGGGCCGGAGCCTCCGTGGTGGGCTACGAGCTGCGCGAGGACTTCGCCAACCGGGCACGCAACAACGTCGAATCCGTGGTCGGTGCCGACGCGCCCTACCGGGTGGAGCTGCGCGACGTCTACGACGGGATCGAGGAGCGAGGGCTCGACCGCGTCGTCCTCGACCTGCCCGAGCCGTGGCGGGTCCTGCCCTTCGCCGAAGTGGCCCTGCGGTCCGGCGGCATCATCTGCGCCTACCTGCCGACGATCAACCAGACGTCCCACTTCCGCCAGGTGCTCGAGACGAGTGCCTTCGGCATGTCGTCCACCCTGGAGGTCCTCCACCGCACGTGGCACATCGAGGACCGCTCGGTGCGACCGGACCACCGCATGGTCGGGCACACCGGGTTCCTGACCACCGCCCGGCTCCTGCGGCGTGAGGAGCTGGGCAGTCGGCCGGGGGTGCCCGGCCCGTCGCGGGTCGAGCCGGCGGCGCCCGGCGCAACCGATGCTGCCGCAGCGGAGGCGGGGGACGCACGGCCCGATGCGGATGGCGTGGACGAGGCGACCGACCGGGTGTGGGGCGACACCACCGGGTGACAGGCACGGCTCCTGGCTGGCCGCCGCGGACGGTGGGCTGTTCGCATCCGACGCCCCGTGCCTCGACGGCCTCAGCGGTCAGGATCCCGTCGGCGTCGTCGGTGACGTGACCTGCAACGAGCTGCTGCGTCTCGGTGTTCCGGGCGCGTAGGGTCCCCGGAAGGGGTGGGTGCGGCCCTGCCCGTGTTCGGGCAGGTCAGCTCTGCTCGATGAAGATGCACTCGCCGGGGCACTCCTCGGAGGCCTCGACCACGGCGTCCTCGAGGTCGGCGGGCACGGCGGCCATGCCGGCGGAGCCGCCCGGCTCGTTGCGGACGGCGTCGCCCTCCTTGACATAGGCGAGCCCGTCGTCGAGCAAGGTGAAGACCGCGGGTGCGATCTCCTCGCAGAGCCCGTCTCCCGTGCAGAGATCTTGGTCGATCCAGACCTTCATCAGTGGTGCCTCTCCTACGTGTCTCTCGGCTCGAACGCGTGGCACCCGTGTCCACGGATCACCGGGGCCGACGGGCAGTTCCCCGGCCACGTCGATCATCGGCGTGCGGGACCCGTTGCCCGACCCATGCTATCCGCGTCGCGGGCACGACCGGCTGACGGCCCGATGCGGGTCGTCAGCCGGTCGTGGACCACACGGTGGAGGGCGGTGGCCCGGTGGCCCTCCAGGAGAGCGTCGGACCGGCGGTCGGCCCGGTGTAGGGTCGCAGATGAGGCCCCGACTGCACGAATGAGGTGAGTGCGACGGTTGATTTCGACGATGCCGACGGCCAGCGCCGGGCGGCGGACGAAGACGATCTCGAGATGCTGCGGGCGCGTGCCCACACCGCCGAGGAGGAGGTCACCGTCCTGCGCCGCCGGCTCCAGGAGAGCCCGCGCCGCGTGCAGACCCTCGAGGAGAAGCTCCTCGAGACCAAGGGCCAGCTGGCACAGGCCGTCTCGCAGAACGAGAAGTTGACCTTCACCCTCCAGACGGCGAAGGAGCACGTCGCCAACCTCCGCGAGGAGGTGGAGAAGCTGACGCAGCCGCCGTCGGCCTACGGGACCTACCTCGGGACGAACGACGACGGCACGGTCGACGTGTTCTCGGGCGGGCGCAAGATGCGGGTGACGCTGCACCCGGACATCGAGCCGGTAGACCTGGCGCGGGGCAACGAGGTCGTCCTCAACGAGTCGCTCAACGTCATCCTGGCCCGCGAGGGCGAGGGACAGGGCGAGGTCGTCGTGCTGAAGGAGCTGCTCGAAGGCGGCACGCGTGCGCTGGTGTACGGGCGGGCCGACGAGGAGCGGGTGGCCGAACTGTCCGACGCCCTCATCGGCGTGAAGCTCCGTGCCGGCGACACCGTCCTGATGGAGTCGCGCACCGGCCTGCTGATCGAGAAGCTGGAGCGGCCCGAGGTCGAGGAGCTGGTCCTCGAGGAGGTTCCCGACGTCACCTACGCCGACGTGGGCGGCCTGGACGAGCAGATCGAGGCGATCACCGATGCCGTCGAGCTGCCCTACCTCTACCGGGAGCTCTACGCCGAGCACAAGCTGCCCGCGCCGAAGGGGATCCTGCTCTACGGCCCACCGGGCTGCGGCAAGACGCTCATCGCCAAGGCCGTGGCCAACTCGCTGGCCAAGAAGGTCGCCCAGGTCACCGGCAACACCAACACCCGCAGCTACTTCCTCAACATCAAGGGCCCCGAGCTGCTCAACAAGTACGTCGGGGAGACGGAGCGCCAGATCCGCCTCGTGTTCCAGCGGGCGCGTGAGAAGTCGGAGGAGGGCGTGCCGGTCATCGTCTTCTTCGACGAGATGGACTCGCTCTTCCGCACCCGAGGCACCGGCATCAGCTCCGACATGGAGTCGACGATCGTGCCGCAGCTGCTCGCCGAGATCGACGGCGTGGAGACCCTGAAGGACGTCATCGTCATCGGGGCATCCAACCGCGAGGATCTGATCGACCCGGCCATCCTCCGTCCGGGGCGCCTCGACGTGAAGATCCGCATCGAGCGGCCCAACGAGCTGGCGGCCACCCAGATCTTCGGTCGGTACCTGACCCCGGACCTCCCCCTGGACGCCGACGAGGTGCGCACGCTCGGCGGGGGCGACCCGGCCAAGGCCACCCAGGCCATGATCGAGGCCACCGTCGCCGAGATGTACCGGGACGACGAGGAGAACCGCTTCCTCGAGGTCACCTACCAGAACGGCGACAAAGAGGTGCTCTACTACCGGGACTTCTCGTCGGGGGCCATGATCGAGAACATCGTCCGCCGCGCGAAGAAGCTCGCCATCAAGCGCGCCATCGCCCAACAGAGCCGCGGCATCCGCACACAGGACCTCCTCGAGTCGATCCGGCAGGAGTACAAGGAGAACGAGGACCTCCCGAACACGACCAACCCGGACGACTGGGCAAAGATCTCGGGCAAGAAGGGCGAGCGGATCGTGTACATCCGCACCCTGATCAGCGATCGGGAGGAGACCACCGGCGGCCGTTCCATCGAACGGGTCGGGACGGGCCAGTACCTCTGACAGGCACCGGACGCCGCTCGCGCCCGGTGCGAGGGTAGGGTCGCCCGCATGGCGATCCCCAAGGTCTGCGGCATCGAGACCGAGTACGGCATCCAGGTGGTCGGAGGCGACCCCAACCCGATCGCCGCCTCATCGGTCCTGATCAACGCCTACGCGCGTGACGTCGCCCGCCAGCAGACCGGATGGGACTTCGAGGACGAGGCGCCCGGTAACGACGCCCGTGGGTTCGCACGGGAGGGCTCCATGCCCCCGATGGTCGAGACCCACCTCGTCAACACCGTCCTCACCAACGGGTCGCGCTACTACGTCGACCACGCCCATCCCGAGTTCAGCTCGCCGGAGTGCCGGGACGCCCTCGAGGCCGTGCGCTTCGACCGGGCGGGCGAGCAGATCGTGATCCGGTCGATGGAGGCGGCCGACCTGGCCGTGCACGACGGGTCCCACCTCGTCGTCTACAAGAACAACTCGGACGGCAAGGGCAACTCGTACGGCTGCCACGAGAACTACCTCATGGACCGCGACACCCCGTTCAGCCGGGTGGTGCAGGGGATCACCCCCCACTTCGTGACCCGGCAGCTCTTCTGCGGCAGCGGCAAGGTGGGCTCCGAGACCAGTGTCCACGAGCCGGGCGCGGTCGACTACCAGCTGAGCCAGCGGGCCGAGTTCTTCGAGGAGCAGGTCGGTCTGGAGACGACGCTCAAGCGCCCCATCGTGAACACGCGGGACGAGCCCCACGCCGACTCGCGCCGCTACCGCCGGCTCCACGTCATCGTGGGGGACGCCAACCTGGCCGAGGTGTCCACGTTCCTGAAGGTGGGGACCACGGCACTGGTCCTGGCCATGATCGAGGACGACGTGACGGGCAGCCGGAACCTGTCCCTGGCCGACCCGGTGCGGGCCATCCACGCCGTCGCCGTGGACCGCACGTTCGGCCAACTCCTGCAGATGGCGGACGGGTCCACGGCCACCGCCCTCGCCATCCAATGGGAGCTCTATTCGTTGGCCCGCAAGTACTCGGACGACCGGGGCCTCGAGTGCCTGGGCGCCGAGCACGTGGGAACCGCGGTGCTCGACCGGTGGGAGCAGGTCCTGAACGGCCTCGAGACCGACCCGATGACCCTGGCCCGCCAGGTCGACTGGGTGGCGAAGCTGCAGCTGCTCGAGGCGTACCGGGACCGGCACGGCCTCGGCTGGGACGACCCCCGGTTGGCTGCCGTCGACCTCCAGTACCACGACCTGCGGCCGTCACGGTCGCTCTTCGCCCGCCTCGACACCGAACGCCTCGTCGACCAGGCGTCGGTCGACGCCGCAGTGACCGACCCGCCCCGCGACACGCGGGCGTGGTTCCGGGGCGAGTGCCTGAAGCGCTGGCCCGGCTCGGTGGCCACCGCCAACTGGGATTCGCTGGTGTTCGACCTCGGGTCGGACCCCCTCCGGCGCGTCCCTATGATGGATCCCCTGAAGGGAACGGCGGAACATGTCGAAGCACTACTGGACAGCTGCTCGACCCCGGCCGAGCTGGTGGATCGGCTGAGCGGCTGAGCCACCGGGAACCGTGCCGCCCGACCGGGCGACACGGTGCGACGGGGACGTGCGGTAGGACCATGCTGGACAGGGACCGAGGAGTGGAGCGATGGCAGAGCGAGAGCTGAAGAAGAAGCAGGCGACCGAGCGGACCGACGAGGCCGTCGAGGACGTGCCCGCCACCTCGGCCACGGGCGAGAAGCTCAAGGCGGAGCTCGACGACCTGCTCGACGAGATCGACGAGGTCCTGGAGGACAACGCCGAGGAGTTCGTGCGCAACTACGTGCAGAAGGGCGGGGAGTGACCCGGTGACCCTGCCGCTCTTCTCGACGACCGAGGACCCGGGACCGGACTTCGCCGGGCTCATGCGACGCCTGCGGGTGCCCGCCCATCCCACCCTGGCCGGCTCCGGCGCGGCTCCGGCCGAGGGCTTCCGCCACGGAACGACGGTGGTGGCGTTGCGCTACGTCGACGGCGTGGTCATGGCGGGCGACCGCCGCGCCACCGAGGGCCACGCCATCGCCCACCGGGCCATGGAGAAGGTGTTCCCGGCGGACCGGTACTCGGCGGTGGCCATCGCCGGCGCCGCCGGCCCGGCCGTCGAGATGGTGCGCCTCTTCCAGACCCAGCTCGAGCACTACGAGAAGGTCGAGGGCACCGTGCTCAGCCTCGAGGGCAAGGCCAACCAGCTCGGCCAGATGGTGCGCGAGCACCTGCCCATGGCCATGCAGGGCCTCGCCGTGGTCCCGCTGTTCGCCGGCTACGACCTCGCCCGCCGGACCGGGCGGATCTTCACCTACGACGTCACCGGCGGCCACTACGAGGAGAGCGAGTACAACGCCACCGGGTCCGGTGGCCGCGACGCCCGGACCACGGTGAAGCTCGGGTACCGGGACGGGCTCGACCGTGACGCCGCCGTCGAACTCGCCATCCAGTCGCTCTACGAGGCGGCGGACGAGGACTCGGCCACCGGGGGCCCCGACCTGATCCGGGGCATCTACCCGCTGGTCGCCACCGTGACGGCCGACGGGTTCACCGCCGTGCCCGACACCGAGGTGGCCGACCGGTTCGCCGCACTGATCGAGCGCCGCCGGACGGAGGGCCGTCAGCCATGACCATGCCGTACTACGTCGCACCCGAGCAGGTGATGAAGGACCGGGCCGAGTACGCCCAGAAGGGCATCGCCCGCGGCCGGTCCCTCGTGGCCACCACCTACGACCAGGGCATCGTGATCGTCGCCGACAACCCGTCGCGGTCGTTGCACAAGATCAGCGAGATCTACGATCGCATCGCCTTCGCCGGCGTGGGCAAGTACAACGAGTTCGACCAGCTGCGGGTGTCCGGCATCCGCCACGCCGACACCAAGGGCTACGC